>CADCMN010000044.1 GCA_902802575.1 uncultured Eubacteriales bacterium | reverse complement strand
CATGCTCCGGGCCGAGTGCTACAAGCAGCGCATGGAGAAGGGGCTCTCCTTCCTGGAGTTCAACTACATGATCATGCAGAGCTACGACTTCTACTACCTCTTCCAGCACTACGGCTGCAACATGCAGTTCGGCGGCGACGACCAGTGGAGCAACATGCTGGGCGGCACCGAGCTCATCCGCAAGAAGCTGGGCAAGGACGCCCACGCCATGACCATCACCCTTCTCACCGACTCCCAGGGCAAGAAGATGGGCAAGACCGCGGGCAACGCCGTGTGGCTGGACCCCAACAAGACCAGCCCCTTCGCCTTCTACCAGTACTGGCGGAACGTGGACGACGCGGACGTGATGAAGTGCATCCGCATGCTCACCTTCCTGCCCCTGGAGACCATCCGGGAGATGGACGCCTGGCCCGATTCAAGGATCAACGAGAAGAAGGAGATCCTGGCCTTCGAGCTCACCTCCTTGGTCCACGGGCAGGAGGAGGCCGAAAAGGCCCAGTCCGCCGCCCGGGCCCTGTTCTCCGGCGAGGGGGACGACGCCGAGATGCCCACCACCTGCCTGGGCTGCGAGCAGGTGAGCGAGGAGGGCGTGGATATCCTGACGCTGCTGGTCTGCTGCGGCCTCGCCAAGAGCAAGGGCGACGCCCGGCAGCTGGTGCAGAAGGACAAGTGCATCAGCGTGAACGGGGAGAAGGTCACCGACACCTACTTCACCCTATCCCGGGAGCAGCTCTCAGCCGGCGTCAAGATCAAGAAGGGCAAGAAGATCTTCCACAGGGCCGTGTTGGAGAGGTAAACCAACTTTTTTGCTGGTATTTCTTTGGGTGTTGCCGCTATTTCTCTTTTGAAAAAGAGAAGAAGCGGCGGAAAAAGAGAAACTTATTTGGGGAAGACGGGATAAGCCGCGAAAGTGCTGCATCCCAATACAAGTTCTTTGGGGCGCCCCTTCTTTCAAGAAATGGTGCGGGCTATAAAGACATACCTATGAAAGGAGACAGCTATGAAACGTAGTATTGCCATAGCCATGGCCTTGCTCATGCTCCTGGGCTGCGCGGGCGGCGCGGCGGAGGACAGCGCACCCGAACCCACCGCCGACGCGGTGCCGCCGCTGGAAACCGTCGTGGAATCCTCGGACGGGAGCGAGGCGCCCCGGGTCGCCTCCGACACCCTGTATGTGAAGAAGGTCGAAAACCTGCCGGACGACTTCATCCTGGGGGCGGACGTAAGCGTCCTCCTGGCGGAGGAAGCCAGCGGCGTCGTCTACCGGAACTACGCCGGGGAGGAGCAGGACATGCTCAGGACCCTGGCGGAGAGCGGCGTGAACTACGTTCGGGTCCGAGTCTGGGTAGACCCCTTCGACAGCCAGGGCCGGGGCTACGGCGGCGGCAACTGCACCGCGGACACGGCGGCCGAGATCGGTCGGCGGGCGGCCCGGTACGGCATGAAGCTGCTGGTGGACTTCCACTACTCCGACTTCTGGGCGGACCCCGGCAAGCAGCAGGCCCCCAAGGCCTGGGCGGATCTGGACGAGAACGGCAAGGCCGAAAAGGTCCGCGCCTACACCGCCGAGAGCCTGAAGACCATTCGGGACGCCGGGGCGGACATCGGCATGGTCCAGATCGGCAACGAGACCAACAACGGCATCTGCGGTGAGACCTCCGTGCCCAAGATGTGCGCCATCTATCGGGCGGGGGCGGAGGCGGTCCGCGCTTTCGACCCTGGCATTTTGATCGCCGTCCACTTCACCAACCCCGAGACAGTGAATTGCTCGAAGCTCGCCTACATGCTGGCCAGCAACCAGGTGGACTACGACGTGTTCGCCACCTCCTACTACCCCTACTGGCACGGGACGCTGGAGAACCTGCAGGAGCAGCTCGCCGCCGTGGCCAAAAAGTACGGCAAGAAGGTCATGGTGGCCGAGACCCAGTGGGCCTACACCGCCGCGGACGGGGACGATAGCCCCAACTCCATCGGCGAGGAACTGAAATACGACAAGCCCTATCCCTTCACCGTCCAGGGCCAGAGCCGGGAGATCCGGGACGTGGCGGCGACGGTATCGTCCGTCGAGGGCGGCATCGGCGTGTTTTACTGGGAGATCGGCTGGATCCCCGTGCCCGGGGCGGATTGGGCGGCCCGCAGCGCCAAGTGGGAGCAATTCGGCAGCGGCTGGGCCAGCTCCTACGCCGGGGAGTACGACCCCAACGACGCGGGCAAGTATTACGGCGGCAGCGCCTGCGACAACCAGGCCCTGTTCGACTTTCAGGGGAACCCTCTGGAATCTTTGAAGACCTTCGGCTTCCTCAGGACCGGCAACAGCGCGCCCGTCACCGCCGACGCCCTGGACAGCGCGGTCATCACCGTGCGGGTGGGCGAGAACTTTATCCCGCCCGAGACGGTCCCCGCCATCTTCACCGACGGCTCCCGGGCGGAGACTGCCGTCACCTGGGACGAAGGGGAGGTCAGGGCCGTGACCACCGACGCGGTGGCGAAATTCGTGATCCATGGCGTCGGCGACGGAAAAAGCGCCCTGTGCTACGTGAACGTGGTGGAGGCCAACTACCTGGAGAACTACAGCTTCGAGGACAAGGACCTGTCCATGTGGACCATCACGCCCCTGGCCGCCGAGCCCCAGGCGGACTTCCAGGTGAAAGCCACCGACGCCTACACCGGGGACGTGTCCCTCCACTTCTGGAACGGCGCCGCCGTGGAATTCAGGTGCGAGCAGACCGTCCGTGATCTGCCGGCAGGCACATGGCGCATCAGCGTCCGGGGCCAGGGCGGCGACGTGGGCGACGACGCGGACATCCATCTCTACGTCATCGCCGACGGGGAAACCTACACAGCGCCCCTCACCTTCACCGGCTGGGTCGATTGGCACGAAGCCCTCATCGAGCACGTGCCCTGCGTCTCGGGGGAGGTCACCGTGGGCGTCTACGTCCGCTGCCGGGGCGGCGGCTGGGGCACCTTCGACGACTTTTTGCTGAACCCGGAGAAGTAGGCGTGATCCGCGGGATCGCCCTGCCGTCCCCGGCGGCGTCCCTCATCCGCAGCGGCTCTTGGCCATGCAGTCCAGAGGCGCGTTGTAGAGGCAGGAGATGAGGAACTTCTCCCCGCAGGTCACCTGGGCGGTGGCCTCCCGCAGCTGGCGCTCCACGAAGTCGATGCCGTCCACGGTCAGAAGGGCCAGGGCGCTGCGCACATGGCTTTGAGGGATGGTCTGGCCGCTCACCCGGATGCTTTCGGCCTGGTACATGCGCCGAAGGGCATGGCGGACGGCTTCGGCAAAGGTCCTGTCCTCAAACAGATCCAGGTGCAGCCGGCAGAGCAGCGCGCTCAATCCGTCCTCGCCGGCGTCATGGTCAGGGTCAGTCCCGTCCACTGACGGACTGTGACCGCAGGGAACGTCCATGGTAAGCTTGCTATCGTAACTATGCCCTGCATCCGTTGAAGTACCCCCCTGCACAGGTTGAAGGGGGGCTTCTTCCTGCTGTGGGCCGAAAAAAAGAAGGGTGTAGCGGTTGGTGGTGCGGCGAAGCCTGCCCCGACGGGTGGTCGTGGTGGCGGCGGCGACGGAGAGGAAGCCGGCGTTGACCAGCTCCCTGAGGGCTTTGCGGGCGGAGTTTTCACAGCAGCCGCACCGCTCGGCGATGGTGGACACGGCGGGGAAGCTGACCCCCTGTTTGTTGCTGACGCGGGAAAGATACGCCAGCACCAGCTTGGCCCGAGGGCTCACGTTGGCCTCGAACAGATCCGCCCGGGCGTAAAAGGTTTTTCGTGGATTCATATGTTCTGCCTCCTTTTCCTTGAGAACATCCTATCCCGCCGAAGGACGCCCTGCTTCCGATAATCCGTTCATATCCGCGAAAAAAATAAAAAATACCTCTTGACATATCATACTATGCGTAGTATAGTATCACACGAAGGGAGGCATGAGACCTATGGATGTACAGATGAAGCGCGGATTGCTGGATGTGTGCGTCCTGGCCGCCATCCAGAGCGAGGATTCCTACGGGTATCAGATCATCAAGGATATCCGCCCCTACGTGGACGTATCCGAGTCCACCCTCTACCCCATCCTGCGGCGGTTGGAGGAAGGGCGGCTGCTGACGGTCCGCTCCGTGGAGCACAATGGGCGGCTCAGGAAATACTATCACATCACCGACGCCGGCAAGGCCCGGATCGAGGATTTCAAAGGGGACTGGCCGGAGATGGAAAAGATCTACCGGTTTATCACAAGGGAGGTTCAGGTATGAGCAGGGATGCATTCATCGGGGAGCTGCGCCACAGGATGGCGGGCCTGCCCCAGGAGGCCGTGGATCGCACGGTGGAGTACTACAGCGAGCTGATCGCCGATTCCATGGAGGACGGCGTGGCCGAGGAGGAGGCCGTATCGCGCCTCGGTTCCCTGGATGAGATCGTAGCGAACGTGGTCAAGGAGACCCCCCTCACCCAGATCGTCCAAACCCGGGTCCAGGAGAGCAGGAAGAAGGGCGGCTCCGGCTGGGTGATCGCCCTGCTGATCCTGGGAGCGCCGGTGTGGCTGCCGCTGCTGATCGCGGCGCTGGCCGTGCTCTTCGCCCTGTTCATCGCCCTGTGGGCGGTGGTCATCGCCCTGTGGGCGGCGGTGACGGGCGTGATCCTGGCGGGCGTGGCGGCCGTGGCGGCGGGCATCTTCGAGCTCGTTCGGCTCCATGTGCCCCAGGGGCTGGTGCTGCTGGGCGGCGGGCTGGTGTGCCTGGGCCTGTGCGCGCTGCTGTTCCTGCTGATGAAGCTCATCACCGTGGGCACGGTGAAGCTGTGCAAATGGATATGGACCGGTATCAAATCACTGTTTGTGGGAAAGAAGGGTAAAGCACAATGAAGAAGACAGTTATCGCTATTTTGATCGCCGTGCTGGTGGTGGCCATTGGCGGGGCGTTGGTGTTCGCAGGATTGAGCGCGGTGCGCTATGATTTCAAACGGCTGGATCGGACGGAGTACGCCACCAACACCCATTCCGTGGGCATGGTGAACGCCATCGACGTCCAGTGCGAGCGGGCCGACGTGGAGCTGGCGGCGTCGGGGGAGGCGGACTGCAAGGTGGTCTGCTTCGAGAACAACCAGGAGAAGTACGCCGTGGACGCGGTGGACGGGACCCTCGTCATCCGGCCCGAGAACAAAACCACCCGCTGGAGCCTGTTCGGCTTTGCCTTCAAGTCCCCCAGGATAACCATCTACCTTCCCGCAGGGACCTATGAGCTGCTGAAGGTGGAGATGGACACCGGGGATCTGACCGCCGACAAGGCCCTGTCCTTCCAAAACGTGGAGGTGGAGATGGGCACCGGGGATCTGACGCTGAGCGGCGTTCAGGTCCAGGCCATGACCGCCCGCGGCGGCACGGGGGACATCCGCTTGAGCGACATGGGAGCCCAGACCGTGGACCTGTCTGTGAGCACGGGCCGGATCGAGCTCAACAACGTGGTCTGCTCCGGGGACCTCAGGTGCGACAGCTCCACCGGCGACATCCGCCTCACGGACGTGGACGGGGCGAACCTGTACCTCTCCGCCTCCACCGGCGACATCGAGGGCAGCATCCGGACCGATAAGGTCTTCACCGCCCAGGCCTCCACGGGAAAGATCAGCGTGCCCGCCACCACCTCCGGCGGCCGCTGCGAGGTCGAGACCAGCACGGGGGATATCCGGCTGACCATCAGCGGGAAATAACGAAGAGAAGCATACCATGAAAAGAGGGAGAAGCTGCGTCGCTTCTCCCTCTTTTGTATGCTTTTTGGGCTTGCGCTCTTTCTGACAGGAAAGGGGGCGCGCTTGCTTATTGTCCCATGACCACGCTGGTCTGGCCCTCGAGGGTCAGCAGGGAACCGTTGAGCTGGGCGGAGCCCACGCCGATGACGGCTCTGAGCGCGGTGAACGCACCGAACTGGGCCAGATCCACGGTCTTGGTGCTGCGGCTGGGGTTGTGCAGGACCAGCACCGAGGTCCCCTGCCAGGTGGAGACGAACCCGCCCACCTTGCTGCCGTCCACGGACACGGCCTTGTATTCGCCCCGGGCGATGGCCGGGTTGGCCTTGCGGATCATGATGAGCTTCTTATAGTAATTATACAGGCTGTCGGGGTCCTCCATTTGGGCCAGGGCGCCGTCCTGGATCTGGTTATCCTTCTTATAGGTGGTGCCGACGGGATCCTTCACCGTGTTGCCGTCCCCCCAGATCATGGCCAGCCGCCGGTTGGCGTCGGTGTTGGCGCCGCCCCGGGAGCCCCGCATGCCCAGCTCCTCGCCGTAGTAGAGGAAGGGGGAGCCGGGGCCCAGGATGTACAGGTTGGCGGCCATGCGCATGGCCCCGGAGGCCACGGTCAGATACCCCGCCACCCGGTCCATGTCGTGGTTGGAGAGGAAGGGGACGAACATGGCATCGGGATTGGTGCCGGCGATGGAGGCAAGATACTGTTCCACATACCGGGTCAGCACGCCGGCGTTGCCCTGCTGGGCGGTCTCGGCGAAGCGCCCCTCTGGCTGGCTGACGGTGAAGTTGAAGCAGTTGGTGGCGGGATAGTAGATGGCGGTGATGCCGTCCCCGTCCCAGACCTCGGCCACGGTGTAGAGGCCCGGGTACTCCTGCCGCAGGGTGGTCAGATACTCCTGCCAATAGGCCAGGCTCTGCTTGTGGTCGCCGTAGTACACGTACTTGGCGGCGTCGTAGCGGAAGCCGTCGATGCCCCGATCCAGGTAGTACCGGGAGATATTCAGCACCTCCTCCCGGACCGCCGGGCTGTCGAAGTTCAGCTCGGGCATGCCGTCGTAGAAGTTGCATTCATAGTATACGTCGGTGCCGGAGAGGGCGGCGAAGGCCCGGCCCGAGGGGGCCGCCTGGCCCTTGGTATAATAGGAATAGAAGTCGTAATAGGGGCTGGAGGTGTCGTTGTCCCGATGGGCTTTGGTGAAGGCCTTGAACCAGGCGCACTCCTTGGCGGTGTGGTTGATGACCATGTCGAGGATCAGCTTCACGCCCCGGCTGTGGCAGAGGGCGATGAGCTCGTCCAGATCCGCCTGGGTGCCGAACTGGGGATCGATGGCGTAGTAGTCCGTCACGTCATATTTATGATAGGAGGGGGACTGGAAGATGGGCGTGAGCCAGATGCCCTCGATGCCCAGGGACTTGCCGGAGTCGGGGTCCCCGTCGTTGAGGTAGTCGAACTTCTCGATGATGCCCCTCAGGTCCCCGACGCCGTCCCCGTTGGAATCGGCGAAGGAGCCCACGAAGATCTCATAGAACACCCGGGCGTTGTCCGGCGCTTCCCCGGCGCTTTGGAGCAGGGGGTCCGAAAGGACGTATTCCCGGTCCGGCTCCGCCGTGGGGTCAGGCGCTTGGGTCTGCACGGGGCCGTCGGTGACGGCAGGCCGATCCTCAACCTCGGGCGCGTCGGCCGTCTGATTCCGACAGGCAAAGCAGCTCGCGGCCAGCAGCGCGGCCAACAGGAGGATGCACACTCGTTTTATCATGATCTTGCCCCTTTCAGAGTGGACTATATATAATGGTATACCTATTTCACCGGGTTTTGTCAAGAAGTCCCTTTTCATGGGCGGCGTTTTGTGCTATAACTACGGATATGGAACAGTTTGAACTATATCATCAGGAAGAATTGACCGCCGCCCGGGCCGCCCAGAAGCGGACGGGTCGGGCCATGGGGATCGTGGGGGCCGCGGGTCTGCTGGCCTGCATCCTCCTCTGCTGCCTGGCCACCCGGCAGAACCAGTCCGTCACCCTGCCCATGACCATCGGGGCCTCCGTCCTGTCCGGCTGGATCGTGATCTTTCTCTCCCACAGCCGCTACGACGTGGCCCGGGCCAGGAGCCGGCATGCGGAATTGATGCTCACCGGTCCGCGGGAACGGCTGTCGGGCCGCTTTGAGAAGCTGGCGGGGACCTATCGGGTGAAGAAGGGCGTCAGCATCCGCAAGGTCCGCCTTTGGGAGAACGATCACGAGACCCTGCTCACGGTGGCTGACGAGAAGGCCGCCGATCTGCCCGATGGGTTTGTCGGCGCCGTGGAGACGGTGTACGACTGCATCGTGGCCTTTGCGGCGGAGGACCCCGCCGAGACGACCCGGGAGGCGCAAGGATGAAGGGCATTTTCAGGAATCTCCATCGCTATGTCTTTTGGCTGATCATCAGCGCCGTCTTCTGGGCCTGGATCTTCACGCTGATCACCGACGCCCCCGCCGGGAAGAAGCTGGTGCTGTATGCGGATGTGCCGGCCATGGAGCGGCAGACCCTCGCCCAGGCCCTGGAACAGGATCTTCCGGAGCACATCCGCTTCGTGGAGGCGAGGATGTTCATGGACGAGATGTTCTCGCCCGCCAACGTGACCGGAGGGGATCTGTTCATCGTTTCCGCCGCTGAGGCGGAGGGGTATCTGTCCTCCTTCCAGCCCCTGGCGCAGGACGCCTTTTCGGATCTGCCCGCCTATGAATCCGGCGGCACGGTCTACGGCGTCTGCGTGTACGACGAGGCCGCGGGCATCCGCATCGCCGCCCGATATGTGGGCTATCAGCCCGGGGAGCGGTATTATCTCTTCTTCAACGCCGATTCCCAGCATTTGGGCGACTGGAACGGCTCGCCGGACGACGCCGCGCTGCGCGCCGCCCACACCCTGCTCGCGCTGCCCTGAGGCCCGCCGGGGACATGATGCATAAAAAGAGCACGGTATTACGTGCTTTTTTTGATCCCGCCGCTCCTCAAAGGGGGGAAAATGCCGCCGCAGATATCCCGTGGGCGGGGCAAAAATCGCGGCCCGGCGCGATCCGTAGCAAGATAAATAATACTTCAAACATATATAATTTTCTCAAAAACGGATTGACTTATGCAGACAATGGGTGTAAATTATAAATGCATCGTGGGGGCAGTGGCAAGGCCTCGGCCGGGCGCTGATCCCTGATGAAAATGTAAGGCATGAAAATGCAAAAACAGGAGGAATGAGCATGAAAAAAACGTTAGCTATCGTACTGGCTCTCGTCATGGTCCTGGGAGTGATCGCCTGCACGCCGAAGAGCGCTCAGCCGACCACCACCGCTCCTCAGACTGAGACCAAGACCGAGACGAAGACCGAGACCAAGACCGAGACCAAGACCGAGACCAAGACCGAAACGAAGACCGAAACGGCTTCGACGGATAAGCCTCTGGCCGGCACGTATGACGTCAAAGTTTGGTGCGCTGAGAACATCGTGGATCTGACCAAGCAGCAGATCGCGGACTTCAACGCCAGCAATGAAGACGGCATCGTCATCAACGCCACCGTGGAGCCCGTGGGCGAAGCGGATGCTGCCACCCAGATGATCACCGACGTGGAAGCCGGCGGCGATATCTTCTGCTTCGCGCAGGACCAGTTTGCCCGTCTCGTCAAGGCCGGCGCCCTCAACAAGCTGGGCGTGAAGGCCGCCGAGATCGTCCGTGCGGACAACGACGCCGGTGTGGTCAAAGCGGCCACCGCCGGTGAGGATCTGTATGCCTATCCTCTGACCGCCGACAACGGTTACTTCCTGTACTACGATAAGTCCGTCATCCCCGATGCGGATGCGGGCAGCCTGGAGAAGATCCTGGCTGACTGCGAAGGCGCCAACAAGTACTTCGCCATGGAGACCAACACCTCCGGCTGGTATCTGGTGGCCTGGTTCTTTGCCACCGGCTGCAAGTCCGAGTGGACCACCGATGACGACGGCGAGTTCATCGGCGTCGACGACACCTTCAACAGCCCCGAGGGCCTCATCGCCGTCAAGGGTCTGAAGAAGCTGCTGGATTCTCCCGCCAACCTGAGCTCCTCCGAAGCTTCCGCCTTCTCTTCCAACGCTGCGGCTCTGGTCAGCGGCACCTGGAACTATGACAAGATCAAGGACGTCCTGGGCGACAACATGGGCGTGGCCGCCCTGCCCACCTTCGAAGTGGATGGCAAGGTGTATCACCTGGGCTCCTTCAACGGCTGCAAGCTGCTGGGCGTCAAGCCCCAGACCGATGCCAAGAAGGGCGCCGTCATCAACAAGCTGGCCCAGTACCTGACCAGCGAGAAGGCCCAGCTGGAGCGCTTTGAGAAGGTCTCCTGGGGTCCCTCCAACCTGGCTGCCCAGGCTTCCGATGCCGTCCAGGCCAACCCCGGTCTGGTGGCGCTGGCGGCTCAGGCGCCCTACTCTGTGCCTCAGGGCCAGATCCACGGCGCATGGTGGAACATCAGCAAGGTCATCGCGGACGACGTGGCGGCTGCCACCGATGACGCCGGTCTCCAGGCTGCGCTGGACAACTACAAGGGCAAGATCGACGCTCTGTTCTCTCTGAACGGCTACATCCTGGTCGGCGCCTGGTGCGGCTGGAACAATGCGGACACCGCTTACCAGCTGAAGGAAGCTGACAGCGTCCTGACCATCACCATCGACGTGCCCCAGTCCGACTACATGGGCGGCCGTATCGTGCCCGCCGGCAAGTGGGAGAGCAATCTCGGTTACAGCCAGGTCACGGAAGGCAAGGAGTACCTGGATCCCGCTCAGGATCCCGCCAACGGCGGCAACGGCGACAACAACATCGTCTTTGCTGAGGCCGGCAACTACACCATCACCCTGGATCTCGGCACCAACGAGATCAAGATCGTCAAGAACTAAGCAACCTATGCGGAATCGTTATGATCCACACGTTAAAGTGACCTGCTTTAACCGGATCTGATCCCGTCGGATCTCGGTTGGAGCCGGAAACGGCTCCAACCGTTTTTCATTTACAAAAGGGGGAGTAATATGAAACAGTACAGCGACCTGGAATATCTGCAGCTCTCCAAGGGACAGAAATTCGGGTACCGCGTCACCAGTTTCTTTGCCGGGATCCCAAAGGCCATCGGGCGTTTCTTTCTGGGGATCGGCAAGGGGCTGAAGAACGCAGGCCTGGCTGTCGCGAGAGAAGCCAAGGATATCGTGCAAACCTTTGTGCAGGGGGATTGGAAGACCAAGCTTTCCTATCTCGTCATGGGCTTTGGCTGTCTGGCCAGAGGGCAGATCCTGCGCGGACTGCTGTTCCTGCTCTTTGAAGCAGTCTTCGTGGGCTATATGATTATGGCCGGCATCTATTGGCTGAGCATGCTGCCCAGCCTGGGCAAGGTGGGGCCGCACAGCACGTACGATGAGATCTATGACACCTATACCGTGGGGTATGGCGACAACTCCTTTAAGATCCTGCTGTACGGCGTGCTGACCATCTTCTTCATCATCGCCTTTATCTACACCTGGCGTCTCAACGTCAAGCAGAACAAGATCGCCGAGGGCATCCTCAAATCCGGCAAGAAGCTCAGGAGCGGCAAGGAGGACCTGAGGTCCATGGTGGACGACAAGTTCCACACCACGCTGCTGGCGCTGCCCCTCACGGGCATCCTGATCTTCACGGTCATGCCCATCGTGTTCATGATCCTGGTGGCCTTCACCAACTACAGCGGCGCCAACGACGGGTATATCAACAACCTGTTCCACTGGGTGGGGATGGACAACTTCAATCAGCTGCTGTCCTGGAATTCCGGCAACAACGCCTATTCCGCCACCTTCGGCGAGGTGCTGAGCTGGACGCTGATCTGGGCCTTCTTCGCCACCTTCTCCAACTACTTCCTGGGCATGCTGGTGGCCATGATGATCAACAAGAAGGGCATCCATCTCAAGAAGCTGTGGCGGACCATCCTGGTCATGACCATCGCCATCCCGCAGTTCATCTCCTTGCTGTACGTCAGCAAGATGTTCGCCAAGAACGGTTTGATCAACCTGTTCCTGCTGGATCACGGGCTGATAAAACTGGGCGGAGAGCTGCCCTTCTGGACCGATCCCACCTGGGCAAGGGTCACGGTCATCCTCATCAATATCTGGATCGGCATCCCGTACCTGATGCTGATCGCCACCGGTATCTTGATGAACATTCCGGCGGACCTCTATGAATCCGCCAAGATCGACGGCGCCAATCCCTGGCAGCAGTACGTCAAGATCACCCTGCCCTACATGCTGTTCATCACCGGTCCCTACCTCTTGACCAGCTTCATCGGCAATATGAACAACTTCAACGTCATATTCCTGCTGACAGGCGGAGGACCGACCAACTCAGCGGCATCGACGGCGGCGGGCAACGTGGGCTTCACGGATCTGTTGATCACCTGGCTGTTCAAGATCACCACCGGTGAACAGGCGCTCTATTACATGGCGTCCGTCGTCGGTATCATGGTGTTCGTGGTGGTCGGCGTGATCGCCCTGATCGTGTACAACGTGATGCCTTCCGTCAAGAATGAGGAGGATTTCCAATAATGGCTAACGAAAAGAATTCTATGAAGCAGCATATGGGTATGCGGGCGGCCAATGCCCTCTCAAATACCGTCATCTATGTCCTGCTGGTCGTCATCAGCGTGATCTGGCTGCTGCCGTTCGTCTTTATCGTGCTGCAGTCGTTCCGCATGGAATCCACCTCTCAGGTGGGCTACGTGGTGCCCCACGTCTGGGGCATCGGCAACTATACGAACCTGATGAACACCAGCTTCCCCAGGTGGTATCTCAACACCTTCATCATGGCGTTGTTCACGGCGGCGCTGCAGACCGTCATCGTGCTCTGCATGAGCTACACCCTGTCCCGCTTCCGTTTCAAACTGCGCAAGCCTTTGATGCAGTTCATGTTGATCCTGGGCTTCTTCCCCGGCATGCTCACCATGATCATCCTGTACCGGGTTTTGAAGGATCTGGGCCTGACCCAGGCCAACGCCGTACCCGGTTTGATCCTGGTGTACATCGCTTCCTCGGGCATGGGCTACTACGTGTCCAAGGGCTTCTTCGACACCATCCCCAAATCACTGGATGAAGCGGCCCGCATCGACGGCGCCACGAGAGCTCAGGTGCTCTACAAGATCATCCTGCCGCTGGCAAAGCCCATCGTCATCTACACGGTCCTGACCGCCTTCATGGGCCCCTGGGGCGACTTCGTGTTTGCCCGGTACATCTCCTTCGGCGCGGAAGCCGGCATGAACGTGGCCGTCGGTTTGAACAGCTGGTTGTCACAGGACCAGATCATGAACAAATATACCATGTTCTGCGCCGGCGGCGTCATCGTCGCGATTCCGGTGGTCATCCTGTTCATGTGCTTGCAGAAGTACTATGTGGAAGGCGTCACCGGCGGCGCGGTCAAAGGTTAATTCCTGAACGGAAAGCGAGAAGAAAAGGAGCAATAATATGGCAAGTGTAAAACTGACCAACGTAAAGAAGGTTTACGATAACAACGTGGTCGCCGTGCACGACTTCAATCTGGACATCAAGGACAAGGAGTTCGTGGTGTTCGTCGGCCCCTCCGGCTGCGGCAAATCCACC
>CADCMN010000043.1 GCA_902802575.1 uncultured Eubacteriales bacterium | reverse complement strand
GCCCACCAGCATGGGGATGAAGCTCTTGCCGGAGAGGCCGAAGCGGCGGAAGATACGGTCCATGATGAAGGCGATACGGGCCATGTAGCCGCAGTCCTCCAGGAGGCACAGCATCAGGAACAGGACCAGCATCTGGGGCACGAAGCCCAGCACCGCGCCCACGCCGGCCAATATACCGTCGGAGATGAGGCCGATAAGCCAGGGCGCCGCGCCCCAGCCTTCGAGAATCGCCCGGGAGCCTTCCTTCAGCCAGGCTTCGCCCAGCACGTCGTTAGCAAGGTCCGTGAGCCAGGTGCCGATGGCGACGCCGCCGTCCGCCACGGACTTGCCCATGGCCAACGCGTAGACCAGGAACATGACCAGGGCGAAGATGGGCAGGGCCAGGACGCGGTTGGTCACGATCTTGTCGATCCTGTCGGAGACGGACAGCTGCCCCTTCCCCTTCTTCTTATAGATGCCCTTGAGCATGTTGCCGATGTAGACGTAGCGCTCGTTGGTGATGATGCTCTCCGCATCGTCGTCCAGCTCCTTCTCGGCGGCGGCGATGTCCTTCTCGATGTGGGCGCGCACGTCCGCCGGGATCTTCAGCTGCGCCATGACCTTCTCGTCCCGCTCGAAGACCTTGATGGCGTACCAGCGCTGCTGCTCCTCGGGCAGGTCGTGGACGGTGACCTCCTCGATGTGGGCCAGAGCGTGCTCCACGGGACCGGAAAAGCTGTGCTGGGGGATGGTCTTGCCGTTCTTGGCCGCCTCGATGGCGGCGAGGGCCGCCTCCTTGACGCCGTCGCCCTTGAGGGCGGAGATCTCCACGATCCGGCAGCCCAGCTGCCGGGAGAGCTCCTTCACGTTGATGCTGTCCCCGGTCTTCTTGACCAGGTCCATCATGTTGAGGGCCACGACCACGGGGATGCCCAGCTCCGTGAGCTGGGTGGTGAGGTACAAATTGCGCTCCAAATTGGTGGCGTCCACGATGTTCAAGATGGCGTCGGGCTTCTCCTCGATGAGGTAGTTTCGGGCCACCACCTCCTCCAGGGTGTAGGGGGACAGGGAGTAGATGCCGGGGAGGTCGGTCAAAATGACCTCCTTGTCCACGATGAGCTTGCCCTCCTTCTTCTCCACGGTGACGCCGGGCCAGTTGCCCACGAACTGGTTGGACCCGGTCAGCTTGTTGAACAGGGTGGTCTTGCCGCTGTTGGGGTTGCCCGCCAGGGCGATGCGAATCTGTTTATTATCCATACTGTATCTGCTCCTTTACTCTACCTCGATCATCTCAGCGTCCGCTTTGCGGATCGAAAGCTCGTAGCCCCGGACGTTGACCTCCACCGGGTCCCCCAGGGGGGCCAGCTTCCGGACATAGACCTCTATGCCCTTGGTGATGCCCATGTCCATGATCCGGCGCTTGACGGCGCCTTCGCCGTGGAGCTTCACGACCTTCACGGTGTCGCCCACGTTTACATCTCTCAGTGTTTTCATTCTTGTTTCTCCTTTGCTTCGCTTTCACGATCAGGTTCCCGCCGATGGTGTTCAATACCGTGACCGCGCCGCCCGCCACGAAGCCCATGTCCTCCAGGTGCTTCTTCATCTCGGGGCTGCCGCCTACGCGTTGAATGACGGCTTCCTCGCCCGTGTCTGCCAATATGAGTGGCATCATCGTCTTTCCCCCTTTCTCATGGGCCCTCTGCAGCTGTTAAACATCTCTAACCCATGGCCCATAAAAAGGGTTAGAGCTCGCTAACCTGGACGTAGTTTAGCATCTTTAATTCTGGTTGTCAACCTCTAACCTATGCTTATTCTGTTTTCCTTGCTTTTTTTCTGCGGGAATGGTATTCTTAGACGAGGTGACGACAATGACCATACATAAATCAGCGGAAGATTATCTGGAAGCCATGCTCATGCTGAAGGAAGAGCGGGGCTATATCCGTTCCATCGACGTGGCGGAGAAGCTGGGGGTGACCAAGCCCAGCGTCAGCTATGCCACCAAGCGCCTCCGGGAGAGCGGCTATATCACCCTGGACCCGGCGGGCATGATCGTGCTGCTGCCCCCCGGCCTGGAGATCGCGGAGCGCATGTACGAGCGCCACAAGCTCCTCAGCGAGCTCCTCATGGGCCTGGGCGTCAGCCCGGACACCGCCCGGCGGGACGCCTGCGAGATCGAGCACGACCTGAGCGAGGAGACCTTCGACGCCATCCGCCGCCACGCCCGGCAGTATCGGTAAAGTATATTTGTACAGAAAACTGACACAGGAGAAAGAAATGAGAAAAGTAGTAAGAGTTGTTTTTCTCGCACTCTTGGCTATCGGCTTGTTATGGATCGCTCATATATTGTTTCTTCCGAATATGGAGGGGGGCGTCATTTACAAAAATCGCGAGTATAGGTTCCTGCCGTCGGGTCGATATGACTACGATCTTTCACTACGCAATAAGCGAGTTAAGAAAGCGGTTGGCAGATTTAATGATGCAATCATCTATACTCTTACAGATGACCCGGATGAGTTTTATTTATTTCCGAAGGTGTTTTGGCCGTTTTTGGGATATAATATATTATGTCGTCAGGATTTTTTCCCTGTGCAGGGCGATGGTGAAGTTGAATACATGGTTTTACATTGGATAAACAAAGGAAAAGAAGAGAACGGAACAGCCCTTCGTGAACTGAAGCTTGATAGAGATGTACAGGACAACATAATAGAAGCATTTCAAAACAAAAATGATATTCTTACAAGCGCATGGGAAGACAAAGAAGAAACTGAAGAATATTTGCTGTATATCTATTTTAGTCGACCTGTTGGCTTAAACTATAGGACCATAGTTGTAAAATATGAGAATGATTATGGTGTACTTCTTGATGATGGCCATACGCTCGTGAAAATATGTGATTTCCTGATACAGGAGAGTGGTTGACATGAAGATCAATGCTACATGCGCTTGTTTTTCTGTGCTGTTCGAATGGCGAAATTGAGCATGCAGATAATAATATAGCAAATGCATTCTCATCTATAGTTGATGTTCCTGTTTATGCATCCGATTGCTCTGTACAGAATATTATGTTTCGAAGTTGTTGGAATTTTGACTTCAAGCTGAACACACCATTAAGATTTACAAAAGGATGGTTCGTTTATGAAGGCGGAAATGGGAGCTACAGAAAAGTATCAACACATTATATAAGAGGGTTTATACCGCGTTTTTTGAAACTGTCCTATCGGGAAACAAGACTAAAAAACAGCAGCTGGCCTGCCTGGGTCAGCCGCTGCTCTTATATACGCCCTACACCATCTTCACGTCGGCGTAGGCTTTGGCTGTGTCGCTGCCGTCTGCCACGTACCAGTAGTCGCAGCTGTCGCCGCCGGTGGCGCAGGTGTGGGTCCGGATGAGCTTGGCGTGCATGAGCTCCGCCAGCACATGGTCCGAGGCGCACATGTAGGGCAGCAGGTCCTCGTAGCCGTTGGCTTTGGCGTAGTCCGCCAGGGGACAGCCCACCAGATCGAAGCACAGGCCCTCGTGGGTGTTCCGGGGGTTGACCCGCACCCGCCAGGTGTTGCCCCATTGGCTCTGGGCTTTCTTCTCCTCCACCAGCTTCGCATAGGGGATGTACCGCTTGTAGAGGAGGGAGCGAAAGAGCTTCATCTGCCAGGGCCTGTTCAGATTCACCAGCTTCTTCACGACGCCGTACCGGCGGGCCATATCCCGGGCGATCTGCTGAATGGCCGCCCCGTCCATGCGGCGGTCCGACGCCTCGTAGAAGGCGATGGCCAGGATAAACATGTCCAGGTTGTAGGCCATGAGGTTCTCCGCCCCGCCGATGTCCGGGGCCTTGGCGTGGAGGACGGGATAGAGCGCCTCCGCTCTTTTTGTGATGGCGTCCGCCTCCTTCGGGTATCGTTCCTTCGCATACCGGACGAATCCCTTTTTGATCATGTTCACCTTGCTGTCCGCCATGTTTCAGCCTCCTGTCCTATGCTATCGTCTCCCGCGCGGTAAATCGTCCCGTTTTATTCTGCCTTTTTTGTCAGGGCCGCCGAAGCGATGTATTCCGTTTCAGGCGGGAGGGGAATGCCGGGATCTCGGATCTCCACCCGGCAGGTCAATCCCTGTTCCTCCGCCCCCAGGACGAAGTGGCAAAGGGCGATGCCCAGGTCGATCTTCTGCATGTCGCCCACCGCTTCCCCCAGGTAGCCCTTGTCGTGGCGCAGGCAGAAGTGGAACCAACCGTCCCGCAGCACCAGCCGCCAGGGCTGCCTGTTCACCGCCGAGGGCGCCCAGCGCACCAGCTCCAGCACGTCGCCCCAGGGCTCCAGGGCTTTGCCGGCAAGGGGCGTGTCAAAGGTCCCGTCGAAGAACAGCTTCTTCCCGTCCAAGCGGCTGTCCGCCTTGCAGCCCCTGCGCATGACGGTCTCCCGCAGCGACCGCTTCGCTGCCGGATAGCCAAGAGGGCTCACGCAGGGCATCCGCTCGCTCTCCCCTTTGGCGGCCGCCGCTTCGAAGGCTTCCCGCTTCATGGTCCCGCCGATCCACACCGAGCCCAGGCCCAGCGACCAGGCGTAGAGAAGGAGCTTTTCCATGGAAAACCCGAAGGCCACCTCCCCATAGGGCGCCTTGGGGACCTTCCCCGCCACATACAGCGGCTCGCCGGTCAGCACCGGGCTCGAGAGCCCTCGCTCCTTGGCGTCCAAAAAGACGAAAGTCACGGGGATGCCGAAGGGGTTCTCCGCCTCCCGGGCAAAGGCTTTCACCCGTTCCAGCTTCTCCGGTTCGACGGCCCGCCCGTCGTAGGTCCGCACGCTCCTGCGCGTCAGTATGGTGTTGGCTGTGATCATTTGCCTGTCCTCCCGGCTCGTATTGTACTATAGTCCCATCCGCCCGTCAATGCTACGGTTTTCCCCATGGTTATTGACAAATCCGGCGCATGGTCGTAAAATTGCAAAGTTATGAAAAAGAGCACCCAACGCATCATCACCATCCTGTCCGTCATGGCCGTCATCCTGCTGTTCTCCTTCTTTCTGCGGGATGTGCTGGTGCCCCTTATTCGTTTTCAGATGGCCAACGATGTGGACGGGGCTCGGGCGCTGCTGACCTCCCAAGGTGTTTTCGGCTTCCTGGCCGTCATCCTGGTGGAGGCCCTGCAGATGGTGGTCGTCTTCATCCCGGCGGAGTTCATCCAGATCTCCAGCGGCCTTAGCTACCCCTTCCCCCTGGCCCTGCTGTTGTGCGATGTGGGCATCTGTCTGGGCGCCACCATCATCTTCGTGCTGGTGCGGGTCTTCCGCTTCTCCAGCGACGCCTACGAGAAGAGGCAGGCGGTCATCGACAAGCTGGCGGCCAACGCCCGGAAGGATCGGGGCGTGGTGCTGCTGCTGTATTTCCTGTTCATCATGCCCTTCATCCCCTTCGGGGCTATCTGTTATTATGGCAGCAGCCGAAATCTGAAATACCGCAGATACATCCTGACCGTGGCCACCGGCGTCATCCCCTCTATCGTCACCTCCAATCTCATGGGCGCCGCCACCCGCTACTTCCTGGTGAACGATCTGCCCCTGCCGGTGCTGCTGCTCGTCATCGCCTTCCTGGCGTTGCTGCTGTTCGGCATCCTGTTCCTGTTTCTGGACAAGGTCTACTTCAAGGAGAACGACGGCACCCCCGATTCCCCCGTCTACGACGTCCTCTTCAAGACGGTCGCCCTCCTCTGCCGCCGCCGATCCAACGTGAAGACGGACGACAGCCTGATCCGGGATCACGAGGGACCCTATCTGTTCCTTTGCAACCATGAGTCCTTCTGGGATTTTTACTATATCCACCGCCTCATCCGGGATCGGCGCCCTGTCTACGTGCTGAACCGCTTCTACTTTCTCCCCTCCGTCCTGGGCTGGATCGGCCGCAAGACGGGCATGATCCCCAAACGCCTCTTCACCACCGACTTTGAGACCCCGGTCCGCATCATGCGGACCCTGCGCAAGGGCTACTCCGTGGTGGTGTTCCCGGAGGGCCGGCTCTCCGTGGACGGGCGGCAGAACCCCATTGTGGAAAACAGTGCCTCCTTCTTCAAGCGCCTGGGGGTGGACGTGGTCCTGGGAAGCATCCGCGGCGCCTACTTTGGCGGGCCCAAGTGGCGCAAACGCAGCTACCCCGCCCAGGTGCAGGTGAAGGCCGTGCGCATCCTCACCCCCGCTCAGATGAAGGCCATGTCCGACGAGGCGCTCCAGGCCCTGATCGCCGACGAGCTCGCCTTCGATGAATCCGTCGAAGAACAAGGCCCGTTCCCCCAGAAGGACAAGGCTGTGGGCCTGGAAAACCTGCTGTACCGCTGCGCGGACTGCGGCGCCCTCTACAGCACCGCGGGCGTGGGCAACGACCTGGTCTGCCGGGCCTGCGGCCAGGTTCACACCCTGGACGAGCGCTACCGCTTCACCAGCGGCCCGGCCACCATCGGCGATTACTACGATCAGATCAAGGCCATGGAGCGGGCGGAGCTCACCGCCCTGCATTTGGAAACGCCGGTCCGCGCCGTCATGTTCCAGGAGAAGGGCCCCCGGAAGATCCGCTCCGACGGCGTCTGCACCCTGACCCGAGAGGCCTTTTCCTTCCGTTCGGACAAGGAGGACCTGTCCGTGCCCCTTTCCCAGCTCCCGGCCCTGCCCTTTTCCTGCAACGAGGAATTTGAGACCTATTTCCACGAGAACCTGTACTACTTTTACCCCGTCCAAAACCGCCGTCAGGTGGTCCGCTGGGCCCTGCTGGTGGATCTGCTGCACGAGAAAAACCAATGAAACCAGATACGAACGGACCGCGTCACGCGGTCTTTTTTTCGTATAGTTTCTTTGGGCTTGTGGCAGAGTAAAGAAAAACGAAAGGGAGAATGCGATGAAACAAGCCGGCAGCGCCACGCTGCTTTTTGAGAACCGGCCCTATGTGCTGTCCGCCGCCAGCGTGGCGGGCAAGGCCGAGGAAAAGGGCCCCTACGGCCACGCCTTCGACGAGATATTGGAGGATGACCGTCTGGGGGAAAAGACCTTTGAGCAAGGGGAGCGGAAGATGCTTCTCAAAGCCCTTCACCGGACCATGACCCGGGTGGGGCTGCCCATGGAGGAGGCGGGCTGCCTCTTGGCCGGGGACCTGCTGAACCAGATCGTCACCGCCAGCTACGCCGCCCGGGAGCTGAAGATCCCCTATCTGGGCCTCTACGGCGCCTGCTCCACCATGACGGAGGCGCTGCTGCTGGGGGCCGCCCTGGTGGACGGCGGCTACCGGGACAGGGCCCTCTGCGCCGCCTGCTCCCACTTCTCCACCGCCGAGCGGCAATATCGCTTCCCCCTGGAGATGGGCACCACCGCCCCGCCCCATTCCCAGCGCACCGTCACCGGCGCGGGCGCCGTGCTCCTGGGCGCCGCGCCCCTCCCCCACACCGGCTTTCGCCGCATCCGCCTGGAGGCGGCCACCATCGGCGCCGTCCGGGATCTTGGGATCACCGACGCCAACAACATGGGCGCGGCCATGGCCCCTGCCGCCTATGACACCATAGGGCGGCATCTCAGCGACCGGGGGATGAGCGAGCTGGATTTTGACTGGATCGTGACGGGGGATCTGGGGGACTTCGGCAGCCGGATGCTGCGAGAGCTGGCGGCGGAGGGGCAGATGGACCTGGAGGATCGGCATCTGGACTGCGGCAGCATGATCTTCAGCCCCGAGCAAAACTATCACGCCGGCGGGTCCGGCTGCGGCTGCAGCGCGGTGATGCTGGCGGGGCACGTGCTGCCGGAGCTGGAGAAGGGCGCGGTGAAGCGGGTGCTGTTTTTGTCCACGGGCGCCCTCATGAGCCCCCTGTCCGCCTGCCAGGGGGAGAGCATCCCGGGCATCGCCCACGCCGTTTCCCTGGTATATGAGGAGTAACATATGGATGGAATGCTGTATCTGAAGGTGTTTCTGGTGGGCGGGGCGCTGTGCGCCCTGGGGCAGCTGGGCCTGTCCCTGACCCGGCTCACCACCGCCCGCATTTTGGTGATCTACGTGACCGCCGGGGTCATTTTGGGGGGCCTGGGCCTCTATGAGCCCCTGGCAGACTGGGCCGGAGCCGGGGCCACGGTGCCCCTGACGGGCTTCGGCTACGCCCTCAGCCAAGGCGCAAAAAAGGCGGTGGCGGAGCAGGGCCTCCTGGGAGCCTTCACCGGCGGGATCACCGCCACCGCCGGGGGCATCGCCGCGGCCATCCTCTTTGGGTACCTCTTCGCCCTGCTGGCCAAGCCCAAGACGAAGATGTAAACCCGCCCCAATATGCAGAAAAGGAAGGATCGGCCGATCCTTCCTATTATTTGTCGCTTTCTCCCTCAGCGCTCCGGCAGGCGGATGTTCTTCCAGTCGGACACGTCGCATTGACCAAAATTATACTCCTTATCTCCGGTATATTTTGTCGCCACCACGGTGCCGTCCGCCTTCAGACCCACCGTATGAAAGCCGCCGGCCGCGACGGCCACGATGTCTTTCCAGCGGTCCACGTCGCATTGACCAAAATTATACTCCTTATCTCCGGTATATTTTGTCGCCACCACGGTGCCGTCCGCCTTCAGGCCCACCGTATAAGCACCGCCTGCCGCAACGGCCACGATATTCCGCCAATCGGACACGTTGCATCGGCGGTCATCGTTATCGCCTACAGCCACCACGGTGCCGTCCGCCTTCAGACCTACCGTGTGACCCGAGCCTGCCGCGATGGCCACAATGTCGGTCCAGCCGGAGACTCTGCACTGACCGTATTCGTTCCATCCCACCGCCACCACGGTGCCGTCCGCCTTCAGGCCCACCGTGTGAACACTGCCGGTCGCGACGGCCACGATATCCGTCCAATCGGACACTCTGCATTGGTGGTACTCGTTATAACCGACAGCCACCACGGTGCCGTCCGCCTTCAGGCCCACCGTATGAAAGCCGCCTGCCGCGACGGCCACGATGTCCTTCCAGTCGGAGACATCGCATTGGCCATTCTTGTTATAGCCGACAGCCACCACGGTGCCGTCCGCCTTCAGGCCCACCGTGTGAAAATAGCCTGCCGCAACGGCATTTCGGACCGCCACATGATCCCAGCAAGCATGTATATACCCGTCGCTGTCCTTGTAGCCGTCCAAGGCCTCGAGAATCGCTTTTGCCTGCTTGTACTGCCCGGACTCGTACAGCGCTATGGCTTCGTTGTATTCCCTGTTCGGTATAATCACTTTTGTCGCCAGCAGGATGATCGTGATTATCACCGCTGTCACCGCCGCCAGTATGACGGCGAGCCGCTTGTTTTTCCGCTTGCGAGCCTCCGTCGCCTGACGCTCCTCCTCCGCCTTATGCTCTGCCTCCACGCGCTGGGCTTCCTCTTTTGCCTTTATTCTCTCAATCTTTATTTTGCAAGCGTAGTTCTGTACATCGGCATCTTTCCAGCCGGGGATGGACTGGAACAGCTGAGCTGCTCGTGAAAGATCGTCTTTCGTGTCCTTTTTCATCAGTATCCAAGCCTGGCCGTAAATGCTGTCCTTCCCTTTCTGGACGCACACTTCGCTTTGAGCCGTCGCATCCTTATACTCGGGAATCGTGCCGAAAAGTTCAGCTGCCTCCCGATAGCCCTGCTCCGTCTTAGCCGCCATAGCCGTCAGAGCCTTCTGATAGACGCCCTCCTTCCGGGCGGTCTCGTTCCGATCCTGGATGAAGGCCACGGCGCCGGTCAGCTCCTGCTTCAGCTTGTCGTCCCCGAAACGCAGGGCCTTCCTATAGTTGTTGCTGTCGTCAAAGGGCTGGGCACAGTCTCGCAAGGCTTCCCGCTTGCGGACGTGCCGCTCTGCCATCAGCTTGCCCAGGTAGGCCTGGGCGTTGCGGGAATCCAGGTTCAAAACCTGCTCGCAGAAGCCGTCCGCCCGCTCCCACTCTCCATCCTCCAGGGCCAGGAACGCCCGGTCCAGCAGGGAGGCGATATTGGCGCTGCCCGATTCATGCTTTTCGATGACCGTTTCCTTGACAACGGTCTCCTGGGGCTTGTCCTTGGGCTTGGCTCCGTCCAGCACCTTGTTGACGCCGCGAATGAGGTCCTGAATGAAGCCGATCTTGCTCATGTCGTAGGACTGGAGGACCGAGAGGGCTTCGGGCAGATCGTAGGGATCCATGTCCCGATAGCAGGGCAAAAGGAGCTTGGAGCGGTCCTTGCGCATAAGGCTGAGGAACCGGCTCCACTCGTTCTTCACCCACACCGCGCCGGCGTGCTCCGCCGAGGTGGTCACCAGGATCATGACCTTGGCGGAATTGAGGGCCGCGAAGATATAGGGCTCGTATTCCGTGCCCGCCTTGTCTTCCAGGGTGATCCGGGAGAAGAAGACCCGGCGGCCCTGCTCCGTGAGCTGGTAGTAGATGTCCTGGGCGTAGAGGCTGTCCCGGGTCCGGCTGCCGTCGTTCTCCGACTCCTTATAGCAGATAAAGACGTCGAAGGGTTCCTCGTTCTGGGAGGTGGCCAGGATCCCCCGCTGGACCTCGGCGATCTTGGCGGCGTCCTTCTGGTACTGCCGCTTCGTCACGCCGTCGGAGTGCGCCAGGGCGGCCAGATAGTCCGGATCCTCCAAGAAGCTGTCGAAGCTGGCCCTATGGCAGGTGGGGAGATACTCCAGGGTGTTGGGGTCCTCCACGTACTCGATGCCGAAGCGGCAGAGGGCGCAGCACCAGTGGGCCTCGGCGTCCCCTTCGTCCTCCTGGACGATGCGCTCATACACCGCCAAGGCCTTGTCGAACTCGCCGATGCGCCGAAAATGGTTGCCCCGGTTGAACATATTGGCCCGCTGCTCGTCGTCCACCTTGGGGAAGGTCATGGTGCTCCCGCAATAGGAGCACATGCCGCAGGTTTTGTCCGCGGAGAGCTCGATATCCCCTCCGCACATCTTGCATTTCAGGATCATGGCAGCACCTCGTTTTCTCAGATGGTTACAGTATACCGAAACCGGCAAAATCTGACAATAGCTGCAGAAAAAAGAACGCCGCATCTGCGCCGAAGCGGTCCGGTGGACGGAATGCTCAGCGCCCGCCGTCAGCTTCGCCGGCCGTATTCCTCCAGCGTCATGTCCCGGACCGCGTCCGGCGCGGAAAAGAGCAGCACCCGGCGGCTGCGCAAACTATAGAGCGCGGCTCGGCCCAGGATGAACTGATCCGCCACGCCGATGCCCATGGCCTCCGCCGCCGCTTCGATGCGCTGCGCCGCCGCCTCGTCCTCCGGAGAGGGGGTCAGATCCCCCGAGGGGTGGTTGTGCCCGAGGGCGATGAAACAGGCCTTGTGGACCAACGCCGTTTCCAGGATGGGTCGGGTATCCGCCAGCACCTCGCCGAGGGAACCGGCCGAGATGACGCCCTCCCAAATCAGCTCGTACTTCTTGTTGAGGCACACCAGCCGCAAGGTCTCATAGCGATCCTGGAGGGACAGGGCCAGCATATAGCCGCCCAGGGCCGAGGGCGTGGCCAGGGAAGGCCGCCGATTCTGGCCGGAGAACCGCTGCAGGATCATCCGCCGATCCACCTGGCCCAGCAGGCTCAAAAACACGGCGGCGGCATCGCCCACGCCCTCCACCTGCTTGAGCTGGTCGGGCCGGGCGGAGAGCACCCCTTCCAGGGAGCCGAACCGGCCCAGCAGCCGATGGGCCAGGGGATTCACGTCCACCCGGGGCAGGGCGTAGGTGAGGAGCAGCTCCAAAACCTGGTGGTCCGCCATGCCCTCGATGCCGTTCTGTATGAAGCTTTCCCTGAGGCGGTTCCGGTGCCCGGCGTGTTCGTTCATGTCAAATTCTCCAAATCGTTCCGTAGCTTTCGCACATATGCCAGGGGGAACCCGTCCTCGCTGAGGGTCATCTCTTCCGTGATGCCATCCACCAGTCCCGCTGCAGCGCACAGCTCGTAGGCAGCCATGAGCTCAGCCTCCGTGGGGAGCTGCCCCAACGCCGCGCAAAGGCCCAGGGCGCCCCAGTTGGATACGGTGGCAATGACGAGCCGATCCGTCTGCACGACGCAGGGGATCCTGTCCAGCCTTTCGGCCACGCCTGAAGCCACGTTGCCCATGCCGATCTCATTCCCACCGTCACCGATGCCTACGCTTGGCGCATGGGACAGCAAAAACAGGCCGTCCATGGGAGCCATGTGCTGACCGATGGATCGTCCGTGGGAGTTGATATACCGCCCGTCCGCCGCCCGTCCGCTGCGCTCCACGGCGATGAGGCCCACGGGCCGCTCCCTGTCCAGCAGGGCGCGCAAGTCCTCCTCCCCCGCCTCCGGGCCGAAGATCACGAAGGGCATCTCGGCCGCTGTACAATATGCCGCGCAGAAGGGATCCGTCACCACCAACGGCGAAAAGCCCAGCTTTTTCAAGGCGTCGAACAGCAGCTTGGTCCCCGGGGGGCCATCGGTCTCACCCCTGCCGTCCACGTAGAAGCCGGTGACCAGGAGCACCCGGCCCCGAGGCCAGGCGCCTACGAATCGGCCCGTCTGAGCGCAGAAATCCCCAGGCAGCAGGTCCATGAGCCGGTCTATGCCCCGGCGGGAATCACCTAGGATCAATTCCTCCAATCGTCCCATGTCAAGCCTTTCCTTCGGCGGCCCTGCGCTGCCGCTCATAATATTGGTAGAGCTCCTCCGTGGCCAGGGCCATCTTGGTCACGGCGAAGCGGCAATCCTTGGGGTAGACGTACAGGGTGTCCCTGTCCGTGTTCAGATCCACGCAGTCCCCGTACTTGCCCAGATACTCGTACTCGATGTGGACGGAATACTGGGACGCCGCGGGGATGTGGACATGGTAGTCCTCCCCCCGGTAGGTCCCGTCCACGGTGAAGCCGGTCATGTCGTGGGTGAGGGTGGCCATGCCCAGGTCCATATAGCCCTTGGCGTTGGGCAGGGCGTCCACCCGGGCCCGGCAGGTGAAGGCGTAGGTCCCGGCTTCCACCTCTTTTCGCACGTTCCCCCGCTCCCACTCGTACCAGTCGGGGATGTGGGAGAACTCCGTCTCCCCCTCCACCGCATGGAGCTCAGAAAGCTCGCTCATCTCCCAGACCTTGCCGCAGCTCTCGCAGAAGAGGCGGGTCCCCTTGGTGTTCATCCGGTACTCCGCGCCGCAGTGGGGGCACTGGTACAGGACCTTATGAAGGCCCTCCGCCCGGCCCTCGTAGGTGACGCGGATGCCCTTTTCCCTCTGCCAGGCGAAGTCATCGTATTGAAAGGCGTTTACAATGGCTGAATTGACCTCCTCTATGGTGGCCTTTTCCAGGGCTTCCTTGGTGAAAAGGCAGGTCATCTCCGCCTCGGTGGGCTTCACCTTCCGATCGTGGAGGTTCCAGAAGGGGGAGTTCACATGGTGGCCGTGGCACAGGAGGGTCACCACCGGCACCTTCAGGAGCTTGCACAGCTTCCCCAACGATTCCGGCAGCACCGCCGTGGTGCCGCAGAGGGAGTAGCGGGCCTCGGGGTAGAGGACGGCGATGTCCCCCCGGTCCACCACCCGCTTGAGCTGACGGACCAGCGTCACGTCCCGGGTGAACTTCCGCTTGCAGATGCAGCCGATGAGCCGCAGGAGCCATTCCCGCTTCAGAAAGCCGTCGATGGCCACCACGTAGTTGGCCCGGTGAGGGAACATGGCCCGGGTGGCCACGGAGAAGTCCATGAAGGCGTTGTGGTTGCAGAGGAGCAGATAAGGGGGCTTCACGCCCTCCATACGGATCTTGGTCAGCTTGTTTTTATGGGGGATCAGGGTGCCCGCCGCCAACAGCCAGGCCACGGGCAGCAGATGCTGCCGCATGGGGGGCCGCTGCATATCGAAGCGTTGTACGTCGTCCAGCATGGGAAAAAACCACCTGTTTTCATATTTTTCTGTATAAAAGTATAGCGCCGCCGCCCGCGTGCTGTCAATGGCAAGCCGGCCTGGGACGGCCCTTCGAAGCGTCTTTTGGTGCCTCCGTAAAAAAATTTATGTTTTTCGTTAAAAAGGTATTGACAAACGCAAAAGACGGGTGTATACTGCGTCCAGAAGTTAACGATAGTCGTTAACAAATTTACGAAAACAAACGGAGGACAACATCATGGAAAACAACATTCAAACCAAGGTCAACAGGATCGGCAAGGCCGGCAAGATCGTTTCGATCATCCTCATCGTACTCCTCGGCATCGGGGCCTTCGGCCTGCTGATCGGCGGCATCGCCTGCGCCGTCCTGCCCCAGGATCTGGTGGAGGTGAGCCTGCGGCCCGTGGTGGACGTGAAGGTGGACAAGGAGCTCATGGGCGCCGAGTGGGCCAACATGGACAAGCTGCTGAAGGAAGCCCAGGAAAAGGCGGGCGAGGAGCTCGACGGCGCGGGCGTAGCCCTGGAGAAGGGCGACGAGGGCCTGCTGGTCCATGTGGACCCCAAGGACGAGGCGGACGCCACCTTCGGCCTCAGGGACGCCAACCGGGCCATCTGGGCGGGTCTGGTGGGCATCGCCAGCGCCATCGTGACCCTGGTCATGTTCCTGAAGCTCTGCCAGGCCTTTGAAGTCTGCCGCACCCCCTTCGACGAGCCCGTGATCCGGCGGCTGAACATCTTCGCCTGGACGCTGATCGTCTGCGCCGTCGTGTCCTGCTTCGCCCGGGGCTCCGTGTCCGCCATCCTCTCCGGCTGGCAGCGCATCAGCTTCAACCTGAATCTTTCCTCCATCTTCGCCGCCCTCATCGTGTTCTTCCTCTGCATGATCTTCCGCTATGGGGCCCAGCTCCAGAAGGAAGCCGACGAAACGCTGTGAGGTGACCTATGGGCAAGATCATTCTTGTCGGAGAAGGTGGGCGTGGCCAACGTGAACCTCTCCAAGCTGAAGAACGGCCACATCAGCGCCATCCGCTTCTCCACCCTCATCGCCATCTGCGAAGCGCTGCACTGCCAGCCCGGGGATATACTGGAGTACTCTTCGGAGGAGTAAGGATTTTATTGAAAGCCCGATCCTTTTTCTTGAAAGAAAAAGGACCAAAAAGAACTTTAAGAAGATAAAAAGCTTAAGCGAGAATTGCAATAATTCTTCTTAAGCTTTTCTTTTTCCGCCGCTTTTTCTTTTCACTGAAAAGAAAAAGCGGCAAAAGAATATGTCATATCCCAAACAGCCTTTTACCGTTCTCAAACAGCACCGGCGCCAGGTCCGCCGGGGCCATGGCGCGGAGCTCAGCCAGCTTTTGAAGGACATAGAGGGTCTTGGCGGGGTCGTTCCGCTGGCCGCGGAAGGGCACGGGGGCCATATAGGGACAGTCGGTCTCCACCACCAGCCGGTCAAGGGGCGCCTTCGCCGCCACCTCCGCGTTCTTCCTGGCGTTCTTGAAGGTCAGCGCCCCGCCGAAGCCCAGACAGAAGCCCATATCCAGGCACTCTTTGGCGGTCTCCCAGCTGCCGGAGAAGCAGTGCATGACGCCGGTCACCCGGCCCTTGTGGGCCCGGAGAATGTCCACCGTGTCCCCGTGGGCCTCCCGATCGTGGATGATGACGGGCAGGCCGCGCTCCGCTGCCAGAGAGAGCTGGGCGTCGAAGAAGGCCTTTTGGACCTCCCTCGGCGGGTTCTCGGGCCAGTAGTAGTCCAGGCCGATCTCCCCCACCGCCCTGATCCTGGGGTGGTCGAGGGCGGCGGCCACGGCGTCCAGGTCGGTTAGGGCGTAGGGGCCCAGCTCCTCCGGGTGGAGCCCCGCGGCCCCGTAGATCATGGGATGGGCATCCACGAAGGGGAGGAGCTTCTCCAGATACCCGAGGTCCGTGCAGGCCTCCATGACCAGCTTCACGCCGGCGTCGCTGAGGGACGCGATCAATGCCTCCCTATCCTCGTCAAAATGCTCGTCCAGCAGATGGGCGTGGGTGTCGAAGATGTCCATAGGGATGTCCTTCTATAGTATTTGTACCTTTTTTCTCTTCGGAGGAAGAGAAAAAAGGTACCGAAAAAGAGAAGTCAGAAAGGGATGGATGGGGGTGAACGCATCGGCTCCCCTTCTTGAAGTTCTTTTGATGCTTCGTTACCGCACGACAAAGCCGGAAGGCATATCGGCGGAGGGGGTGATGAGGGCCAGGTGCTCGTCGGCGGGGTCGGAGACCGCCAGGACCATGCCCCGGCTCTCCACGCCGCAGAGGGTGGCGGGCTTGAGATTCGCCACCAGCACCACGGTCTTTCCCACCAGGTCCTGGGGGGCGTACCACTTCTTGATGCCGGAGACCACGGTCCGCTCCTCGCCGCCCACGTCCAGCGTCAGCTTCAGCAGCTTCTTGGACTTCTTGACCTCCTCGCAGGCCTTCACCTTGGCGAGCCGCAGATCCACCTTTATGAAGTCGTCGTAGGTGATCTCCTCCTTAAGGGGCGGCAGGGCGGGCTGCTCGGGCTCGGCGGGGGCCGCGGGGGCCTCCTCCTTCACGCCCACCTTGTCCAGGACCTCCTTCAGGTCCAGCCGGGCGAAGAGGATCTCGGGCTTTTCCGCCACCTTGTTCCCGGACGGGTAGAGGCCGAAGTCGTTGAGGGCGTCGAAGGGCCGGGGATTGGCGTTGAGCTCGGAGAGGATCTTGGCGCCGGTGTCCGGCAGGAAGGGGATGAGGAGGCTCGCCCCGATGGCGATGCTCTCGGTCAGGTTGTAGAGGACCTCGCGGAGCCGGTCGGCCTTGGTCGGGTCCTTGGCCAGCGTCCAGGGAGCGGTCTCGTCGATATACTTGTTGCAACGCTTGAAGAGGTTGAAGATCTCCGTGATGGCGTCGGCCACCCTGAGCTCGTCCATCTTGGCGGTGACCTTTTGGGCGGCGGCGGTGGCGACCTCCTTCAGCTCATCGTCCACAGCCTCCCGGGCGCCGGTCTTCTCCACCACGCCGCCGAAGTACTTGTTGGACATGGCGATGGTCCGATTGACCAGGTTGCCGAGAGTGTTGGCGAGGTCCGCGTTCAGCCGCTCCACCAGCAGCTCGTAGGTGCAGTTGCCGTCGCTGTCGAAGGGCATCTCATGGATCAGGAAGTACCGGACCGCGTCCACGCCGAAGAGCTTCACCAGGTCGTGGGCGTACATGACGTTGCCCTTACTTTTGCTCATCTTCCCGTCGTTCATGAGGAGCCAGGGGTGGCCGAAGACCTGCTTGGGCAGCGGGAGATCGAGAGCCATCAAGAAGATGGGCCAGTAGATGGTGTGGAAGCGGATGATGTCCTTGCCGATCAAATGCAGATCCGCGGGCCAGAGCTTCTTGAATTGCTCCGTGCTCTCCCCGTCGGGCTCGTAGCCGATGCCGGTGATGTAGTTGGTGAGGGCGTCCAGCCATACGTAGACCACGTGCTTGGGGTCGAAGTCCACGGGGATGCCCCATTGGAAGCTGGACCGGGACACGCACAGGTCCTGGAGGCCGGGCAGCAGGAAGTTGTTCATCATCTCGTTCTTCCGAGCCACGGGCTGGATGAATTCGGGATGCTGGTTGATGTAGTCGATGAGCCGGGGGGCGTACTTGCTCATCCTGAAGAAGTACGCTTCCTCCTTGGCGGGCTTCACCTCGCCGCCGCAGTCGGGGCACCGGCCGTCCTTGAGCTGGGAGGCGGTGAAGAAGGACTCGCAGGGCGTGCAGTACATGCCCTCGTAGGCGCCCTTGTAGATGTCGCCCTGATCGTAGAGCTTCTTGAAGATCCGCTGGACCTTCCGCTCGTGGTCCTTGTCCGTGGTGCGGATGAACTTGTCGTAGGAGGTGTTCATGAGGTCCCAGATGGACCGGATGTCGCCGGCCACCTTGTCCACGTAGGCCTGGGGCTCCACGCCCGCCTTCTGGGCCTTGCCCTCGATCTTCTGGCCGTGCTCGTCGGTGCCGGTCTGGAAGAACACGTCGTAGCCCATGAACCGCTTGTAGCGGGCGATGGCGTCCGCCAGGACGATCTCGTAGACGTTGCCGATGTGGGGCGTGGCCGAGGCGTAGGCGATGGCCGTGGTGATGTAGTAGGGTCTCTTTTCCATGAACATATCCTCCTTCCCGCTGCAGCGGGATATATCTCGATTTTTCAAATTTTAACAGCGGGCGCCGTCCCTGTCAACCACAAATATCCAGGGCAGCAGCCCCCCGGCTTCGGTGCGCTTCTGCGCCCGGAGGGTGAGCCCCCGGGCCCGGTCCAGACAGGCTTTGAGGAGCTTGTACTCCATGGTGTACAGCACTGCCGTGCCTCCGGGGCTGAGGAGATCCGGCAGCCGCCGGACGAACCGGTCGTAGAGGCGGGTGTTGTCCTCGTGGCTTCCAACCCGGTTCCCGAAGGGCAGGTTGGAGAGGATAAGGTCGAAGCCCTCCCTTCCCTCGAAGCGCAGGATGTCCTTGGTGACGAAGGCAGCTTTGGATTTCCCCGCCCGGGCGTTGACGCGGGCGCTCTCCACCGCCGTGCCGCTCTTGTCCACGCCCATGAGCACCCGGCAGGGGCCCAGCTTCTCCCGGGCGAACAGGAGGGACCCGCAGCCGCAGAAGGGGTCCAGGACCCGGGGCCGTTCCCGCGTCTCAAACTTTTTGGCGTACCGAACCAGGCACGCGGCCGTAGCCGGATGGATGGAGGCGCTGACGGTCCGCTGCCGCCAGGGGTAGCGGCTGTCCGCCACGTTCCACAGCTTCAGATACAGGTCCGCCCGATCCATGTGACAGTCCACCCTGAGCTCCGTGTCGTAGGCCGATGGGTTGTTCTGCCCCGGCAGAGCCCTCGCCAGCGCGGCGATGAGCTTGCGCCGGTCCCAGGTGTAGCCCCTGAGCTCGATCCGATACCGGTCCCCGGGCAGCATCCCCACCCGTTGGGCGATCCCGTCGGCGTCCAAAGGCACGTCCCGGGCGACGGGCAGCAGCGCCTCCGCCATGCAGTCGGCTTGGTAGACCAGATCGATCCGGTCCGTCACCACAGCGGCGGCTCCGTTCTCCGCCGCAGGATCGAAGCCCAGCGTCTGAAGCTCCTCCATCAGCATATCCAAAAACCCCTCGGGGGCATAACACAGGACCTTGCGGGGGGCGGGCAATCGGGTGATGGTTTCTGTGCCGTAGGTCTCGAAGCCCTGCAAAGCCTTGTCCCTGGCCAGCACGATCTGGGCCACCAGGCCGTCGGTCTCCGGGCTCAGGGACGCGGGCGGCCCATAGGCCCGGAGGGTCCCCTCGTCCCCCAGCTTGCCCAGGGCCAGGAGAAGGCTGGGAATGGCGAACAAGGTATCTTCCTTTTGCAGCGACGCGCGCAGCACGGGCAGATCCCGCCCGTCCTCCAAGGCGCCCATGAGTCGATAGGCGTTCTTGCGGACCTTGGGCTTTTCGGACCGGGCCGCCGCCCACAGGGAAAGCCTGTCCCCCAACAGCGCGTTGATCTCCTCCCGCCCGGCCTTGGTTTTGCCCAGGACGCACAAAGCGGACAGGGCTTCCCCCGCCGCTTCGCCGCTCAGTTGTGAAACATAGAGCTGGGCCGTCATGCCTGCACCGCCCGGAAGATGAGCCGGAGGATGTTCTCCGTGCCGTCGCCGTCCGGCGCGGCGGCCATGGCGTCCATATACTTCTGCCGGTCCCCATAGAGGGCCAGAACCGTGTCCGCCAGCTTCCTCGGCGTGGCCTCCGCCTGGGGCAGATGGACGGCGTAGCCGTTCCGTTCAAAGTATTGCGCATTCAGGATCTGGTCCCCCCGGCTGGCCTCCAACGGCAGGGGGATCAGCACGGCGGGCTTCTTCAGGGCCAGGAGCTCGAAGACCGCGTTGGCCCCCGCCCGGCTCACCACCACGTCGCTGATGGCTAGCACGTCGGCCATCTCCTGATTCACATATTCAAAGCGCACGTACCCGGGCCGGGGCGCGGTGTCGTCCGCCTTCCCCTGGCCGCACAGATGCACGACGTCGAAGGTCTTCAGTAATTCATCCAGCGCCGCTTCCACCGCCTCGTTCACCGCCTTGGCCCCGGTGCTGCCGCCCACCGCCAGCAGGATCGGCTTTTGGCCGGACAGGCCCGTGAAGGCCAGGCCTCGCTCCCGGCTGCCCCGGAACAGGGCCGCCCGGATGGGGGTGCCGGTGTGGACCCCCTTGCCCGCGGGGACCTTCGCCACGGTGTCTCGGAAGGTGGTGCAGACGGTGTCCGCGAATTTGGACGCGATCCGATTGGCAAGGCCCGGGGTATAGTCGCTCTCATGGCAGATGACGGGGCATTTGCCCTTGGCCGCCATGACCACGGGCACGGACACATAGCCGCCCTTGCTGAAGAGCACGTCGGGCTTCACGTCCTTCATGATCCGCCGGGACTGGAAGTAGCCCTTCACCACCCGGAAGGGGTCGGTGAAGTTCTTCCAGGA
>CADCMN010000042.1 GCA_902802575.1 uncultured Eubacteriales bacterium | reverse complement strand
CCCCCGTGCGGCCCTGACCGCCGACGAGATCGCCCAGGAGGCCGAGTTCTTCTCCTTCGGCACCAACGACCTCACCCAGATGACCTTCGGCTTCAGCCGCGACGACGCCGGCAAGTTCCTGAAGGACTACTACGATCGCAAGATCTACGAGTCCGATCCCTTTGCCCGTCTCGACCAGAAGGGCGTGGGCAAGCTGGTGAAGATGGCTGCCGATTTGGGCCGTCAGACCCGCCCCGACATCAAGCTGGGCATCTGCGGCGAGCACGGCGGCGACCCCTCCAGCGTGGAGTTCTGCCACAAGGTGGGCCTCTCCTACGTGTCCTGCAGCCCCTTCCGGGTGCCCATCGCCCGCCTCGCAGCCGCCCAGGCCGCCATCCGGGACAAGCGGTAAGCATCTGACATATCCGATTGCCAGGCGGCGCGGTCCACAAGGACCGCGCCGCTTTTGCGTGGGTTGCCATGGTGGGGGAAGTGTGGTATGATATCCCTGATTTTGGCGAAGGAGGCGCGTCATGAAGGGAAAAGGTTGGATCCTGGGGGGGCTGCTGCTATGCGGCCTGCTTTTTGCGTGCCAAAGCGATCCGGCCGTCGATGGGTCCGGCGCAAAAGAAGCTGCTTTGGCCACGGCGGTTCCCCGTGAGACGCCGACGGCGACGGCCGCTCCTTCGCCTGTGCCCGCAGCGAAAACTGAGGACGCTTCTTCCCCCCGGTCGGAGGCTCCGGAGACCTCCCACCCGACGCCGGCGCAGATATCCACATCGGCCCCCATCACCGTGGAGCGACTGGACGGGGGGGAGTTCGACAGCTATTTTGACGATGCCATCTTCGTGGGAGATTCCGTGACCAAGTGTCTGTCGAACTACGTGCAGAAGACCCGATCCAAAAACAAGTCGTTTATGGGCAAGGCCCGCTTTCTGGGGACCGTGTCCATGACGCTCTGGCAGGCCAGCAGAAATGAGCCGGCCTTCGATTATCGGGGCAAAAAGATCCCTCTGACCCAGGGTCTCCAGCAGACCGAGGCGAAGAAGGCGTTCATCCTGCTGGGCGGCAACGACGTGTGGCGCAGGGACTGGGCGGAGGTGGAAGGGCTCTATGTGGATCTGATCCAGCTCATCCGCCGAGAGTGCCCCGACGTTCAGATCATCCTGCAGGGGATCCTGCCGGTGAGCGAGAACTACTGCCGGAACCATTCCCTGACCATTGAACACTGGAACGATTTCAATCAGGTCCTGGAGCGGGTGTGCGCGGAGCAGGGCGTGGCGTATTACTACTTTGGGCAGCAGCTGATGGATGAGAACGGATATTTGGACCCGGCTTTGGCGGAGGGGGATGTGCATCCCTCCGACGCGGGCGACGCCGTATGGGTCCGCGCCCTGCGCGCCTACGCTGCCCGGCAGATGTATCCGGACGCCCTGGTGCTCTACCCGCCAACCGAGGACGGGGACGGCCGATGAGAGACCTCGGTGAGTGAATATAGATACAACGCAGGAGCATATTTATGCAAATAAAACAGGATTTTCTGGTGCGGCTGGAGGACACGGGCAGGGGCTTTCAGCTGTCCAACAAGGGCTTCGTGACCATGCTCACCAATCTGGCGTGCCTCCACGGGAACCGGATCGGTCAGGGGCTCATGGACCGGGAGAAGTGCCATCTTTCCTGGATGGTGGTGGGATGGCGGCTTCAGGTGGATCATCGGCCGCTGCTGTCGGAGACGGTCCACGGCGTGACCTGGGCCAGCGGCTGGGGTCGGCTCCAAACCACGCGCGACTTTATACTGTATGACGATCAGGGCCGGATGGCGGCCAAGGCCACCTCCTCCTGGCTGGTGCTGGACGAGCACAACACCCGGGTCCTGCGCATGACCCCCGAGATCGTGGAGCCCTACGGCCCGGAGACGGACAAACAGAATTTCCCGGGCTATGCCTTTCCCCGGGAGGCGCCCGTTTTCGAAGCGGAGCGCACCCTGTCGCTTCAGGCGACCCGCGCCATGATCGACTGCAACGATCATGTCCACAACGTAGCCTATTTGGATCTGTTCAACGAGGCCCTGCCCGAGGACGAGGATATGGACCGCTTCACCGATCTCACCCTGGTGTACCGTCGGGAGATACATCCCCGGGAACGGGTCACGGCCGTCTATGGCCGGGCGGGGGAGGAGCGGGTCGTCCTCCTGAAGGAAGCGGACACGGATGCCATGCACGCTTTCCTGCTGCTGCGATAAGGAATAGGGGGAAGGCGGACTGTCTACACTTCCCCCATGAAGATCATAGATACCATCGGGCGCGCTCTGCGCTTTGACGAACCGGACGGCAGATTCGAGCTCCTGGAAACGGAGCGCGGGGAGCCGTCCTTCTTTCATGGGGAAAACCCCGGGCCCACGCCCCGGACAACGGACCGGCGGACCGTTCCCGGGAGCCTGAAGGAGAGCCGCCGGCGGCTGGAAGGGGCCTTCTTCGGGGAGACCAACACGGACCTCATCCGGCGGGACTTTCGCTTCTGCGGGTCCGTGAACGCTCTTTGCGTGTTCCTCAACGGCATGGCCGACGGAAAGGAAATCAGTGATTTCATTTTGAAACGGGCCATGGAGCATGTTCCGCCGCCGAAGGGCCGGGACATGGCGGCCTATGCGGTGCAGGAGGTTTTCTCCTTGCAGGAGGCGGAGAAGACAGATAGCTGGGCCCAGGTGGAGGCAGCCATTTTGGAAGGACGTACGGCGGTGCTGCTGGAAGGCGTTCGGGAAGCCGTCCTGCTGGACACCCGAGGCTACGCCGGCCGAAGCGTGGGCACGGCCCAGAACGAGAGCACGGTGATCGGCCCCAGCGAGGCGTTCCATGAGAATCTCAGGATCAGCATCACCCTTCTCAGGCGCATCGTCCGTCGGGCGGACTTCGTGTGCGAGTTTCGGGATATCGGCAGCAGAAACAATGTGAAGCTGGCCCTGTGCTATCTGGACGGCGTGTGTAATGAAACCTTGCTGCTGGAGGTAAAGCGGCGGCTTTCCCGGGTGCAGACGGACGTGCTGCTGTCCGCCGGGACGTTGGGGCAGCGCATAGAGGATCGGCCCTGGTCTCCGGCGCCGCAGACGTTGCTCACCGAGCGGCCGGACCGGGCGGCCGCGGCCGTGATGGCGGGGAAGGTCGCCATCCTGGTGGAGGGGAGCCCTCAGGCCCTGATCCTGCCCGTGACCCTGTCGGGCCTTCTGCTGACCCCGGAGGACAGTTATCTGAGACGCCCCGCCGGGTCTATCCTGCGGTTCGTGCGCCTCTTTGGGGCGGCGGTGTCCGTGTTGATGCCGGCCTACTTTTTGGCGCTCGCTTACCATCACCAGGGGCTGCTGTCCAGCGACATCCTTTCCACCGTGGTCTCCTCCCGAAAGCTGGTGTTCCTGCCGATGGGGGTGGAGATGATCTTTCTGCTGCTGGTGTTCCAGCTGGTGCGGGAAGCGGGCGTGCGGGTGCCGGGGGTCGTGGGCCAGACGGTGGGCATCATCGGGGGCCTTATTTTAGGTCAGGCGGCGGTGTCGGCCAACTTTGTTTCCACCGTGGCCCTCATCATCGTGGCGCTCACAGGACTCGGCAACTTCGTCATCCCCAACTATGATCTGCAGATCGCCGTGGCCTGCTATCGGGTCGCCCTGTGCCTGCTGGCCATTGCCGGCGGGCTTTTGGGGCTGAGCTGCGGGATCATGGCCGCCCTGATCCTGCTGGCCGATCAAAAATCCTTCGGCGTGCCCTTCCTGGCACCCTATGCGCCGAAGACCGTGGCCCGGGAGACCCTCTTCTTTCGGGGGGCAGTGCGGGGCCAGAGGCGGCCTCATGACGATATGAACGGGGAGGCTGGCCTATGAATCTGCGCCTGGGCCGCTTCGGCCTACAGGAGAGCGCCTGCGCTGTGGGCCTGTCCGCTCTGATCTCCGGCGTCTTCGCCGTCAACGTCAGCGACACCTTTGCCCGGGGGAACGTATGTTATGCCGCCACCGCCGCCGGAACGCTGCTGGGGTTGCTGCTGCTGCGGCTGCTCTATGGCGCCATGAGGCGCTTGGGGGCGGAGGATCTGTCCGAGCTGCTGCTGAATGCCTTTGGACCGGTCCTGTGCGTCGTCCTGGCGGTGCCGCTCATCCTGGGCCTGGTCCTCGCCGCGGCGCTGCCGCTGTTCCGCTTCACATTGGCCATGGAGCGGTATATCTTTGTGGAAGCGGACTATGTGCCCATTGTGCTCTATCTGCTGCCGGTGGTGTTCCTGCTGGTCCTCTCGGGCATGGAGTGCGTGGCCCGTATGGCCAAGCTTTTGTTGATACCCGGGGCGTTGGCCCTGGGCACAACGCTGCTGCTGGCGGCTCCGGCTTTCGATCCAAGCCATCTGTTCCCCCTGTTCAGCCCCGGGTTTTTCACCTTTCTTCAACAGACGGGGGAAGCCATGTTTCGCTTTTTGCCGCCGGGACTGGCGCTGTTTTGCGTGGGCCGAGGCTGTCAGAGGCCCGTCTTTGCCATGGACGGCGTCCGCCGGGGCCTCATCTTGGGCGGGCTGGGAGCCTTTTTGCTCCACCTGGGCTTGGGGCTCACCTTCTATGGATGGGACATGCCCGCCCTGAGCGCTCCGGTGTACTGCATGACGATGGCCGCCCGCCAGGATCGCTGGGGACTGCGTCTCGATGTGCTGGTGCTGTTCCTGTGGGTCATGACCGGCCTTGTGGCCGCCGCCTTCTATCTTTACGCCGCGTCCCTGCTCCTGTGCCGCATGGCGGGGGTGGAGGACGTTCGCCCCATAGGCGCGCTGACGGTGCTGCTGGGGATGGGCTCGGTGCTCCTGTTCAATTTCGATTCCGATGGGATCTTGGCCGTCGTCCGCATGGCATATCAGCAGGGGTATCTGCTCCTGTTGCTGCCCATGGGGCTGCTGTGGGGCAGATCCCTGTGGGAAAGGAGGCGCTCATGAGGCGAGCGGCGATCATCCTCCTGCTGCTGGGGCTGCTCCTGGGCAGCGGGTGCCTGGGAGGCGTGCCCCTGGATAAGTATTGTTACGTGCTGGATCTGGGGGTGGAGAGGGGAGATACCCTGCCCTATCGGTTCGTGTTTCTGCTCAACGAAGACACAGCGGGCGGCGGCGAGGAAGAAAGCGGCCGGGGCCAGGTATCCATGGTCAGCGCCGAGGAGGAAAGCCTCTTTGCCGCCATCAACGCCTTAGCCGGGGCCCTGCCCGCCCAACTGTCCTTTGAGCGGACCACTTTGTTGGCGTTCTCCCGGGAGCTGGCGCAGGCGGGGGAGATCGAGTCCATCGCGACGGGAGCCCTGAGCCGGCTGAAGATTCGGCAAAACGTGCGCGTCATTGTGGTGGAGAAGGACCTGCGAAGCGCTTTTCAGGGGCTGGTCAGCGAGGGGGACCCCAGCATGAACCGGCTCAAGGCCAACGTGCAGCTGTTGCAGGAAAACTATGGGTATGTGGAGGATTGGGGCCTTCGATCCGTACAGGAGGCCTTTACGGGGGAGACCGGGGACGCCTTGCTGCCCTACGCCGGTTTGGTGGGCGAACCCCTGCAAGAGGACATGGTGGGCGGCCAGGTCTATCCCTATATCGGGGGTAAGCTCCTGGGCCAAGGTCAGATCGGCACCTCCCTCTGCGGCAGCGCGGTGTTTTCCGGGAAACGGATGGTGGGGGTGTTATCCGGACAGCACACCATGCTGGTGCTCATGGCCAAGGGCAGCTTTCGGGCGGGGCATCTTCGCCTGCCCTGGGGGACCGAGGAACTGGATCTGGCCCTCTACCGCTTGGGAAGCCCCAAGCGAAGCTGGTCCGAGGGCGTCTTCTCCTGCGAGATCGCCCTGGAAGCGGCCCTGGAGGAGCCCTCCCAGATGGACGTGACCTCGGAGGAATTGATCGAAGCGATAGAGCGCCATCTGACCGATGGGCTTGAACGGGTCTTTCGGGCCACGGCGGAGGCCGGGGCCGATGTGTTTGCGGTGGGCAAGGAGGCGGTGACTGCCTTTGCAAGCTGGGACGACTGGCGGGCGTACGGATTCTCCCAACGATTGAAGGATACTCAGCCCGAATTTCGAGTCAGAGTCAAACTGTCCCACAGCCCCGGGGATCCGGCGTTGGAATGAAGGAGGAAAGCGGATGATCCTGTTTGTATCGGCGGCGAGCCTGATGATGGCGTACGGCGTCGCCTACGCTCTGTTCTGCATAAAAAAGGGCGGCGTTGCCGCCGCCCTGTCCGTGTTTGCTCTGTGGCTCGCAGACCTGTGCCTGCTGGGCCTGCTGATCTATTTTCGGATCCACACTTAGTCCAGATCCTGAGGGATATACTTGCGCGCTTCGATGATGTGGTCGTGGAGAAGGCTGCTGGCTTTCTCCGCGTCGCCGGCGCGACAGGCATCCAAAATGGCCTGATGCTCGCTGACGGACTGCTGCCGACGGGCAGGGTCTGTGTACAGGGCGTCCCGAAGATACCGATCCGCATTCCAGTGGATGAGCTCGATGAACATGTCCGCCACGTTGTTCTTGGCCCGACGGGTGAGGACCTCGTGAAACTTATAGTTGAGGCGCTCCTCCTCGAACATATCCTTGGCCAGCTTCTGCTCTTCGATGATGGATTGGAGCTCGTCTATATCCTCCTGGCTCATCAGGGGAATGGCCCGACGGGCGATATAATAGGAAATACTGGCCCGGATCTCCATCATATCCTCCAGATCCGAGCGGCTGAGCTGCGTCACAGTGGAGCCCCGGTTGGGATGAATGGTCACCAGCCCTTGGGCTTCCAGCTGCCGAAGCGCTTCGCGCACGGGGATGTGGCTCACAGTCAGAGCAGCGGAAACCTCGTCCTGCTTGAGCTGGGTGCCTCCTTTGAGCTTGCCGCTGATGATGCCCTCCCGCAATACGCGGAATACCCATTCCTGGGTCGCGCCGGTACGGGGACCGACCGCTTCCGCCAATTCACGATAATCCATTTCGCACCCCTTTCACAGTATACTGATAAATACCTTATATATTATATAAAGTGCGGAATGAATAGTCAATCTCTTTATACAGTATGCTCAACAAAAAACATATCGTTTTTACGATACATTCAAAAAAGCATCCGGTGCATACAAAAACAAGGACACCTTTTCGGAGGCAGGGCCTGCCAAAGGGGCCCCGTCCACGGTGATTCCGGGATGAACGGGGATCACATAATAGGACAGCGCGCCTGTCTGTGACGATACGTCGTCCGTGTAAACGGCGGTCTGGGTGCCTTCGAAGGCGGCCAGGAGCGTAGCGTATCCGTCCGCCGTTTCCCGGTAGAGCAGATATCGAATATAGTTTTGCCGCGGCGTGAAGCGGATCGTCACAAAGCTCCCCGTTTGCGTCAGCGCCATATCCTCAGGGGGCTCCGGCATAGACCAGTAGGGGCTGGAGGCGGTAGGCTCCGTGCCTTTGAGAAAGTATTCCCAGACCCCATAGCTTTCCGGCGTATAGCTGGTGGCCAGGACCGTCTCATGCTGGGCGTTCATGGTGTAGCCGTCCAGCCGCACCCGAACGACGGAGTCGGGCTGATGAAAAACGGGGGTCGTCCGCCCCTGGTAGAGGCCCGTCAGCACCTCCTTCATCAGGGCGGCCGGGTAGCCGCCGCCGCCGGAGTCCGGGGGCAGGAGCTTTCCGTTGCGGTTGTCGTCAAAGCCCATCCAGATCACCGCTGCGTGCTCCGCCGTGTAGGCGGCCAGCCACACGTCCCGGTTGCCTGCTGCATCCCCCACGGTGCCCGTCTTGGCGGCCACCTCCAGGGGCAGATCGGAAAGAGCCTTGGCGGTGCCGCTTTGGACCACGCTTTCCAGCATGCTGGTCAATATGAAGGCGCTGCCCTCGCTCATGACCCGGCGGGCGAAGGGGTGGGTTTCATAGATGGTTTTGCCCTCCCGGTCCTCGATCCGCCGGATGAGGATGGGGGCCCGATAGACGCCCCCGGCGGCGAAGGCGGCGTAGGCGGCGCAGAGCTCCTTGGGAGACACCCCGTATGTGAAGCCGCCCAGGGCTAAGGCAAGCCGGGTATCGTTTTTATCAAAGGGGATGCCCAACTGCCGGGCAAAGCTCTTGCAGCGTCCGATACCCAGATCGCTGAACAGCTCCACCGCCGGGATGTTCAGCGAACGGGTCACCGCTTCCCGCATGGTGACCCAGCCCCGATAGCGCCGGCTGGCATCGGAGGGAGCGTAATCGCCGAAGGTGGACGCTTCGTCCAGCAGCATGTCCGCGGCCGTGTATCCGGCTTCCAGGGCGGGGGCGTAGACCAGAATGGGCTTGATGACGGAGCCGGGCTGACGGCGGATGCGCACGGCTCGGTTGAGCCCCAGGGCCACGTTCTCGTCCCGACCGCCCACCAAGGCGCTGATGCAGCCGGTCTTCGCGTCGATCAGGCAGATGGCTCCCTGGGCGCTCTCTCCGTTTGCCTGCGGAAAATATTCATCTTTGGCGAACAGGGATTCGCAAAGAAGCTCCGCTTCCCGGTCCATGCCGGTGTAGACGCGGTATCCCTCCTTCAGGAGACGGTTCATGGGGATGCCCAGCAGGCGGCAGCTTTCCTGCAAAGTGTAATCCACATAGTAGCCTCTCCGCTCCAGAACGGGGTCCTTTTTGAGCCGGAGGGGCTTGGCGGCGGCCTCGTCGGCTTCCGCCTCCGAGATCATCCCGTATTCGGACATGAGATGCAGGATGACCCCCCGACGGCCTACGGACGCCTCCGGGCGGCGGGCGGGTGAGAAGCGGGCGGGGGACTTGAGCACCCCCGCCAGCAGCGCCGCCTGATCCAGCGTAAGCTCGGGAGCGGACACGCCGAAGTAGCCCCGGGCAGCGGTTTCCAATCCGTAGTAGCCGGAACCGAAGTAAACCGTGTTGAGGTACATCTCCAGGATCTGATCCTTGCCGTAGAGCCGCTCGAGCTGCACCGCCAAAATAGCTTCGTCCACTTTCCTGCTGAGCTCCTTGCGGCTGTTCAGATGGGTGAGCTTGATGAGCTGCTGGGTGATGGTGCTGGCGCCTTCCACAAAGGCCCCCGCCTTAAGATCGCTCCAGGCGGCGCCCAAAATGCGGATCACGTCCACCCCGGGATGGTCATAAAACCGGGCGTCCTCGGCGGCGATGAAGGCGTTCTTCACATGGTCAGGCAGGTCTGCGACCTGCGTCAGCAGGCGCTCCTCCCCGCAGCACAGGGCAGAGAAGAGCCGGTCCTCTCCATCGAAGATTTGGACCGACAGCTGTTCATAGCTCAGCTTCTCCGCATCCAGCATGTGCCAGGCGTCGCGGCTCAGCACATAGGCGGTCAGGGCCGCCGCGGGGATGAGGAGCATCGCGGCAAAGAAAAAAAGCCACCGCTTCAGGCGGCGGTGGACGTTCGGCTTGTTTGATTCGTTTCGTATCCGTCCCATGATGACTTAGTATGGGACGAAAGGCCGGTCCGTATGCTATCGAAGCAGAAACCGGCGGATGCGTTTTCGGTACATGTTCGCGGCGGCTTCGAACAGGATATCCAGCAAAAAGAACGCCGCTTCCACGATCAGCACCAGGACCACCACGGGGATGTCGGGCAGCATATTCAGCACGTTTACGCCGGCCACGGTGTACATGGCCCAAAGGCCCAAAGCCGTGCCCAGGTTGCAGTAGAGGACGGTGAAGATGGATCGAACGGAGGGTACGGTGATGAACTTCTGGAAGAACCGGCGCACGATGCCGTAGTGGCCGATGAGGGCCACGTAGAGAAACCAGCTCATGCGATCGGGACAGAGGATGAAGCCCAGAATGGCCACGGCCAGAAAGCACAGCCAGGCCGTGCCGAAGAGATCCTCTTCGGTCAGAACGATGACGAACAAGCCGCTGAGCGCGGCGCAGAGAAAGCGGAAGCCGGTGAGCACCTCCGAGGCGTAGAGAAACAGCAGCGTCAGCGCGGCCGCCATGGCGCCCAGGGACAGGCGGCGGCTCAAAGACAGTTTCTTTCGCTCCATCAGTGGCAGCCCCCGCAGTTACACAGGCAGTTGAGACACAGCATGGTGGTGCACCAATCGCACATATCGCAGTCCTGCCCGCCCATGTTAATGGGCCTGTTGGCGTAGCCGCGTCCCGTGTTCATCACGGTGGCGTAGGCGTTCTGATACTCCATGTTTCCCGGCTCCATGCTGCAGGCCATGGACAGATGCTGCCGCGCCTGGTCGTACCAGCCCCAGCGGAAGTAGAGGATGCCGTAGAGATAATGCCACTCCGCGTTATGCAGCGGGATCCCGTCCAGCACGGCCCGGGCGGCGTTCAGATTGTTCCGGGAGAAGTAGCCGCGGACCCGGGAGAACTCCTGGGCATACTCCCCGGCATAGCTGCCCTGGCTCTGCCAGTAGCCGCCCTGAGAGTAGGTGCTGTGGCCGCCGTAGGAAGAGGAACCGCCGTAGCCGGAAGAGTCCTTTTTCTTGGTGAGCAGCTCGTAGGCCTGGTTGATCTCCTTGAGCTTCTCGTTGGCCATGTCCTTCATGGGCCCGTCGGCATAGCGATCGGGATGATATTTTTTTACCAGAGCGAGATACGCCTTGCGGATCTCCTCCTGAGTGGCATTTTCGCTGACGCCCAATACCTTATAGGGATTCATGGCCGGGTCTCCTTTTTATGATCTCTCCAAAACTTGGCGGGTACGCTCGGGACACCCCAGGGTCAACACGTTTTCCATCAGCCCTCGATCCCGGCTGGGGGACAGCAGATCGAAGGCCTTGTGAGCCTCTTCCAGGGAGGCATAGAGCCCGAAGGCCGCGTCTTCCGCAGAGGCGCCCGCCTTCAGGTAGGGGTTGAAGGCGCCCTTCTGACCGTCCTTCTCCCGGTCGTCCCAGGCGTCCATGAGGTAGATCCATCGGCCCAGGTTGTAGAGGAGCCATTGGAGCGGCGCCTTTTCGGCCTCCGGGAAGGGGAGCATGTCCGCCAGCGACGCCAAATACTTTCCCGTGGGGTCCGCCGCCGCGTCCGGCCGGCCATCGTCCTGCTCCATGGTCATCTGGTCCCGGTAAAACTGCTCTGTGCGCAGCTGCAGCGCCGGGTAGTCCCGCCCGGCCCGCCGCACCGCGCCTTTGAGGAGCAGGGCGGCAGCGCCTTTGGCCGCGTCATGCTCGTCCCGCCAGTCGTCCAGGCACTTGTAGTAGGCCAACAGGACGTTCACCGCGGCGGCGAACCGGAGCGCCGGGGTCTCCAGCCGGTACTTGCGCCGGGGATCGTGACAGCGATGGAGGCAATGACAGCGTTTGGCGTCCACCGCCTCGCCCAGCTCGCCGGAGAAAAGCAGGGCGAGGAACGCGCAATCGTATTGGAGGAACAGGGGGGAGAAGAGGCCGTAGTTCCGCTTCATGCATTTGCATAGGCCGCAGTACCAGCTCTTGTAGCTGGCCGCCTCCCGCACCTTCAGTTCCGATTCGATTGTGCCGATATATCCAAACATAAAGCCTCAATGAAAATATTATAGCAGAAATCTGCGGCTGTGCCTATTCGAATTGTGAAAAAGATGGGAAACCGTGCGTGAAAAACAGCCTGCCGGGCAGGATAAAGATATGTTTTGGATCGTTGCAGGCAGCGTCACGCTGCTGTATTTGTTCCTGTGGCCCTTCAGCCTTCGGGTGGACGCCCGGCTGTCACCCACCTGCGGGCGGACGGAGATCACCGTGGCTTCCGTTCTGCGGCTAAGGTTGGAGGGAGACTTTCTGCAGCCCCCCTTCTTCAAAGTGTATCGGCTGGACCGGCGGGGGCGGCGCAGGGCCCTGGCCGGTCAACGGGGGAAGGGGAAGAATGGCTTCTCACCCGTTCTGCGCAACCCACGGCTGTCCGCTGCATTGTATGTAGGCCTGGAAACGGACGGGGCTTTGACCGTGGAGGCCCTGGGCCTTGTTTACGCGCTGCTGAAATCCGTAGGCGTCGGCTTTGGCGCGGCCGTGGCCCTGCGCCCCACCCCCTGCTTCGATAAAAACATCTGCGCCCTGCGTCTTTCGGGAATAGGCCGCTTCGTCCTGGCGCAGAATATCCTCGAATATCTGAAAGGAAAACATACCCATGCAAAGCGTTGAATCCATCATTGAGACCACCATGGCCCGCCTCAAGACCATCGTGGATGTGAATACCATTGTGGGCGAGCCCATCCCGGCCGGGAACGGGGTGGTGGTGCCCGTATCGAAGGTCAGCTTCGGCTTTTTCTCCGGCGGCGGGGAGTATGCCCCCAACGGCAAGGTGGCCGGCGCCGCCCTGGCGGAGCAGAAGACCTTCCCCTTCCTGGGCACCGCCGTGGCCGGGGTATCGCTGACCCCTAAAGCCTTTTTGGTCACCACGAACGAGGGCGTTACCGTGGTCCCCGCCAACTACGACTCCACCTTGGATCGGCTGGTGGGACAGCTCCCCAAGTTTGTGAAGGAGGTCCGCCTGAGCCTGCAGCAAAAGGAGCAGGAGAAGGAAGGGGACGCGTGGTAAAACGAGCGGCGCTGCTGATGCTGGCGGTGCTGCTGTCGCTCCCTGTCCAGACCCGGGCGGAGCAAAGGGAGGCGCGGATCTCCGCCAAAGCCTGGGCCGTCATCGAAGGAGGCAGCGGGCGGCTGCTTTTGGGGGAGCACGAGCATGACCGCCTCCCCATGGCCAGCACCACCAAGATCATGACCGCGCTGCTGATCCTGGAGGGGGGAGAGGATCTGGACACGCTCGTGGAGACGCCTGCGGAGGCGGCGGGCACCGAAGGCTCCTCCCTGTATCTTGCGGCGGGGGAAAGGCTCAGCCTGCGGGACCTCCTGTTCGGCCTCATGATGGCCAGCGGCAACGACGCCGCGGTGGCCTTGGCGATCCATGCCGCCGGGTCTGCGGCGGCTTTTGCGGCGCGAATGAACGAGCGGGCCGCGGCCCTGGGCTGTACGGACACCCATTTTATGAACCCCAACGGTCTGCATGACCCGAACCACTACACCAGCGCCTGTGATCTTGCCCGCATCGCGGCGGCCGCCATGGAGCTGCCCTGTTTTAGAGAGCTGGTGAGCACCCAACGATATACCACCACCACCGGCGACAAGCCCCGCACCTTTCGCACCAAGAACAAGGTCCTGACCCGGGAGGAGGGAGGCTGCGGCGTGAAGACCGGCTTTACCAAGAAAGCGGGTCGCTGCCTGTGCTTTGCCGCTCGCCGGGAAGGCATGCTGCTCATCGGCACGGTGCTGAATGCCCCCGACATGTGGAATGACGCCCAAAAGCTCCTGGACCGGGGCTTTTCGGAATATAAGCTTCGCACCTTCCTGACGAAGGGCCAGGCCGTGGGCACGGTCTCGGTGACCGGCAGCGAGAAAAAATCGTTGCCTGTGGCGGCGAAAGAAGGTATACTGTATCCCGTCAGAAAGGATGGGCGGGACGAGGTGAAGCTGGCGGCGACGGCAGGCGAAGCCGTCCTGACGGTCAACGGAACGCAGGTCGCCCTCGTTGAGCTGATCGTCAAAGAGGGGGCCAAGCCCCTGCCCTTCGGCTGGTTTTTCAAACAGGTCATGTGGGCATTTATGGCCGCATAGAAAGGAAAGCGCATGGGGGAGCGACTGCAAAAGTATCTGGCCGCGGCGGGGGTGGCCTCCCGTCGGGCCTCGGAGAAGCTGATCGAGGAGGGTCGGGTCACGGTGAACGGCGTCGTGGCCGCCTTGGGCATGTCCGTGGAGGCGGGGGACCGGGTGCTCCTGGACGGGCAGCCCGTGGAGACGGTTCAAAAGCGGATCGTCATCCTCTTCTACAAGCCCCGGGGCGTCATCTGCTCCAGCTCGGACCCGGAGGGCCGCAGGACCGTCCAGGATTTCTTTACCGGGATCCCGGAGCGGCTCTATAACATCGGCCGCCTGGATCTGAACTCCGAAGGACTGCTCCTCATGACCAACGACGGGGACCTGTGCAACAAGATGACCCACCCTCGCTTCAAGGTGGAGAAGACCTACTACGCCGTCTGCGACGGGAAGCTCACCGCTCAGCAGCGAGCGCAGCTCACCAACGGCGTCCTGTTGGAGGACGGCATGACCGCTCCTGCCAGGATCAACTATACCACCGTCAATCAAAAGGGCGACACGGGTATCTCCATCACCATCCACGAAGGCCGCAACCGGCAGATCCGCCGGATGCTGGAAGCCGTGGGCCACAAGACCCTGCGCCTCAAGAGGGAAGGATATGGGCCTCTGACCTTGGGCGAGCTCAAGAGCGGCCAATGGCGCTATCTCACGGACAGCGAAATCGACGCCCTGCTGAAGACCGCCAAAGAATAAAAAAGAACGGTCTCCCGTTCCTTCCGCAAAGCCGCTTCTGTGAGCGGCTTTTTTTTATCTGCCCAGGAGCCACAGCTTCCAGACGGCCAGCGCTTCCCGGACATACATGCCCGCCATATACACGGCGTAGCCGTCGGAGCTGGCAAGGCCGTCCGCCGCCATGCCCAATGACGCCGCCATGCGCTTGGCCCGGTACAGGTGATAGGCGCTGGAAACGATGGCCACCCGGCTCGGATCGCCGCCGGCGGCTTCGATGACCTGCTTCGAGAAGGTCAGATTTTCCAACGTGGAGGTGGACCGATCCTCCGCCAGGATGCGGCTGTGGTGCACGCCTTTGTCCGTCAGATACCGGCGCATGCATTCCGCTTCCGAGATATCCTCGCCTTCGCCCTGGCCGCCGGAGACCACGGCTGCAGCCTCGGGATTCTGGGCCAGATGCGCCACGGCCCGATCCGCCCGATGCCGGAGGGAGATGGAGGGGGTCTCGCCGTAGACCGCCGCCCCCAGCACGATCACATACGGCGCATCGCTCTGGCCGGAGGACAGGGCGGCGTGGAGAATGGGCGCTTCCGCCGCCAGGAACACCGCCAGCGCCAGGATGGTCACAACGGCCGTCAGACGCCGCAATCCGCTCTTTCCGAATCGGAACACCAGCATCAAACCGGCAGCCAGGAGGGGCAAAAGGGCGGTATAGTGGTAGCCGGAAGCCCGAAAGGTCAACAGGAACGCCCCGCAGCCCAGCAGAGCGACGAGCACGATCCAATAGGTCCACCGCCTTCTGAACAGCACGGGGAGGACCAGCAATGCCAGCCCCACTGCCACGAAATGATAGTAGGGATGAAGGCCGAACCAGACGGAGAGCGCCAGAAACAGGAGCGTCGATACGCCCCAGACCTGGCCCGCCGCCATATGCTTTTTTTTGTCTCCGGTTCCCATGGATACAGTATACCGTCTGCCCGCCCTATCCCACAAGCATTCGGCGTCCTGTTAACAGCCATGTTGCAAAAAAGTTACAAAAGGAGCCTGGGGTCCCCGGTTTCGATGGCCAGCATGCAGTCCAGAGCCTGCAAAAACTCCGTTGCCGCCGCCGTCAGGGACGGCAGATCCTGTTCTGGCAGGTACACCCCCATGAGCTGCAGAGGCAGCGTGGCCTGGTCCATGACGGTATGGTCCAAAAACAACTCCGCCCGGCTGCGCATCCTCTCATATTGGGCGCTCAGCGAATCATAGGCGGCCCGGGCGGCTTCCGCATTGTCCGCCTGCTTGGCCAGGAGGACCTGGTCGCACAGCTCCCTCAATGCGGCGCATTGGGTTTTCAGGTAGAGGGAGGGGAGCGTGAAGAGCGCCAGCAGGAACAGGATGGACCCCACAGTGAACACCCGGCGGACCTTTACGAACATATGGTCTTCGCCTCCTTCTTCGGGATGTCCTTGATCTTTGCCCCGCACCTTGCTTTGAGCTGGAGACGCAGGGATCCGTCACCCTGGTATTGGAGGAAAAACACATCCTCGATCCGACCCACCCCATACCGCCGCAGCAGCTCTCGCAGGGCCTTGGGCTGGATGCGCAGATGCTTCAACGCCGTTCGGCACCATTCCCCGTCCAGAATGAGCATATAGCTGAGCTTGGGCTGGGGCTGATCGGTTTGCTGCTTTTCAAGGATCGACAGCGCGCCGTTGGTCTCCAATATGGCGTATTGGACCGATTTCATGTCGAACACCTGCTGGGCCCTAAGATGGTCGGAGAGATCCGCCACGGTGTAGTTGGCCTCCTTCATGATCCCCTCCTGGAGCACGCCCTCCCGGACCAGCAGCAACGGCGAGCCGCACACGAAGGTGCGGAATCGGCGGGAACGAAGGCTCAGACAGGCCACCGCCTGCTGGACCAGGTACAGCGCCAGGATGGGCACCACGCTGTAGAGGAGCGGGATGTCCGTGTCCGAGATGGCCGTGGAGGCGAGGTCCGCAATGGCCATGGTGATGATGAGGTCGAAGGGCTGCAGATCCGCGATCTGCCGCTTGCCTGTCATGCGCAGGATGAAGAGGATGAAGACGTACAGGAGCACCGCCCGGAGAAACAGTATCAGCATAGGAACAGGATGGCCGAAAAATATATTGCTGATTCGTGAAAAGGAAAAAGGGAAAAGAGGATTTACGTCGAATTTATTAAAAGATGGGTCATAATGAAGACTCATAATGCATGAAAACTTGCAGGAGGGAAAAATGTTGACCAACATGAGTCTATGGGTAATGGCGGCGGCAAACGCCGATCTGCCGTTTCTCACCGTATTCGTGCTGGGCTTCGGCACCGTCTTTGTAGGCTTGCTCGCGCTGATCCTGATCATCACCCTGCTGGGGAAGATTCTGGCCAAGTCCAGCGCGAAGGAAGTCCAGAAGGCGGTTCAAGCCGCGCCCGCAGCACAACCCGCCGCGCCCATTGCTGCCGCGGCCGAACCGGAGCCGGCGCCTGAGCCCGCCACCGAGGAGATCGAAGACCGCCAGAGCATGGTGGCCGCCATCTCCGCCGCCATCGCCACCGTCATGGGCGAGGATGTGAGCGGCATCCGCATCTTATCCATTACAAGAATGAACTGATTTAGGGAGGAA
>CADCMN010000041.1 GCA_902802575.1 uncultured Eubacteriales bacterium | reverse complement strand
CTGGAAGCCACCGTTGGTTCGCACAATAATTCTCCTATATAGTAATATATTGCTACTATATAGGAGAATCCTGCTTTTGTCAACAGTCATTTTTATGATTTGATGAAACCGCCTGAGCTTTCACCGGTCATCTACAGTACGCCCTCTATTCCCGGTTGAGATTCATCAAATAAGGTTTTATGCAGCAGCAAAGAGAGATGTCCTTGGTTTTTTATGTCAGTTTTGCCTTTTATTTCGTAAAAATGCAACTTTGTGTCGCAAAAAAGCGACTGTGCTCCGGCTTTTACACCAGTACACCAGTCCTTACACCAGCCGTACACCAGTACACCAAATCGTACACCAATTTCGCAAAAAATGTGGCGATTAATGGCGATTTACGGCTTTTGCACCTTTGAAAAAAAGCCCAAAAAATGCGAGAAACGGCGAGTTATGGCGATTAACGTCTGATCTGTAAGTACTTTCCCCACAATGAAGCCGCGGGGTCAGAAGCCCCAAGTTGAGGAAGCGCATACTGCTGACGACAATGCCGCCCCGGCTGCCGATTTCGAATGCACCTGCTTTGCCTGCCCCTCTCAGGAAGCCTGCAAGGCGGCGCAGGAGGCGGCGCAACCGGCTCCCGTCGAGGAGAAGCTCGACTTCTCGAATGTGGAGATCGAGCCGCTGTTCCAGGATTTCGTGGATTTCGAGACCTTCAGTAAGTCCGATTTCCGCGCCGTGAAGGTGCTGAATTGCGAGGCCGTGCCGAAGAGCAAGAAGCTGTTGAAGTTCACCCTGGATGACGGAACCGGAGAGAATCGCACGATTTTATCGGGTATTCACGCCTATTATGAGCCAGAACAGCTGATCGGCAAGACCTGCGTGGCGATCACCAACCTGCCGCCCCGGCCCATGATGGGACTTGAATCCTGCGGTATGATGCTTTCCGCGCTCCATAAGGAAAACGGCGAAGAACGGCTGAACCTGCTGATAAACGGCGAAGAACGGCTGAACCTGCTGATGCTCGATCCGCACATCCCCGCAGGCGCAAAACTCTATTAAAAAACTCCCTAAATACCTCGGAGCGATCCGAGGTATTTTTATGCTTTTTCTGTATTTTATTCATTTCCAATAATGAGTGACCATTTAGACCTTATCATTACAAGCGATCAATTCATCCACTCGGTTCCTCGCGACGATCTTGAGCTTGTCCTCGTTCATGATCATCCGTGGGTAGCGGCATTGAGCATCTCCAATCCCCTTGCACAGGCCGATACCATTGAGCTGGATTCGTTAAGAAATGAAACCATAGTGACAATGCACCAGGGAAGCGTGTCGGCCGTGAGAAGCGGGTTCCGGGGTATGGTCCCTTTTCAATCGATCGACTATGTGAACTCCTTTGAAGCAAAGCTTATGCTCATCGATGCCGGCCGAGGCGTCGGATTCATTCCCCGATTCGTTGACGTATCGCAGTTTGAGAACATCGTGACACGGGAAATAACGCCCAATTACAGGCCGAGACGTTATTATGCGATCCACAAAAAGAACAACAGCAATCCATATACGCAAATACTGTCCGACATGCTTTGCAGGTATTATGAAAGCAAGCTGTGGATACCGAAAGTGCTCTTCTAAGGCGCGGGCTCCCCTGCCTGCAAATGACGCTTGCGTTTTCCCCGGATGGATGCGATTATCAGGATCAAATCGTGTTCTTCTTTCCTTTACACAGCGAAGCCGCCGAATACGATCGGCGGCTTCTTTCTTTGCTCACATTTTTCAGTTTTTCCCTGCTCTGATACGCCATAGATGCTTATCGTTCAATATCTCCAACCTTCTTCTTTCTCAATTCATTCAAGTTGTCCCCTGCTCGTCACGCACAATTATATCGACATCCATATCCTCCGCTTCCCATCAGAAAAATGATCTTCCTTTTCCGCAGTAAACAAGAAAGGAGACCTTTTCCATCGTTTCATCGATCGTGCCCATCATAGCAATATGAAGATCATAAAGAAGAATGGGTTCCGCTATTCTGAATGAATGATACGAGGGGGATTTGATAAAAGGGGGTTTCAAAACAGACATTTATACGGTCATCTGCAATCCGTAACCCGGATCGGTTTCAGCATAACATGCCCCCAGTAATCGCTGCGCCAGTGCTCGCCTTTGACCCCAAACACCTCGGTATTGCAGATCGTGATCGGGATCATGTTCCGGATGCAGTCGCATTTTTCACGCGCAAACGTGCGATTGCGCTGCAGCACACTGATCTCAAAGTAATACTGTCCGTCCGCAAGACACTTGAGCGGCAGGGAGACAGGGACCTCGTTTCTGCCGCGGCGAACCGCAAAGCCCTCCGACTCCGCTTTGCCGATCCGCGTGCCGTCCTGATAAAACAGGATCATCATGAACCGCACGCCGTCAAAGTCGTCGGCGGCATCCAGCGTATAGACGAGATCCAAAGACTCTTCCGAAGAATACACATTGTTTCCTCTTTGGATCTCCGCCTTTTCAAACAGGATTTTTTGAGATGCTCCGCCGGCCCTCGGCGCGTTCCGCAGATCGATCTCCTTTTCAAAGGAAACGCCGCCCACGTCCATATACCGTGCGATCGCCGCTTCCACCTCGCCGTCGAACAGCAATCTCCCGCGCGCCGATCCGCTTTGTCGGATCCTCTTTCCCATGAACGCGCGCATGAAACCGCTGCAGCTCGTCCCTGAGCGTGGTCCCGCCGATCTGGCCAAGCATATACTCTTTGGAGATGTGATCGACTTTGATCATTAGATCATTCATGACTCATTCCTTTTGATTGAGAGTCATTGTTATGGACCGTTTGTCTCCCTCTGATCTTCAGCAGAGTCGTCTCCATCGTTGCTTTTACTGCTGAACAGAAGGGCAGATACCGAAAGAACAACATTGCTTTCTCTGCTTTTGACATATCGCGCCTAAATGTTTGTCGAATCAATCTTTTTTCGATCTGAACGACATATTTCTTTACCGCCTTTTGGTTGTACATGCCCAACGATTCGTTCGCGCGGATAAGTCTTGTATACCATGCTGCGATTTCAGGAGAAATTGTCGCTTCGCGATAATACCCCGTGGAGTGAATGTAGTGCAGATCCAATTCTTCATCCGTGACGCGCCCTAATAGCTCCTCCAGCAGTTTCCCTTGTGTCGCTTTGTCGCACTGAATCTGCCTTTCCCGATGTTGTCGGGACACTTGCCGATCATGTGATCTGCGTTGCAGAAGCACGTCAGGCAGCGTGTAGATGTTCCCGTATCGACAAATATCCGCCCAAAGCCTGTAGTCCTGGGCATAGGGCAGGCTTTCATCGTACAGAACATGATGCTCAGAAAGCTTCTCTCGATCCAAAAAAGCTGTGGGATGAGGCGGCCCGGGATTGGTAAACAGCATTTTGGCTCGATACCTGTTCATATCTTCGCTTTTGCCAGGATGAACGCCGCTAGAAGCGCCTATATTTTCATATCCGGTCCCGCATGCAATGGCATCGGGATGGCTTTCCATAAATGCAACCTGCTTTTCAAAGCGCTCCGGCAGGGAGATATCATCACTGTCCATCCGTGCAATATATCGTCCCTTGGCTGCCCGAAGCCCAACATTCAGCGATTTAGTTACACCCAGTTGCTCCATATTTCGAAGGAGTCGGATGCGCGGGTCTGAAAGGGATGACAAATACGCCTCGGATCCATCTGTTGAATGGTCGTCAACAATGATAAACTCGAAGTCCCGGAAACTCTGGTTCAGAATGCTGTCTACCGCCGCTTTGAGTACGGGAACAGCTGTGTTGTACGTCGGCATAACAACGCTGACTTTGACTGGATGCTCCATAATGTCCTCGCAAATGATCAGATGGTATCCATAAACGTTCTCTCGATCCTGCTGAACAGGACTAATCCGGCCAAGAAAACCAACAGACAAATGATCCAGCTGATGCAATAGTATAACAAGCTGAAATACCATCACGAGAGATCGATCTTTTCATACCTTGACGAATCGGGGAATTTTGCCTCCATTGCATGCTTTATTGTCTTTTGTATGGTGCAAATCGCGTCGTCAGTTTCCCTGTCTGTTTCCTTTGCATCGTTTAAGCATAAAAACCGGTGTTTACCCGACCGCAAAGCTTCAAGCACTTGTTGGAGGGTATGAGAAGCAAGCGGGAAATATTTGTCAAAATATCTGATCCTCTCAGGATAGTATTCTCCCTCAAATATCTGCCAAAGTGCAGGCAAGAAAGGGGTAACCTGTTCTTCGTTACGAAACCGAAAGCGGCACGTTCTATCCAATACTGCAGACCACCGATTCCAGATTTCTCTGAAAACTTCTTTTTGAAAAATCTGCACTGTATGTGTATGAAACATTCCGGCGATGCCATTATAGTCAAAAATCATTTTGTTTATTTTTGCTTGACGCCGGAAGACATAAGAAAAAAACTTCTCCGGATGCTTCCGAATTGCTTCCCTGATATCGAAAGACGAATTGATAACGGCAATATCGTTCAGAGCCATTCTGAACCATTTATCCAAGCCGTTTTCATAATACATATAGCGAAACGGAATCGCAAGTGAACACAGCTTTGGCAATCCATTATGAAAAAAGTCCTCCGGCATCACAGGGCGGTTCAGAAACACATCATCATTAAAGTATACAAAGTGCTCACTTAATCCCGGAATCCGCCAAAGATTCAGTTCAATCGTATTCGAGTTGAAGGTGGGCAGATATTCTGCCGGAATAAAATCCTGATGCGTGACGAAAACCAGCTTTTCATGTTGAAGGTTCAGCCAGTCGGGTTTTTGCCCACAGGTGACAAAGTAAACCTTGTTCACCCAAGGAGCGTACTGCTCTACAGCTCGGAACCAATATTTTAACCACCCCCAATCCCTGTATCGGCTTTCGGGGTTTCCTTCGTAATCCACATCTTTTTGCATATACAGTGCTCGGCTTTTTCTCCATTCCGGATCGCTGCCGTCTACCCAGGTAATAACGAAATCGATAGGAAAGTTTACAGGACGGGGTTTCTGAAGTCGTTGTACTTGCGATTTGCCCCAACCATATGGCCGAAGCAGACAGTTTTCTGCTCTTCTGATGATGCTTCTCATAGTGATAATCATTCTCAACCTCAAATATAGTAAAACTCTCTTGCCATCAATGATAGAACAGTTAGCCTCGTTTGTTATTGTTCTTCGTGCTTCTGACATCCGTGTCCGCCTTTTTGGCCGACATCTTATTCTGCTTCCCGATCAGAAACGACTTCATATTCTACCCAAGTACAGATTTTCATATTTGCAAAAGGGATCTCGATCTTCATCCGCATATTCCTCGACTTGACCTTCAGGATCTTCGTTTCAAGACCCTCATACGCACCTTGACAAATATGGATCATCTGCCCTTCACGATACACCTTTGTTTTGCCTATGACGCCATCCTTTTGCAGAATCATCATAGCGAACTGTTCATCACTTCCGGACAGCTCAAACTGCTTGTTTCCGTCACAAAGGCATCGGATCACGCCCTCGATCGAGCGAAGCAACGCGACATCCAAAGGAGCTTTCTCCGCATATACGAACACATACCCGGGAAGCAAGTCGTGCACGATATCCACCGCTTTCCCTTTTGACCAGGTGTGCTGGACCAGCTTGGGTGAGATAGCCCGACAATGCAATCGCTCCATGATCTCTTCTGATATGCCCCGGCATTTCGCCGTCTCGCAAAACAAGCAATACGTATACACGATCAATCCTTTCCATGGGTGGTGCAATCTGCATAAATCCATAGCTCCGCCGCAGCGGCATCGTGTTTTACGGATGCCACCCATGCAATGTTATGACAGAAGTATCCGCCGCCCGGCAAGTTGCTTCGGTGCAGCGGCATGCATTCTTATACAGCCAATCGAGAATCTATCTGCCGGTCTTTTACTGGCACGCAGCATATAAAGTCGATTCTCATGGTGCGATCAGTTAATGATACACCTATTCATATCTGATTGTCAAGAGCACGGTATTTGCCAGGAATTATGTGCAAAACGGCGCTCTTCTCTGATAGCATTTCAGGATGGAGAAATCCCCCAACCAATCTCACGGGAAGCCTCAAATAAGACCGGATACGACAGTCCTTATATGAAGCAGTAAAGTGCAACAACAGAATACAGCATACCGCTCCAACAGTTGGTAAACGGTCATGTTACCGCCCTTACTGTCAATAGAGTGGTATATTTCCGAACGGGCAGCGTCTTCTTTCTCTCGCAGGGACTCGCCTGGCTTTTGGTTCTTTCCAGTCGGCACCTTGTCGGTCTTGGTCAGCGTCCACGAATATATCTGTCTGCGCTTCCCTGTGGAGTCCTGATAGGAGTACCGATACCTGCCCGTCTTCTCGTCATAGGTCTCACCCGTTCGCAGGTTTCTTCCTTTTGGATCCTTTCTTACCTCGTTGGCCATTACTGAGCACCCTTCTTCAGATTACAGTTAATTTGAGCGCAAATCATATCTATGATTTCCAAGTCAACATTTGTGCTGAATTTTCTCGCAAACAGCTTGTCGCTTTCTATAAGCAGTGAAAAGTCCTCTTTTCGATATGTATATGGTCTTCCTCTTTTCCAATCAATTGCCCGAAGCGTATTATGTATTATTTTATCCTTAAATGGACTGTCTTGTGTAATATCGTCGGCACATTTAGAGTGCTTAAAATACTTTTCGATATCTTTTTTTCTGGAAACTACATACTTTGCAAGTTCGTGATTAATGCTGAACCAATTTGTTCCTTTACAAATCTGAAAAGGATAATGAGCGACTCTGTTGACCTTAAGCTTTCTCTGTATACTCAAAGATTTGCTTTCAAACCTTCTCAAAATGTTGCTCCATTTGCCTGTATTGCGCCCTATGCTGTCTTGTAAGAAGTGATATTGCCCTAAGCGATCCATAGCCATCTTGCTATATACTTCTTTTGGACTATAGCCAATATAACTATTCTCTCTACTCTGATTATCAAAGAAATCGTGTATGTAGTCCTGACTTTTGATAGGAAGGTCCTGCCCTGATATCAGATGATAGTAGTCATATTCAGATGTAATAGCTGCCTCTAAGAGATTTAATTCAGCTACAATTTGGGAATATCCCCCCATGAAACATTACGTCGTCTTATATATGAACATTCAGCTTCTTGTGGTTCATATACTTCCGTCGCTGGAAAGAATGCCTTTTTATCTACATGAATATAAATAGCGTTTCTCGGATCGTCAATGCATCTCAAGAGTTTGCTAAGTAGACTCCAGTCGTTATGAGCCATCACAAGATATGCATGCTTACTCATTTCTCACGAGCCTCCTTACGCAGTTTCTCCACGCACTCATGGATCACGGCCGCGAGATACAGGATGTGGCCGCTGAGGAAGACGGCGATGCCCGCCAGGAAGATGAGCTGTCCCTTCTTCTCGAAAACATAGCGAAGGTTCAGCAGCACGTCCGCGATGCAGCCCAGAATCAGGCCTGCGACGATCAGCCGCGCCGTCTGGGTCCCGGGGGAAAGCAGCAGTCCGAGGCCCACAAAGCAACCGGACGCCAGCCCCTTCAAAACGACGGCGGGGACATAGTTTTTCCTGTGCTCCTGCCAGAGGAAGACGGCGGCAAGACACAGGCAGAGGGGGATCAAAACGTACATCATGGGGATCTCCTTCCTTTGGGTCGCGGGGGAAAATACTCGGCACGCCCTGTTGCTCAGCGGGGGCGGACCGGCGTTGGTTCCAGGTCAATCCTCGTTCAAAGAGGGGGCCTGCGCTTTCTCGATCACCTTTTTGTAGGGCAGGGTCATGCCCTCGGTCATCCTGCCGCTGAGCTTCTTTTGCAGCTTCTTGTTCTTCATCATGGCGCCCACCAAATACATGGCGGCGATCCGGCCCCGATGCTTCTGGGGGAAATCGTCGTAGAAGCCGTGCGCCCGATAGAACCGGTGATCGGCCCGCATGAGCCCCTGCATCTGGTAGATCAGATCCCGGAAGATCTTGAGGCCGCCCACGCCGAAGAAGTTTTTGGGCTGCTGATAGTGGTTTTCCATGGCGTAGGTCAGCGTTTGGGCCAGCTGGTCGATCTCCTGTTCCGGGGCGTTTTCGTCCCCGGCGACCCCCGCCAGGTAGTTGCCGCCCACCTCGGCCCGGGCCTCCATGAGCATCCGAAGATTATCCTCCCGGCTGAGGGCCCCGTCCACCAGATACCCCACGGGCTTGCCCATGGTCACCGTGCGGTGGCCGTTGCAGAACTGGCGGTCGTCGTACAGCTTGAACCGATAGCCCATGGCATGGTCCCGGATCCTGTAGGCATAGACGATGGCGTCGGCGGTCTGGATGTTCTCCCGAAGATACCGGTCAAAGCCGTCCTTATGGACGCAGATCCCGTCGGCGGCGCAATGGAAGCAGCCCAGGCACCCGCCCCCGAAGGGGAAGGTCCGAAGGTTCACCACCCGGCTCTCGTAGGGGAGCCGCGCCCGGAACCGGTCGATCATAGCCCCCAGGGCGTCGTCCCCGCCCTCCTCCCGGTCGGTGACGATCACCACCCGGCCGGCCTTTTTCTCCGGCCGCGCCGCCGCCTCAGCGGGCACGATGGGCACAAAGGGCAGCTCCTTTCCATACCGCCGCGGCTCCCTGTGGCCCTGCTCTATCTGCCAGAGCACGAAGCGGAAGAAGGCCCCGGCCTCCCCCCGTCCCCGCTCCGTGAGCAGGTCCTCCATGTCCGCGGACAGGCCCTTCAGATACCGAAAGCCCATGTCGTCGCAGTTGTCCTGGATGAAGCGATGGGCGGTCACGTCGTAGAAATGCTTGGAAGTGGTGACCTGGGTGGCGTATTTCCGAGAAAAATCCAGTCCGCTCTCCTTCATGAGCTCCACGAAGCGGTGAAGCTGGGCCGGCACAAGGAACGTATACACCGGGTAGCAGAACAAAACCAGGTCCGACCAGAGGAGCTTCTCCCGGGCCGGGGCAAACTCCTTTTCATACTGCCGGATGCGCTGCCCCACATGGAGCGTCTCAAACGCCGCGTCGGGAAACAGCTTTTCCCAATATTTCACCGTGAACAAGGTGATGCTGTTCTCCCCCGCCGGCGACCCGTTCAACACCAGTACCTTCATTTGTTTTTCCCTCCATAGGTTTTCGCCCCATGGGCGCGGCCCCGGGCCGATCTTCAGCCATGCTCACCAGGGATACAGCAGATCCCCGGCGATCCTGATCGGCTCCCGATGTCAGAAAACCGTTGCTCTTTCCTTCCCTTGGACCGAAATCGGCATGCAGCAGGGAGCGCCCGCCGCATGCCGCATGGGTTCAGTTGTTCGTCGTCAAAGGGCTCACCGGAGCTTCAGCAGCACCGCGGTCTTGCCCTCCACGGTGAGGCTGCCGGTGAACTCGCCCGTGGGGCCCCAGAGGGCGGTCCAGGTCCCCTCGGGCAACGTGACGGTCATGGCCGCCTCCCCGGGATTGGCCACCAGATAGCCGATCAGCTTGCCGTCCTCAGTGTAGCTGGCGGCGATGGCGTTGCCCGCCAGGACCTCGCCCGTCACCTTGCTGTTGTACAGCCAGGGATTGGCCTTCCGAAGGGCGATCAGGTCCCGGTAATAGAGCATCATGACGTAGGCGTCGCTGTCCGGGGTCAGGGCATCCCAGTCGATGTTGTTCACCGCATCGGAGGATGTATAGCTGTTGTGGTCGCCGCCCTTGGTGCGGAGCATCTCCTCCCCCGCCAGGAAGAAGGGGGTGCCCTTGCTCATGAGGACCAGGGAGGCCCCCAGACGGTTGGCAGCCAGCTTCTGGGCCACGGTCAGCTCGGGTTCCACGTTGGAGAGGATGTCCCACAAGGTCCGGTTGTCGTGGCAGGACATATAGTTGATGATGAGGGCGTCGTTCACCTTCCAGGTGGCGCCCGCCGCGTGCTCGCCGCCGGTGACGCCGAAGAGGACCCCGTCGGCATTGGCTTTGGAGGCGCTGCCGCTGATCCAGCCCTTGGCCTTCTGCTCGAAGACGCTGCCCTTGAGGCCGTCGCGGATGGCGTCGTTGAACACGGCCACGCCGCCGATGGCTCCCTCCGAAACCGCCACCTTGCGGATGTTCTTCTGGATCGCCTGGGTGTTGGGATTCAGGGTCGTGCTGCCGCCGGTCCACCCCTCGCCGTAGAGGAGGGCCTGGGGGTTGATCTCATGGACGGCGGCCTCGATCTGATGCATGGTCTCGATGTCGTGGAGGCCCATGAGGTCGAAGCGGAAACCGTCGATGTGGTACTCCTTCTGCCAGTAGGTGACGGAATCCACCATGTATTTGCGGAACATCTTGCGCTCGGAGGCCGTCTCGTTGCCGCAGCCGGAGCCGTTGGAAGGATCGCCGGTGTTGGTGTAACGATAGTAGTAGTAGGGCACGATCCGATTCAGGCAGGAATCCAGGGAATAGGTGTGGTTGTACACCACGTCCATGACCACGGCGAAGCCGTTCTCATGGAGGGCCTGGACCATCTGCTTGAACTCGTTGACCCGCACTTCGCCGTTGTAGGGGTCGGTGGAATAGCTGCCCTCGGGAGCGTTGTAGTTCTTGGGATCGTAGCCCCAGTTGAACTGGGGCGTATCCAGCTTGGTCTCGTTAACCGTGGCGTAATCGTAGACCGGCTGCAGGTGCACGTGGGTCACGCCCAGCTCCTTCAGATAGTCGATGCCCACGGGCAGGCCCGCGGCGTTGGTGAGGCCTGTCTCCGTGAAGGCCAGATACTTGCCGGGATACTTGGAGGCGGCGATCGTGTTGGAGAAGTCGCGGACGTGGACCTCCCAGATAACGGCGTCCCGATAGGAGGTCATGCCCAAATCGAAGGCTTCGTCCCTGAAGCCCTCGGGATCCGTGGAAGCGAGGTCGATGACCATGCCCCGGTTCCCGTTGACGCCCACGGCCTTGGCGTAGGGGTCCACGGCCTCCTGGGTGCCCACCGCCGTGGTGACGGTGTAGGTGTAGTAAGTGCCGGGGCCCACGCCGCACACCGCGTACCAGACGCCCTGGGCTTCTCGGATCATATCCTCGCTGTAGAAGGCCTCTCCGCCGTCGCCCGTTTCAAAGAGGTTCAGCACCACCTTGCTCGCCGTAGGCGCCCAGACCTTGAAGAGGGTGGCGCCAGCTTCGTAATTCGCGCCAAGGTCGTCCCCGTCATAGGTGTATTTCTCCACGAAAGCGGCGCTGTCGAAGATGGCCGTGGGCACCGCCACCTTCTCGCCGTAGCCCTCGATGGACACGGTGCAGACCCCGGTGATGTCCAGGGGCTCCTTGACGGTGATGACGCCGGAGATCACGTTGTTGTTCAGGGAGGACAGCTTTTCGATCTCCACAGGCGTATCGTCCACCGTCACTTTGACCTGATCCAGGGAGGTGATCCGGGTCGCCGGTTCCACAGTGTACTTGATCTGGTTCTCCGCCACGATCCCCGCAAACTTGAAATTCATCTTCTGTGTCAATGTCATGCCTCCGTCCTTGCTGTAGTAGATGGTCTCTTCACCGGATTTGAGGAAGATGGACACGTCGCCGCCCTCCATCTTCACAACCCGGTCCCCCTCATAATCCTTGGTGGCCGAACCCCAGCTTGCGCCGCCCGGATCGGAGCAGTCGGTGCGGACGATGAAGCCCACCTCTTCCACGCCCTCGGGCACGTTCACGACCACCTTGGCCCCGTAGGCGCAGGGGTGCATGGGATAGCCCCGTCCCTCCTTGCCTGCGAACCAGATCCACATATCGCTGGTATCGAAGTCGATCGTTTCCTTGGTCCAATAGATGGAGAGCTGGTTGCAGCCCGGCTCCCGCTCCAGCTGATACTCATCCGGCTCCGGTTCCGGCGTGGGCGGCACGGCGGTGGGGGCCGCCGTCTCCACAGGCTTCTCCTCCGGCGTCTGGGCGGGCTCCGCCGTGGCCGTTTTCGCCGGACCGCGGCAGGCCGTCAACAGCAGCAGCGCCGCCAGCAACAGGGCAAAGATCTGCTTCTTCATGGTGCTCTCCTTGTCATTCGGGACGGGCCCGTTTATATATAGTATTGTAGCACTGTCCCGGGGGAAAAGCAATGCGAAAGTCCTCGGCGCTCCGCTGAGCAAAAACATCCGCCGACCGGCGGTTTTGCAGAAAAAAAGACGCAGCTTTCGCTTCGCCTTTTGTTTGATGGAATGGCTGTTACACGTTGAACCGGAAGACCACCACGTCCCCGTCCCGCATGACATAGTCCTTGCCCTCGGAGCGGATGAGGCCTTTGTCCTTGCAGGCCTGCATGGTGCCGTTCGATACCAGGTCGTCGAAGTTGACCACCTCGGCCCGGATGAAGCCCCGCTCGAAGTCCGTGTGGATCTTGCCGGCGGCTTGGGGGGCCTTGGTCCCCTTCTGGATGGTCCAGGCCCTGACCTCCTTGGGGCCCGCGGTGAGGAAGCTCATGAGGCCCAAAAGGTCGTAGCAGGTGGCGATGAGCTTGTCGAGGCCGCTTTCCTCGATGCCCAGCTCCTCCAAATACTCCTGCTTCTCGGCGGGCTCCAGCTCCGCGGTCTCCTCCTCGATGCGGGCGCAGACGGTGAGGCAGCCGGCGCCCTCCTTCTCGGCCACCCCGTAGAGGGCCTTCACGAAGGGGTTGTCGTCGTTGCCGATGTCGTCCTCGGCGATGTTCGCCACGTAGATCACGGGCTTGTCGGTGAGCAGGAAGCAGGAGCGGATGGCCTCCCTCTCCTCCTTGTCCGCCTGGAAGGTCCGGGCGGGCTGGCCGCTTTCCAGATGGTCGTAGAGGCGCTTTAGGAGCTCCACCTCCGCCGCCACCTTCTTGTCGGCCTTGGCAAGGCGGGCGTTCTTGTCGATCCGCTTCTGCAGGGTGTCCATGTCCGCGAAGATCAGCTCCAGATTCACGGTCTCCGCGTCCCGGACCGGGTCGATGCTGCCGTCCACGTGGACCACGTTCCCGTCCTCGAAGCAGCGGACCACATGGACCACCGCGTCCACCTCCCGGATGTGGGAGAGGAACTTGTTCCCCAATCCCTCGCCCCGGCTGGCGCCGCGGACCAGGCCCGCAATGTCCACGAACTCGATGGTGGTGGGGGTGTACTTCTCAGGGTGGTACATGTCCGCCAGCACGTCCAGCCGCTTATCCGGCACCGCCACCACGCCCACGTTGGGCTCGATGGTGCAGAAGGGGTAGTTGGCGGCCTGGGCCCCGGCCTGGGTGATGGCGTTGAAAAGGGTGCTCTTCCCCACGTTGGGGAGGCCGATCACGCCCAGCTTCATGCTAACTTCTCCCTTCCGGCCCTGAGCCTCTTCATGCTCTCCTCCCGGCCCAGCAGCAGGGCGATCTCGATGGCGCCGCCGGGGGTCACCTGCTTGCCGGCCAGGGCGATCCGCACGGGCCAGAGCAGGGTGCCGTTCTTCAATCCCTTCTCGGCGGCCAGGCCCATCAGGGCGTCATGGACCGTGGTCTCCTCCCAGTCGGGCAGGGATTCGAGGAGGGGGATCACCATGTCGAGGACCTCCCGGGCTACGTCCGGGTTGGTCTTGCTCTTCTTGTTGGTGAACAGCTCCGCGTCGTAGTCGGGGAGCTTGGAAAGGAAGTCCACGATCTCGGGGATCTGGGCGAAGGTCTCCACCCGAGGCTGGAGGATCCGGCAAAGCACGTCGGTCCGGCCGGTGTCGATGCCCGCCTTCTCATAGTAGGGCATGGCCTGGGCGGTGAAGGCCTCCGGGGTCATGCGGCGGATGTACTCCGCGTTCATCCAGGTGAGCTTGTTCACGTCGAAGATGGCGGGGGACTTGCTCATGCCGTCCACGGAGAAGGCGCCGATGAGCTCGTCCATGGTGAAGAACTCCCGATCGTCCCCGGGGTTCCAGCCCAGGAGCGCCACGTAGTTCACGATGGCTTCCTTCAGATACCCCTTATTGATGTAGTCCTCGAAATAGGCGTCCCCGTCCCGCTTGGAAAGCTTGTGGGAGGCGTCCCGCATGATGGGGGTCATGTGGATGTAGGTGGGCTTCTCCCAGCCGAAGGCGTCGTAGAGGAGGTTGTATTTCGGGGTGCTGGCCAGATACTCGTTGCCCCGCATGACGTGAGTGATGCCCATGGTGTGGTCGTCGATCACGTTGGCGAAGTTGTAGGTGGGCATGCCGTCGGCCTTGATGAGGATCATGTCGTCAAGATCGGAACAGTCCACGGCGATATGGCCGTAGATAGCGTCGTCGAAGGAGGCCTCGCCGCTCTCGGGCACGTTCTGCCGGATCACGTAGGGCTCCCCGGCGTCCAGCCGCCGCTGGACCTCCTCAGAAGAGAGGTGCAGGCAGTGCTTGTCGTATTTGAAGGTCTCGCCCCGCTGAGCCGCCGCCTCCCGCCGGGCGGAGAGCTCTTCCTCGGTGCAGAAGCAGTAGTAGGCCTTGCCCTTCTTCACCAGCTCCTGGGCACTTGAGGGTGCGGTAGATCACGTCCACCGCCCCGGGCACGTACCGGGACTGGTCCGTGTCCTCGATGCGCAGGATGAACTTGCCGCCGTTGGCCTTGGCGTACAGGTAGGTATAGAGGGCGCTGCGCAGGTTCCCCAGATGCATGTACCCCGTGGGGCTGGGGGCGAATCTTGTACGTACGGTATCCATTTCCATTACCTCGTTTTACAGGTATTATTTTGCAGGTTTGAAGGAGTCTTTGAGGCCCACCACCCGGTTGAAGACGGGCTTCTCGGTGCCGGTGTCAAGATCCGCGCAGTAGTAGCCCATGCGCAGGAACTGGTACCGGGTGCCGGCAGGGGCCTTGGCCGCGGCAGGCTCCACGAAGCCCCGGAAGACCTGGAGGCTGTCGGGGTTGATGGTCTTCAAAAAGTCCCGATCCCTGGCGCCGCCCACATATTCGCCCTCAGCCTCCGCTTCGGCCTCGGCTTCGGCGTCGTCGGCGGCGGTTTCCGCCAGCAGGGGCTCATAATGTCTGAGCTCTGCAGGCACGGCGTCCAGGGTGCTGAGCCAGTGGATGGTGCCCTTGACCTTGCGCTGGCACTCGCCGCTCCTGGTCGCGGGGTCGTAGGTGCAGCGGATCAGGGTGACGTTGCCCTCCTCGTCGGTCTCGTAGCCGGTGCAGAGGACGATGTAGGCCCCCTTCAGCCGGACCTCGCCGCCGGGCTTCAGGCGGAAGAACTTCTTGGGCGGGTCGGCGGAAAAGTCGCTCTTTTCGATGTAGAGCTCATTACTGAAGGTGACGGTGCGCTTGCCCGCTTCCTCGCTGCCGGGCAGATTCTCGAGCTCGATCTCCTCCGTCTTCCCCTCGGGCCAGTTCTCGATGATGAGCTTCACGGGCTCCGTCACCGCCATCATCCGATAGGCCGTGGCGTTGAGGTTATCGCGGACGCAGGCCTCCAGCAGCGCCGTCTCCACCACGGAGTCGGCCTTGGCGACGCCGATCCTGGACAGGAAGTCCCGGATGGCCTCGGCGGGGTAACCCCTGCGGCGCATGGCGCACAGGGTGGGCATCCGAGGATCGTCCCAGCCGGACACGATCCCCTCCTCCACCAGCATGCGGAGCTTGCGCTTGCTCATGACGGTGTTGGTGAGATTCAGCCGGGCAAACTCGATCTGCCGGGGGTTGGGCCGGTTGTCGAACTCGCACTGCTCCACCACCCAGTTGTAGAGGGGCCGATGGATCTCATACTCCAGGGAGCACAGGGAGTGGGTCACGCCCTCGATGGCGTCCTGGATAGGGTGGGCAAAGTCGTCCCGGTCTGATGATGGGGGATGTGGATGATCCGATAGAGGGCCGGGTCCCGCATGTTGATGTTGGGGGAGGCCATGTCGATCTTGGCCCGAAGGGTCTTGGCCCCGTTCTCGAACTCCCCGTTCTTCATGCGTTCGAAGAGGTCCAGATTCTCCGCCACGGACCGGTCCCTGTAGGGGCTGTTCCTGCCGGGCTCGGTGAGGGTGCCCCGGTAGGCCTTCATCTCCTCCTTGGTGAGGTCGTCCACGTAGGCCACGCCCTTTTTGATGAGCTTCTTGGCGAGCTCGTAGCACTGATCGAAATAGGAGGAACCGAAGACCAGCTTGTCCCACTGGAACCCCAGCCAGCGGATGTCCTGCTCGATGGCGTCCACATACTCCGTCCCCTCCTTGGTGGGGTTGGTGTCGTCGTAGCGGAGGTTGCAGGTGCCGCCGTACTTCTCCGCCATGGAGAAGTCGATGGTCAGGGCCTTG
>CADCMN010000040.1 GCA_902802575.1 uncultured Eubacteriales bacterium | reverse complement strand
AAGATCTGTTTTTTGTCGATAAAGATTGCGAACAAAGGGTCATTGACCGCATCCCAAACTTTTGCGACAAACAGAATGGCGGAGATGACGAAGGCGGCGATGCCGGATTCGGTCATAAACAGCGAGATGTAGCTGGAGACCATGCCGTACATGATCAGCTGACCGATGAAATAGAAGCCGAAGGTGAATTTCTCGCCTTTCGGGATACGGGCGACGACTTCTTCGGTTGCGCCGGTTTCCGTCGCTTGCTTGGTTTTCTCGAAGTTTTCTTCCATATCGTTTCCCCTTACATAAATAGTTTGCACAGGATATAGGTGAGCCAGTTCTTGCCTGACCAGAAAATGGAGCGACGTAGTTTTCTTTCCTCGCGGGCGGTGAGATAGGTTTCGATATCTGCCATATTCTGTATGGTCAGAGTGCTCGCAACTGAGTCGATCGAAACTGAATCATCCGCATCGGCTGTAAAGACGGCGGTTGCTCCGGGTAGGATGGTGATGTAGTTATCGTCCCAAGCGGAAGCCAGCGCATCACTGTCAACGAAGACATAACGGGCGTAGCAATCGGATGTGATACGTACAACGGCTTTGCCGTTTTCTTGTGTGACATTAACAGTGAATTTAGGTTTAGGCAGCCTAGCTTCTTTGTCGGGTACGAGCAGATAAGACTTTTCATCCACGATGCACTCGTTGTTCTTCAGCACCACATTGATAAAGCAGTCTTTGATATCGATTCCTTTCAGATCCTTTTTGAAGTTCACATTAACTGCCTTTACAGATGCGACGGCGCCAACGCTTACATTGCGTGCTCCTTCCGCAAGTTTTTTTCCGTAGAAATCGAAGACGGTCCATTCCAGTATCAGATCAAAGGAATGGTTGAACTCATTGATGACATAGAGGTCGATGTCGCTCTTGTGGTAGTCGTTGGAGACCATCAGCATCTTGTTGAACAATCCGGAATGATAGAGAACGGCCTTTTTCTGCTTATTGTAATCCACTGCAGCCCAGGAGGCAACCGGCCAGCAGTCGTTCAGCTGCCAGTAGAGAGCTCCGTTCTGGTGGCCGATATTGCGCTTCCAGCACTCCGTCGCGTATCGAACAGTATCAGACTGCACGATCTGGGAGAGATAAACGAAATCCTCAAATTTTTGAGGTTCCTTATATTTGGCGAGCAGGTAATAATCCATCTTCTCGTTGCCGCTGCCATTTTTCTGGTGAAGCAGCATTACGGGGTCCAAAAGCTTGATTTCGCCCTCGGGATGGAAGGAGCGAATCGTTTTCATAACAGGCATGGATTCCATACCGAATTCACTACAGAAACGCGTGTTGTAATGAGCAAAATCTTCGATGGGAAACATGCCATGCCAGATGGACCAAAGATGCGTATCGCCCTTGACCTTGCCTATCCTATTGCCGGACTTAACCTTATACCGGCCGCTTCCCGGCGAACCCGGCCAATAGGGCGTTACTTGATCAAATTCCTTGACCATATCACGCAGTTCAAAATGGTAGAAGTGAATGTTGGTCTCCGCAAGCTCTCCGGCGCTCCTTCGAACAAAGCCCATAGCCGCTTCGCACTCATTGTTGGCGCACCAGATGGCTAAGGACGCACGATGGCGCAAGCGCCTTACGTTATCTTTGATTTCTAAATGAATGTTCTCAACGAATTCGGGTTGATCGAAAGGATAGATATTGCAGGCAAAAAGGCAATCCTGCCAGACCAGGATGCCCATTTCATCACAGGCATCATAAAAATTCTCGTCTTCGAAATACCCTCCGCCCCATACGCGAATCATGTTCATGTTGGCCTTTTGACATTCCCGTATGTACCAGTAGTAATCTTCCCGGGTCGTACGCTGAATAAAGGAATCGGCGGGAATCCAGTCGCCGCCTTTGCTGAAAATCGGAACGCCGTTGACGACAAAGCGGAACTGTTCGCCCCAATCATCGGGTTTAGTATCAAGCTCGATGGTGCGAAGGCCGATGCGCTTGCATATGCGGTCCTGTTCGGTTTCTCCGGTCTTCAGAAAGGCCTCCACGCTATAGAGCGGCTGATCACCTAAACCGTTGCACCACCACAGTTCGGGATTCTCCACAAGAACGGTCTTTTTGAAACTCCTGTCTTGCTTCTCCAAGACATAGTTAGAGGCGCTCCCGTTCGGTGCCGTGAGCGTGACCTCGCAGAAGGTCGCCTCCGTTATTTCAAGCGGTGTAACTTCAAAGGAAAGGCTCACGCCTCCGTCCTTATGAATCTGTTCGATACGAATATCGTCGATTCTGTTATCATAGGCTTCGAAGCCGATAGAACGCATTACTCCTGCCGGCGCAAGCTGCGGGCCCCAGTCCCAGGAAAAATGGCAGGGAGTTTTTCGGATGTGACCAACGAGTGGGAATGGGATACCCTTTTCAAGAATCGGGTGCGCCGCCTGACGTTCCTTCATGACCTCATAAGGATCTCGAATTTCAAGGCGGATGCAGTTATCACCCGCCTGCAAAAGAGGTTTCGCGTCAAAACGGTAGGTGCGGTTGATGTTTTCTGCATGTCCCAAAAGCTGGTCGTTCAGATAGATATCCATCACGGTATCAAGCCCGTCGCCAACAAAATCTACATGCTTGTAAGCAATCGTTTCTGCCTGAATGATGAAGGTCCGGGAATAGGTGTAATCATGGTGGGCAAGCTCGGTAGCTTTGGTCTCGTTTTCGCCGTAGAAAGGATCCTCCATCCCGTTTCTCATATAATCAAGATAGGTACAGCCGGGCAGAACGCCGGGGATCGGCTCTCCCCCATCCTGCGAAAGAAACCAGTCACCCTTCAGATCAACTTTTCGCATAAAACCCTCCATATCGCAGAATCAAGCAGATTTGATTATTGTATATCATAGCTCTACGATGTAAAATATCATAGATGTATGTTTTATATCATAGAGGTGAACATATGTTTGAAAGAGCAAATGAATACGTTAACAACGTAAAACGAAGCGGTTTTACACATCACAAGTATGAGATAGAGCAAAACCCTGCCGCTATTTTTGATGTCAGTCCGGAAGTGGTGGAATCCTGGATTCATACAGAAGTGCTTTCAAAAAAGATCATGTTTCCCTATGCGGAAATACTCGGTCCAAACACGCTTCGCGGCATGAAAAATTGTGTCATTACTTTTCTGGTGACCTTTTCACGTGCCGCGATTCGAAGAGGCGTGGACTACGAGACTGCTCTTTGCCTGAGTGACTTCTATATCAATGAGTTGGAGGCTTGCATGAATGAGAACGAGGTGGCTGCGGTAAGCGCCGATCTTTTGCGTCATTACTATCTTTTAGCCAACCAAAAGAAGAAAACAAAGCATTCCTATCATGTTTCGAATGCAATTGTTTATATCAGACAGAACATCTTCAATCCCCTTTCCGTAACGGAAATAGCGAAAAATGAAGGTCTTGAGAAGCATTATTTTTCCACGCTTTTCAAAAACGAAACCGGTCAATCGCCATCTGCCTTTATTCTGACTGAGAAGCTTAAGCAATCCGAGGAAATGCTGAAGGATCGCAAAAAAAGTGTTACCGAAATAGCATACACCTTGTGCTTTTGCAGCGCCTCTCATTTTTGTCGCGCTTTCCGAGAGCACATTGGCATGACACCATTGGAATACCGCAAAAAGTATTACTCCCAATTCTGATAAAGACGGGAACGAAAGCCTCATTCAGTACGGGGATTCGTATTAGAATAGCCGTAAACGCATTAACCAAAAACCGCCCTTCCTGAACAAAATGTGGTACATATGTGGTATTAGGAAATATATCACATAATAAAAAGCCCAAAAAACTTAGAGTTTCTGGGCTTTTTTGGCCTCCCCGGCGGGATTCGAACGCGCGGCGTCCCGCTTAGGAGCGGTTGATTAATGTGTGATAATAGGTATATATAGTCGAAAAATCGCCAAATTTAGGTATTTTTTGAACCGTCAAAAAGCTAATAAGTATATATCAAGTGCAACATTCTAATAGAAATGTGGTAAAAATGTTGCACTTTTTGGTGCTCTTTATCGTTTCCTGAGAACATTTATGCCTGTTATTATCCTTTTCCAGTGATAGCTATGTCTTTATATCATTTCGCCTGCAATTTCAACAGCTCCGAGAGGAGACTATACAGCGCGTTCCACTGGTTTCGCGCGTCGGGGTTGGAGAGGAGCGCAGCCATGGTCTCAGCGGTGCCGGAGTCCTCAAACAAGCCAGCGACAGCCGTATACGAAAAAAATGTGGTCATCATGTTGTCAAAAGGCTTTTTTACAACTGATTCTGTTTTTTACACCCAGGCTCATCTTACCGTGGACGCAATGGCCCATGACACCCACGGCAATAAGGTGGCGGAAGGATGCAACAAAATAAATGGATCCATGTAGGTGTCCTTTTCCTGCTCGTCTAGGATCCTGGTACGGATACTGAACCACGTCTCGGAATCAAAGGCGGACATAAAGCGGTATTTGGTTTCATTGATGTCTTATTAGTAGCCTGCCCCTCACGTGACGAACGGAGCCCGGTATTCCGCATTGATCTCGCTGATCTCCTTCAGCCCGTCGATATACGGCTGATAAATGCTTTCGATCCTTCCACCGCCCCGGTTGTCGCAGCCCGAACAAAACTCGCAGTCAACCCCACAACCACCCCATAGCGCCTGATGCACTATTCTCTCACGCTCCTCGCGCGTTGTGTCCTATATGAGCAGTGACCTCATGATCACGCTTCTCCTTCCGATCCGTCCGTTGCGCTTCAGTCAAGCCAGCGTACACCGCCGCTCAAGATGTCATACACCGCGCCTTCGATGGTCGCGCCGCTTGCTTCAGGATGTTCCCGGAATTCTTTCTTCAGCCTGTCAACAGCATGCTGTACGTTTAGGCAGCAGGCTTTATCCTCATCCCGTTCCATGCCCACTGCCCCCAGGATCTCATCGGTAATGAATGAGATTAACCCTTCGCCCCCGCCGGTCATAGCGGCCCGGACTGCGCCGCACCCGGTATGCCCGAGCACGATGATATGTCTGCAATGCAGATGCCCGGCTGCGTATTCAATGCTGCCGAGTTGATGATTGTCCAGCACATTCCCTGCCACGCGGATGACGAACAGGTCGCCTATGCCCGCATGAAAGATCTGTTCCGGGATCACGCGCGAATCGGAGCAGCAGACCACGATCGCGTAGGGGTGCTGCCCATTAAGGGCTGTATCCATTCGTCTTGCGGCATCGGCCGTTTCGATGAACCGCCGGTTCCCTTCCTTCAGCCTCTCTCGAATCGTCATGTTTATCCTCCTCAATATACAGAGATATATGCCGTTTTTTATGCGCCCCATTCGAACTACAGCGGTTATCCTTGCGAGCCTAAGCTGATTGCAACAAATACCACTAGGGATTATCGAAAAAACCATGAAACAGGCTTTTTTTCGAGGCTCATCGATGCCATGGATGCCGCTAAAGGCATGAATGAGCCCGCAAATGCGGTCACATATGTGCCCGAATAGAATAGCGGAAATGCAGATCAGGAAGCGTTTACACCTTTGTTTCCCAATCCAACAAAAACAAGGTTGCCGCCAACAGATCAGCACTGCCCCCGGGCGACAGGTTTTGCCGGATGAATCGGTCGTCCAAGCGGCGTATGTCCGATAGGTTTGGGTAGGGGGACGCCGCCAGCAGGTCTCGCACCTCCCCAACGGCCGCGGTGGCAACATCCATACCGCCCCGGTGCATTAGGTTCGTATCCGTTCCCTGCGCGATGAGGTACAGCAGAGTGAACGCCCCGGCGTCGTTTCGATCCATGCCTCGGGCCAGAGCTGCCTGCAGATGAGGAAGGCCAGTCCTCAGCACGGAAGGGAGCCCTTCCGCCAGTTCTCCACGTGCGCCCCGGATTCCGTGCGACAAATAGATTTGCTCACCAAAGGAGCTCCCCTTCCCACGGGCTTCCATTTCAACAAAATCCGCCTCCACGGCTGTTTTGCTCATGAGGGCGCAGACTTCGCCGATGACGGAAGGATCCCGACAGGGGTCTTCCGCCGACCAAAGTCGGCCGATGGCTCCGCAGACGGTCCCTAACAGGAAGATGGCCCCCTTATGGGTGTTCACGCCATCGGTAGCTATCAGCATTTTCCGTTCTGCCGCCAGACCCATCTCCCGCAGCCGGGCGAAGGTCTCTTCCGGCGCCTCGCGGGCTGTCTCCGCCCCCGCTCGAAAGCAAGCCGACCAGTATTCCCGGAGTGCACGCGCGCTGTTATAGAAGGTCTGCCGGTTCATGTCTCGATGGGCGCCGTTATTATTTCGGTCCACCAGGCCGGGCTTTGGGGTAGTGTTCACCTCGTCCAGCAGCGCTTCGGTCACCATCGTGCCGATCCGTTCGCCGTCTACCGCCAGCAGCCCGGCTTCTAACCGCTGCTTGACCGACTGTTGAAGCTCCGCTACGCTGTGGAGCCGTCGAGAGGCGCAGCCTTTTCCCACCGCCCCGCAAACGAGACAGCCCCGCGGCTCCCTTCGGGAGAGTTTTTCCCCATATCGATCCAACACGTCCATATCGAACAACCGGCCTAAAGGCTCCGTGTCTTCAATGGATTCACATATTGCTTTGAGGCGTGACGCCTCCCCTCTGACGGCGCAGAGATACTCGCAGCCGGTATCGGCGTTCGTCAGCAGGGGATTCAGGGGCGTTACGCCCTCCCTGGCAAGAAGCCCTTGCAGCCGTTCCAGCCCCACCTGAAAGGCTCTGCCGATGAGCGGGCTGTTCTTCACGGGGCCGGGGATGTTCATGGTAAAGGATATCACCGGGCAGGCATGCAACAGAAGCAGCCGCCGCTGATTCTCCGCCCGGCGGTCCCGCGCCTCCAGTATTGCCTGCAACGTCATTTCTCTCATCAGTAGTGCCTCGCTTCATCCATGGCACGAATGGCTTTGATGACCGGTTCAGCCTCGTCGCTCTCAAAGTACCGCAGGCTGCTCTCCGGCAGCATGAAGGCGGCCTTTTCGAGCTGCCCATCGTGGATCGCCTGCCGCACGGAGCTGGCGCTGACGATTTCGCCGCAAAGTTCAAGCCGTGGGATAATACGGAATGCCACGCCCCGCTTCGGCAGCTCGGCAGCCATGGTCTCGTTGTACAGCCTCGTCACATGGCTGCTCTTTTCCTCTCCCGCATAGCGCGCTGTGACCCCCAGCACTTCCGCTATCTTTCCGAATACGGCCAGATCAAGCTTCGCATGCGCGAGGATCGCCGTGTCCTCGTCCCGCAGAAAATAGCTGGGAAAGGTGGCGCTGCTGATGATATAGGCGTCGGAATCGTGCAGGATCACGTTGGATAGATCGGCGACGCCTTCCCGCACCAGCCGCTTGCGGACCACATAGGGGATGGGTCCCGCCTCCTCGCTCAGAAGAAACAGGTGGAGCCAGTCGTTCTCTCCCGCTGCACGCTCTACAAGGTATCTGTGGCCTCGGGTAAAGGGGTTGGCATTCATGACGATAGCGGCGCTTCGGCCAGGTTGCCGAGTCTTTGCCAGCTGTCTAAGATAACCGGTAAACCCGCCGAAGCGATTCTCCATGAACACCGCGTCCTCCAGCCGGGCCACCTCATAGAAGCCCAGATCGCCCAGCAGCCGGGCGCTTTGGGGCTTGGTGTACAGGAATACCCGGCTGTTGCCCTGAGCCATCTGCCGTTCCATCAGGTGGGAAACGATCTCGTTCATGAGCCCCTCGCCCCGATGATCTGAGGCAACGGCCAAGCACCGCAGCGTGTTGCCGAAACTGCTACCCGTGGCAATGATGCGCATATTCTCATCGAAAATGCCGCAGGTGTAGGAAAGGTTCCTGTCCCGGCGGATGCCTTCCGCCTGCAGCAGCTCATCCACCTGCCGCCGGTTTCGGCTGTCCCACGCCTCGATGGCGCAAAGAGTGTTTCCCATGGCGCTCCTCCTAATGCTTCTGATGGTATTGTATCAAAGATCGGCTCCGGAGAAAAGCCCAAAAACTCCCGGCACGGAATCATGCCGGGAGCGAAGGAACGAACAAGACGTAAGGCTTACAGAGGCATGATGCCCACGATGGCCGCAAAGATCATGCAGAGGATGGAGAAGCCCCATACATACAGGAAGCTGGCCTTGATGTGATCCTTGATGTCCACTTCCGCAAGGCCGGTGCCCAGGAGCGTGGCGGGGACCATGGGGCTGATGAAGGTGGCGCAGTTGCGGCACACCACCATAGCCACGGCGATGGGCAGGGCGTTGACGCCGAAAGCCTGGCCGATGCCGATCATGACGGGCAGCATGCCGTAGAAGTAGCTGTCGGTGTCGAAGGCCAGAGCCAGGGGCACGGACAGGATGCCGATGATGAGGGGCAGGTGCTGACCGAGGGCCGCCGGCAGGATGTCAGACACGATGCCCGCCAGACACCGCACCACGGAGGGGATGGCGTCCGCCGGCAGCTCCATGACCTTGGCGCCGATGGCCTTGCCGTCGGCACCCAGGCTGGTGGTCAAAATGCCCATGAGGACGGCGGCGCCCATGAGGGTGGAGCACATCATCAGGGCGGGGCCCGCGTGGAGATTGATGAGCTTCTTATGCATCTTGGCGGACAGGCCGTAGTTCACGAACAGGGCCAGGGAAAGGCCCAGCATGAAGGGCACGTAGCTGGGGAACACGTCCCAGATCAGCATGGCGATGACGGCCAGGGTGAGAAGCACGTTGAAGATAAAGAGCTTGGGTCGGGCCAGTTCGTTTTCCTTCTGTTCCTGGACCTGCTCCTCCATCTCGATGACGCCTTCGGTCTGGGCCAGTTTGCCATGGAGACCGGCGCCGCGGCGCTTCTCCTGGAAGCCGGCCAGCACGGCGTGGGCGAGGGAGAGCACGACGCCGAAGATCTGGATGGGCAACAGGGTTTGCCACAGGGATCCCGCTTCGATGCCCAGCACGGAGGCGGCCCGCATGGTGGGGCCAGCCCAGGGCATTAGATTCAGCACGCCCATGGCCAACACCGCGATCCTAAGCAGGGTGGTGGGCCGCATGTGCATCCGCTTATAGACAGGCAGCATGGCGGGGACCACGATGCAGAAGGTGGAGGCGCCGCCCCCGTCGAGATGGCCGACCAAGGCGATGATGGCCGTGACCACGGCTACGCCGATCACGTTGTCGCCTACCAGCTTCATGAGCTTGCCGATGATCACATCGAACATGCCCGCATCGGTCATGATGCCGAAATACAGCACGGAGAACACGAACAAGGCGGCGGTGGGGCCGGTGCTGGAAAAGCCGGATTTGATCATGGTGGCCAGATCGGCGAAGGAATAGCGTCCGGCAATCACCAGAATGAGGCCCAGGATCGCGGGGAAAACGATGAAGGCAATTGCAGGTTGAGTTTTGCTGCGGAACAGCGTCACCACGATGGCTACGATGGTGATAAGTCCCAGGATACCGACGACGACGTTACTCATAGATGATGGATCCTCCTGTTTCTTTTTCGGCTAAATATGTTTATACTGTCAGTTCAATGTGTAGGGCTTGATCTTGCGGACCACGTCCAGAATGGTGCCGTCCCGGGCTTCCAGCACGGCCACGACCTTATCCTCCCATTCGAGATCGTCCGGACGACCGACGAGGCTGTACGCCTTTTCCTTGAGGGATTCGATGGATACATGGGGGATGCCGGACTTATCCAGACACTCGATGAGATCGGGCCGCAGGGGGTTCACGGCGATGCCGTAGTCCGTGACCAGCACGTCCACGCAGTCGCCCGGCGTGGTGACCGTGACCACGTGCTCGCACACCGTGGCCATGCGCCCCCGGGTGAGGGGCGTGACGATGATGCAGACTTTGCTGCCCGCCGCCGTGTCGGGATGCCCGCCGGGGGCGCCGCGAAGCACGCCATCGGAGCCCGTAAGCACGTTCACGTTGAAGCCCGTGTCGATCTCCAGAGCAGCAAGGACTACAAAGTCCAGCTTGTTGACAAAGGCGCCCTTGTTGGCCGGATTCGCGTACTGGGAGGCGGACATTTCAAAGTGGTTGGGGGTCTGGTTGATGGAGTTCACCGCGTCGAGATCAAAGTCCTGCACGTCGATGACCTTGCCCACCTTGCCCTTCTTCAGCATCTCCACCATAGGCCCGCAGATGCCGCCGATGGCCCAGCCCATCTTGATGTTCCGTTCGTCCATGAACTTTTCCAGGAACAGGTTGGCCGCCAGGGACGGCCCGCCCACGCCGGTCTGGAAGGAGAAACCCTCCTTGAAATAGGGTGTGGAGGCGATAACCTTGGCCACGTTCTCCGCCATCATCAGGTCCCGGGGATTCTGGGAGATGCGGGCGGCGGCGGAAGCGATCTTCTTGGGGTTGCCGATGGAATCCACCACCACCACAGCGTCCACGTCGATGGCCTCCACGCTGGCAGGCATGTTGGGAAAATCCACCAGACAGTCGGTGACGACCACCACATGATCGGCGTATTTGGCGTCGGTCATGGCGTAGCCCATGGAGCCGCAGTTGGATTTGCCGCCGATGCCCCGGCAGTTGCCCACGCAATCGCTGGTGGGAGCGGCGACGAAGGCGAAGTCGATATGGACCTCCCCCGCCTCGATGGCCCGGGGACGGCCGCCGTGGCTGCGGATGATGGCCGGGGTCTTCAGCTTGCCGGCGGACACCACCTCGCCCATGCGGCCGCGGATGCCGCTGGTCTGGATGCCGACGACCTTGCCCTGCTCGATATAATCGGCGATGGGATCGTGGGCCGCGCCCAAGCTGGAAGCGGCGATGGTCAGATCCTCCAAGCCCAGCTCCTCGATGGCGGCTTTCATGACCATGTTGACCACATAGTCCCCGTCCCGGAGGTGGTGATGGAAGGAGAAGGTCATGCCGCTCTTTGCGCCCAGCTGCCGCAGGGCGTCCGCGATGGAATCCACCAGCTTGCTTTCCTGGGGCTTCTCATACCGACGGGTGCGGGGGGATGCCTTCTGGAGGTACTTGCCATCCATATAGTTCTTGCCCTGATACACTTCCCTGCCGTTTTGCAGCAGGAAATCGGGAATGTCTCTGCCAACTGCGTTCTTCATACCAGATCCCCCTCCCAAAGGCCGCACGCACGGGCCAGTTTCAAAGTCCTCTCAGCGCCGGGGATGAAGGCGATGTCGATCATCTTGCCGTCCACCGTGAATACGCCCACGCCGGCGGCGCTCTGCTCCCGATAGGCGCGCACGATCTTCTCCGCCTGGAGAATCTCCTTCTCGGTGGGAGCGAAGACCTCATGGACGAATCGGATCTGTTTGGGGTTGATGAGGCTCTTGCCGTCAAAGCCCATGGCCTTGTTCTGAAGGACCTCCGCTTCGAACCCCGCCTGATCGTCCAGATTGGTGAACACGGTGTCGAAGCACTGGATGCCGGCCGCGCGGGCCGCGATCAGCATCTGCCCCCGAGCCACCAGCATATCCACGCCATCGGGCTGGGGCTTGGTCTGCATGCACTTTCTGAAGTCGCCGCCGGAGATGGCCACGCCGAACATACGGGGCGAAGCGGCGCAGATCTCATAGGCGTTCAGGATGCCCTTGGGGCTTTCCAGGGCCGCCATCAGGAGCGTCCGACCCTTCTCCACGCCGAATTCCTCCTCGGCGGCCTCCACGGCCTTTTCCACCGTCAGCACATCCTGGGCGCTTTCACACTTGGCGATGCGGATGCCGTCGGCCCCGCCCGCCACGCAGACCCGGATATCCTCCTGCCAGTGGGGGGTGTCCAGGCCGTTGATGCGGACGATGACCTCGGTGCCGCCGTAGTCGATGGTTTTGAGGGCGTGATACAGGGAGAAGCGGGCGGCGTCCTTCTGATTCTCTGCCACCGCGTCCTCCAAATCCAGCATGATGCTGTCGCAGCCGTAGATGTAGGCGTCCTTGATGAGGCCCGGCTTTTGCGCGTTCATGAACATCATGGTGCGGCGCAGCCGGAAACGTTCCGGTTTCGGTCTCGGGATCATCTGACAGCACCTCCCCAGGGAATGTCCTTCTCAGAGGCGTCGGCGCTGCGGAATACGGCGCATTCCACCCGAGCCTTGAGCGTGCAGTCCAAAGCGCCTTTGTCCACCACGGTGACGCGGGCGTTCTTCACGCCCAGGCGCTCAAGTGTTTCCAATACGGTGGCTTTGATCTGCCGTCCGTACTGGTTCATGACGCTGCTCTTCAAAAAGAGCTCGATCCCATTTTCACCGGGCTCCACCATGATCTGGGCGTCGCTGGATTCCAGCGTTCCGGCCATGGCCGGTTTGACGATCTCCAATTGTTTGTCCTCCTTTATCAAGTATTGTCTATAGGGTGCGAAGCATCTTTCTCGGCGCAACGCGCTTGAAAAAAACGCGGGAAACACATCCCGCGTCAGATTCATTCTTTCGAAACAAAGGAAGGGACCTCCTCGGGCAGACTGCCGTCCCGATGCATGGAAAAACGCCCCATCGGATACTGTTCCAAATTGTCCAGTATCTTTCTGCCGTCCGCCTGCTTGAGAAGGTCTTCCCTGGCCCGCAGGACCAGATTCTCTGCCTGATGCTTGGATGGGCCGCCCACGCAGCCGCCGGGACAGATCATCCCCTCCACGAAATCCGTGTTCAAACGACCCGCATTCAAAAGCAACATGGCTTTTCTGCATTCCTCGCCTCCGGCGCAAGTCGTAAGCCGGATGTCGGAGGTGTCCTCCCCCAGCTCCTGCATGACCTCCAAAACAGCGCTGGCCACGCCGCCGCTGCCCGCGAAACGCTTCCCGAAAAGGGACGATTCCTGATACGCTTCCGCCACCGGTTCGATCTCAACGCCCCGGGAATCCAGCATAGCCACCATCTCCCCAAAGGTCAGGGCGTAATCCGCACGATCCGCAATCAGCTCGTTCAGCGTTTCCCCCTTCTTGGCGATGCAGGGGCCGATGAATACGGTGACACAGTCCGGGTCCAGATACTTCAGATACCGGGACACGGCTATCATAGGCGAAACAGTGGTGGATTTGTTCTTTTCATAAAGCTTGGGGAAGTGATGGCGCAACAGGGAGATGAAAGCCGGACAGCAGGAGGTGGTCATGATCCGCCCCTCCTTCCGGGCCTCGATCCATTCCAGCGCTTCAAAGGCGGCGGTCATATCCCCGCCCAAGCCCACCTCCACCATATCCGCGAATCCCAGCTTTTTCAGGGCGCTGCGGATGGCCGCCATGCTGGCTTCCTTCCCGAACTGGCCCTCCGTAGCCGGGGCGCACATGGCCACCACCCGTTTGCCTGCCCGGATGGCCCGTATCACATCGACGGCATAGATCTTGGAACCGATGGCCCCGAAGGGACAGTTGTGAATGCAGTGGCCGCAATGGATGCACTTGGATTCGTCGATCCGGCAGATGCCCGCAGCGTCATAGGAGATGGCGCCCACAGGACAGGCTTTCTTACAGGGCCGCTCCTGATGAATGATGGCGCCATAGGGACAGGCTTTGGCGCATTGACCGCAGGACTTGCATTTGTTGGGTTCGATGCGCATCTTGGCGTCGCCGGGGGAGATGGCGCCGAATCGGCAGGAATTCAGGCAGGCCTTGCCCAAGCAGAAGCGGCAGATATCCGTGACGAAATAATCTTGAATGGGACAATCATCGCAGGCGGCGGGGATGACGGCCACCACGTTCTTGGTAGGAGAACCCGCTTCAGGGCTCATACCTTGGGCGAGGCGAATGCGGCCCCGGACGATCTCCCGCTCCTTATAGACACAGCAACGGTACTGTGGCTTTGGTCCCGGGCTAACCTGGCAGACAATCTTTTCCGTCTCCTCTTGCGTCAGCCGATCCTCCCACGCCAGGCGGCAGACCTCCCGCAAGATAAAGTGCTTCAGTTCTACGATCCCTTTGTCGTTCGTGATCATGTCGGCTCCCTCGTCTGTTTGAATGTCGTCATCAGGGGGTAGTGGTCGGATGGGTAAAGAAATGCTACAATTATATATATTATCATACAGATCGCAGCTTGCTTTGTCAACAAATAGTTGGTTCGAGAAGTGAAATGATTCCATCGCAAAAGTCTTTGATTGTGTGTGTTCTCTAGACGTACGTCAACAATTCGTGCCTGCCTATGACTCAAACAAACAATGTGTTTCTCGCCTTATCCATCAAAGAAAGAAAAGGATCTTGGAGATGCACACGAAATATACGGTTTATGGTGTGAACAAATTCATTCTTGGATGAAGACTGGTCGTCACACTTAGGATAAGGCTTAAGGCAACCCATGAAATGCATTTTTCGGGGTTTGCGTCCCTGTCCGGATTCGAACCGAAAGTATTGGCCTTTCAGGCTCCTTTTGATCAGCTGTTCTTTATTCTCTTGTTAGCATCGTAGGGGCAGCTGACCTATTAATGAAAACAGCCCTTCCAGAACAAAATGTGGTAAAAATGTTGCATTAGGAATTATACCACATAATGAAAGCCCAAAAAACTTAGAGTTTCTGGGCTTTTTTGGCCTCCCCGGCGGGATTCGAACCCACGGCCTTCCGCTTAGGAGCAAAAGCTTTATTTGACAAATCCCTATATACGGGGCTTTTTTAGTCCGGAAATAGGGCTTTTTTTCAATCTCAAAATGCCAATAAGTATATATGAATAGGCACTTTTTCAATAAAAATGTGGTAAAAATGTTGGATTTTTAGAGTTCACCTCCGTTTGCGGTACTTTATGCATATCGGAAATACCTTTC
>CADCMN010000039.1 GCA_902802575.1 uncultured Eubacteriales bacterium | reverse complement strand
CCCAAGACCAAGAAGAACTTCTACGCCGTGAAGGACACCAACCTGGAGATCGAGCCCGGGTCCTTCGTGACGCTGCTGGGCCCCTCGGGCTGCGGCAAGACCACCACGCTGAGAATGATCGCGGGCTTTGAGAGCCCCGACGAGGGCGAGATCTATCTGGGCGACGAGCCCATCAACGCCCTGACCCCCAACAAGCGGGACACGGCCATGGTGTTCCAGAGCTACGCCCTGCTGCCCCATTATAACATCTTCGACAACGTGGCCTACGGCCTCAAGATCCGCAAGGTCCCCAAGGACGAGATCAAGCGCCGGGTCACGGACATCCTGGCCCTGGTGGGCCTCGAAGGCATGGAGAGCCGCATGACCAACCAGCTCTCCGGCGGCCAGCAGCAGCGCGTGGCGTTGGCCCGCGCCCTGGTGATGGAGCCCGGCGTGCTGCTGTTCGACGAGCCCCTCTCCAACCTGGACGCCAAGCTCCGCGTGACCATGCGGACCGAGATCCGCCGCATCCAGCAGCGGGCGGGCATCACCGCTGTCTACGTGACCCACGACCAGAGCGAAGCCATGGCCCTTTCCGACAAGATCATCGTCATGGAGAAGGGCCTGGTCTCCCAGATGGGCACCCCCCAGGAGATCTACTACCATCCCAAGAACAAGTTCGTGGCCGACTTCATCGGCGACGCCAACTTCCTGGAGGGCAGGATGGTCCGTCACGAGGGCGACACGGGCGTGGTGGATATCAACGGCGTGGAGGTCAAAGTGGCGGATGCCACCGCTGTCGCGGACGGCGCGGATACCACCGTGGTCCTGCGGCCCGAGTCCACCATGCTGCGGGACGAAGGCTACTTCCCCGTGGAAGTCATCGTATCCAACTTCATGGGCGCCTATCAGCTCTATCATGTGATGCTGGGGAACGTGAAGCTCATCATCCACGAGTACAACCCCAAGGACAAGAAGATCTATCCCGCCGGCGCCACCGCCTATATCGACTTCGCGCCCGGCGACGCCCACTGCATCTGATGATTTCAAAGGGGAGGAACGTTGTTCCTCCCCTTTGGCTTTCCGCCGCTGCGGGGTGCTCCGCCTTCGCTCCGCTTCCTGCCCTTGCCTATGCCCTTACCAGGGCACCGGGCGGTAAGAGCTGCACGGTCGGTCCCGCCGGCCTTCTTTTTGTCGCAAAAAACGGTGGAAATCCTCTTCGTTTACGGGTATAATGAAAAAAAGACGTATCAGGAGGACGAACCATGCAAGTCGATCCCTTCACCAAATTCGACCAGGACTGGGCGCTGCTGACGGCAGGCGCGCCGGATCATTTCAACGGCATGACCATCTCCTGGGGCTCCATGGGCACCATCTGGCACAAGAGCATCATCACCGTCTACGTGCGGCCGGACCGGTACACCTGGCAGTTTTTGAAGGACAGCGACGCCTTCACCGTGGCCTTCTTCCCCGAGCGCTGCCGCAAAGCCCTGACCCTGATGGGCACCCTGTCCGGCCGGGATGGGGACAAGGTCGCTGCCGCCGGGCTCACGCCGAAGTTTCTGCCCGAAGGCATCACCTTCGAGGAGGCGTCGGAGACCTTCGTCTGCAAAAAGATCTATATGGCGCCCATGGCCTATGAGGACGTGCCCCCGGAGGCCCGGCGCATCTATCAAAACGGGATCCAGCCTCACTATATCATCATGGGCGAGGTCGTGGAGCGCCTTTCCTGATCGAAGGATATGAACGGCAGTCGGGCACAAGCAAAGACGGATTTTTCCCAGGAGCCGGTTTGGCGGCGCATCCTGGACCAGGCGAATTTTCCATACCCTCATTGCAGATTGATGCCGAATTATTATGCGCGAGATGCTGCAAAAGATAAACATTATTTTCTACCACGACCGGCTAACTCCGATCGTAAGGGAGGTGCATTCAATTGATGGGCAATTCAAAAAACATGTTAAAGAAATGGGGAAATCCGTTTCTAGTTCTTGTGATTATTTTATCTTTATGCTTTCCTGCTATGGCTGAAGAAGACCCCATTGGTGAAGTTGATGGAAATATTTATACCAACTCGGTATTTGGCTTTCAGATGGTGTTGCCGGACAATTGGCATTTTCTCAATGATTTAGAGTTAGCCCAACGTATGGACTATAGCGTTGATTATGCCAGCCGTGAAGGCCTTGCCAGGTTGCTGAAAGAGAAGACCGCCGCTTGTTGTATGATGGCTACCACCGAAGATGATCCCAATTCAACAGTTCATCTTATGGTGCAGGATTTAGGACTCTATCGATATTTGGATGAACAAACATTCTTTAATGCCATTAAAGAAGGCTTATCAAATGCCCTTACGAGCCTGGGCTTCGCAGATGTGAAGACGAGTCAGCAAACCTTCCGATTGGCCGATAAGGAGTATGTGGTTTTGGATGCAGAAGGCACCACAAATAATATTACCGAACATTCATTATTCATGTACTTCATAAGTGATAATGTCATGGGGGTCCTTACAATAAAAACCTCCTCTCAGGAGAATGCTATAGCTATCCTTGATTTTTTGCAACCTCTTGAAGGAAACTGTACTCCCAATATATAGTTAATTCGCACTATCAATGAAAAAGCAAGATCATCGAACATCTGACGACGGAGCATGAATAATAAGAACCAGGCACAACCGAAGACGGACTTTTCCCAGGGACCGGTGGGGCGGCGCATCCTGGACCAGGCGGGGCCGCTGATCCTGGCTCAGCTGGTGCATCTGCTGTACAACATCGTGGACCGCATCTACATCGGCCACATGGGCGACGGCAGCGGCCTGGCCCTGACGGGCGTGGGGCTCACCTTCCCCATCGTCACCCTCATCATGGCCTTCGCCGCCCTGTTCGGCAACGGCGGCATGCCCCTGTTCGCCATGGCGCGAGGCGCGAAGGACGAGGCGCGGGCCGGCCGCATTTTGGGCAACGCCTGCACGCTGCAGCTCATCAGCGCGATCGTGCTCATGGCCGTGGGCTATCTTTTCATGCGGCCCATCCTCTTTGCCTTCGGCGCCAGCGAGGACTCCTTCGTGTACGCTCGGGCATACCTGAACATCTACCTGGCGGGCGCCGCCTTCTCCATGCTGGCCACGGGCCTCAACGGCTATATCAACGCCCAGGGCTTCCCCAAGATCGGCATGCTGTCCATCGTCATCGGCGCGGCGGTGAATATCGTCCTGGACCCGTTGTTCATCTTCGTGCTCCATATGGGCGTCCGGGGCGCGGCGCTGGCCACCGTCATCAGTCAGTTCCTGTCCGCCCTGTGGGTGCTGCGGTTCCTGACGGGGCCGCGGACCGTCATCCCCCTGAAGCGGGAGAATATGATCCTGCAGGGCTGTGTGGTCAGAGATATCGTCAAGCTGGGGACGGCCAGCTTCATCGCCCAGGGCACCACCTGTCTCGTGCAGATCGTTTGCAACGCCACGCTCCAGCAGTACGGCGGGGACCTGTATGTCGGCGTCATGACCGTGGTGAACTCCGTGCGGGAGGTGTTTCTGCTGCCCGTCCACGGCGTCACCAACGGGAGCCAGCCCGTCATCAGCTTCAACTATGGGGCCAAGCGATATGAACGGGTCCTGTCCGGCATCCGATTCAGCACCCTGATCTGCATCGGATACACCCTCCTGGCATGGATGCTGGTGCTGCTGCTTCCGCAGCTTTGGTTCGGCATCTTCTCCGACGATCCTGCCATGACCGAAGCGGGCGTGACAGCCCTGCGCATATACTTTTTCGGCTTTATCTGCATGGCGCTGCAGTTTGCCGGCCAGTCCACCTTCACGGCCCTGGGGGACGCCCGGCACGCCATCTTCTTTTCCCTGCTCCGCAAGGCCATCATCGTGGTGCCCCTGACGCTGCTCCTCCCGCGCCTGGGTTTCGGCGTCCGGGGCGTGTTTCTGGCGGAGCCTGTGTCCAACATCCTGGGCGGCGCGGCCTGCTATCTCACCATGCGCCTCACCCAGCTTCGGCGCATCCGGCGTCTGGCGGCGTCAGCGTAGCCGAGGCGCAGCCAAAAAGCGGGGCGGGTATATCCACGCAAAAATCAGGGCGCTCCACGGTCCCTCGACCGGCAGAACGCCCTGTTCTTTCTGCTCTTTCAGTTCAGGTTTTCTCAGACCCTCTTGTTGACGCGCTCATCCCAGCTTGGAAAAATCCAGAACGATCACGGGGCGAACGACCTTGCCGTCGTAGCTGATCTGATACGCCATCTTTTGGACTTCGCCGGAATCGCTGACCGCGGAAGCGCACCATCCCCTGTTGTTGGAGTTCTTGTACTGGACCGCCTGCGTGGGCTCGCTGAGCCACCAGATGGAGCGCTTATAGTTCACCCCGTTGGCGATGGCCACGGCCGTGGGCTCACAGGTCCGATATGCGGCGGGGAGCCCTTCCGCTTCAAAAGCGGTGAGCAGGGTGACGCCGTCCGCCAGGAGCGCCTGCTCATCGGCGGTGAACGCGGAATACTTGAAGGAATTGTTCAGCCAGGAATAGAGCGTACTGGTCTTCCAGGTGACCGCAGCATGGATATCGTTGTATCGTTTCCCGTCCAGACCGTACTTAGCCAGCAGCTTCACCTGATTGCCGTCGAACCCGATGACGATCCATTCGATGGGCGTGGGATCGGCATACACCGCCTGGCCATACCGGCCGAAGGTGACGGTGTCAAACAGGTTCAAATCATAAACAGACGCCATGGGCATGCCGCGCCGCAGCACCAGCGCGGATTCCCGGGCGGCGGGAGCATCGCTGTTCAGATCGAGATAGATCACGGGGCGGACCGACTTTTTGAAGTTGGACTGAAGCATGCCGTGAGCGATGACGCCATTCTCGTTTACCACAGTGGCGTAGGAATAGTATTCCGTGTCGCCATAGTAGTCCGTGATCTCCCTGCGGATCGCATGGTTGCTGAGCCACCACATGCAGCGGGTCGGGTTTGCGCCCAGGGACACGGCGTAGGCCGTGGGATCGCACCGAAGGAAGCCGGCTGACAGGGTCTGAGCGTCCTCCATACTGAGCAAGGTCACATCGGTGGCCAAAAGCGACCGTTCTTCCGCATTGAACGCGTTCATCTTGAAGACGGCGTTCAGCCACTGATACAGGGTGGAGCTGGTCCAGGAGATCAGCTTGGCGTTGTCGTTATACTGCTGCACGTCCAAGGCATAGCGGGAAAGGAGCTTGACCCGTTCATTGCCGTCGAACCCGATGACGATCCATTCGATGTCCTCGCTCTGGCCATATATGCCCTGAGGATACCGGCCGAAGGTGACGACGTCGTACATGGACAAGGATGCGGTGGAAGTCACGTCCATGCCGTTCTTCTTGAGCGACGATTGCACCGCCGATGCGGTTTCCTCCTGCTGGGGCATCCTGACGGCGCCCAGGAAACTGAAGCACACAAGAAGGACTAACAGGAGAGAGAGGATACGTTTCATGGCATTGCATACCTTTCTGTAAAATACCCCATGGTCTGCTGACAGTATACCAGCTTTTCCGGGCCGGGTCAACACCGTTTGCCGGCCCTTTCGCGCCGCACTTGCTCTCCGCGCCAAAAGCTGGTATAGTATCCTCACATTGACGAAAGGACGGATGCCGATGAGCGAGATCCAAATCTTTTATCTGACCGGCTGCCCCTACTGCGACAGCGCCCGCCAGGCCGCGGCGGAGCTAATGGCAGAGACGCCTGCCTACCGGGCATTGACCCTGCGCTGGGTCGAGGAAAACGAGGAGGCGGCTCTGGCCGACAGCTATGACTACTATCGGGTGCCCTCCCTCTTCTATGGAAGGGACAAGCTCTATGAGTGCTCGCCGCTGCACGGCTATGGCGCCATCAAGGCCCATCTGAAAGCGGCTTTTGATCGGGTCCTGGCAGCATGAACCCGGAACGGAAGCTCAAATATCGGTGCCTGGTGCTGGATCACGACGACACGGTCACGGACAGCACCCGGCTCATCCATCATCCGGCCTTTCTGGCCTATCTGCAAGAGGTGCGGCCGGGGGTCACCGTGAGCCTGGAGGAGTATTTTCGGCTGAACTTCCACCCGGGGTTCCTGGAGTATTGCGAACAGGTCCTGCACCTGACCCCGGCGGAGCTGGATCGGGAGATGGCGGTGTGGACAAGCTACGTGGCCACCCATATCCCAAAGGTCTTTCCCGGCATCCGGGAGATCCTGACGGAACAGCTTCGGCGGGGCGGCGCCTTCGCCGTGGTCTCCCATTCCCTGCGGGAGAACATCCTCCGGGACTACCGGGCCAACGGCCTGCCGGAGCCCTCCATGGTCTTCGGCTGGGAGCTGCCGCGAGAGCAGCGCAAGCCCAGCCCCTACGCCCTGGACCGGATCATGGCCTGCATGGACCTGGCGCCTGAAGAGCTGCTCATGGTGGACGACCTCAAGCCCGGCTACGACATGGCCGCCCAGCGCGGCGTGCCCTTCGCCGCCGCCGGCTGGGCCTACGACGTGCCGGAGATCCGCGCCTTCCTGCAGGAAAACTGCCCGCTGTACTTCGACACGACGGAGGGGCTGTACGAGTATCTTTTTGAAGAGGAATAAAAGCATGCACCCTTTGACCAGGTGCAAAACATAGTCGAAATCCGCACTGCGTTTGATTTCTCATTGTTTTGCCCGTGCTGCGCCTCGCTGCATCTGCCACAGGCAGCGCTCAGCTTCGCACCCTTTCTCGAAAAGAAAGGGTGCACCCAAAGAACGTAAGAAGAGGACTATGCTATGTGCACAGCCCTCTTTCTCTTCTTAAGTTTCTCTTTTTTCGCCGCTTTTTTCTCTTCACCGAAGAGAAAAAAGCGGCAAAAGAAGAAATCACAATTGCCTCAGAATATACGCTTTCACCTTATCGAGCTTCGAATACTTCCAGGCGCCCTCCTCGGCGGTCTTGGAGAAGGGGACGATCACGTTGAAGTCCATGTGGGCGCCCTCGAAATACCCGTCGGGCTCGGTGCTGAAGAAGTACCCGTCCCAGACGGCCTGAGGCGCGTTGGTGAACCGGTCCGGCTCCAGATAGATCATCTTGCGCATGTCCTCCGCCACGAAGGCCTTGGCGGCCAGGGGCGACAGCAGGGCGTATTCGCCCGCGGGGATGTTGGTGAAGATGTCCGGCAGCGGCGCCTCCACGATCTTCTCCGGGCCCCGGACGATCTGGATGCCCATGGCCTCGAAGTCCAGCTTCTCCTCGGTGAAGATCAGCTTCAGCAGCACGCCCACATCCGTGTACAGATGGGCCCGCTGGTAGTTGGTGTCGAAGATGAAGTTGCCCAGGGAATAGAAGATGGCCTTGCCGTCGGGGAACAGCTCGTAGTTCTCCGGCACGTGGGGATGGTGAGCCACCACCGCGTCCGCCCCCAGCTCCAGGAAGCGGAGATACCGGTCCCGGGTGTAGGGGCTGGGCATGCTGGTGAACTCCTCGCCGCCGTGGGAGACGATCACGCACCAGCGGCACTTCGACTTCACCTCGTCGATGCGCTTCTTGATGTAGTCCATGTCGTCCCAGCGGAAGATGCCGGGCTCCGTGGCGGTGGCGGGGATGCACTCGGCCATGTACGCCACGCCGAACATGCCGATGCCGCCGGCCTCCTCGAGATAGATGGGCTCCGACGCCTCCACCTCGTTGAGGCCCGCGCCGATGGTGCGGCAACCCAGCTCCCGGGCGATCTTCCGGGTGCTGATCACGCCCTCCCGGCCCGCGTCCATGGTATGGTTGTTGCCCACGCACCAGATGTCCGCATGCATGTCCTTGAGCACCTTGGTGGCGGCGGGGTTCATGGCGTGGAAGAACACGCCCCGGCTGCCGTCGTCCACGGCGTCGATGAGGGCCCCCTCCACGTTGGCGGCCACATGGTCCGCGCTGTGGAAGAAGTCCAGGATAGGCTTGGAGAGGAGCTCGTCGTCCTCCCAGCGATGGTCCATGTACCGGTCGAAGCCGATGTCGCCGGTGAATATGATGGAAGTCTTTTCCTTGCTCATGCCGTCCTCCTTACTTCAGGCGCTTGAGGGTCTCCAAGGTCAGCAGCCAGGTCCGCTCCGTGGAGGCGATGTGCAGCCGCTCCCGGGGCGTGTGGATGTTGGTCAGGTCCGGCCCGAAGGAGATGCAGTCCAACTCCGGCATCTTCCCGGACAGGATCCCGCATTCCAGGCCCGCGTGAAGGGCCGCGATCCTGGGCTCCTCACCGTACACCGCCCGGAAGGCCTCCACCATCACGTCCCGGAGGTGGGAATCGGGCCGATACTGCCAGGCGGAATAGGAGGCGGGAATCTCCACGTCGCCGCCCAGGACCTTCGTCAGGGCGACGACCTTTTCGGTGGTCTCCGCGGCCTGGGAATTGACGCTGGAGCGGATCATGAACCGGCAGACGACGGCGTCGCCCTCGGTGTTGACGCGGCCCAGGTTCAGCGACGTCTGGACCAGCCCCGGCACCTCGGCGCTCATCATCTGGACCCCGTTGGGGGCGCAGAACAGGAACGTGGCCACCCGGCGGGTGCTGTCCTCATCTAGGGGGACAAACTCGCTTTGGGCCGGCGTCAAGGCGACGCGGATGTCGGGATCGGCGGTACGGTATTCGTTGGCCAGGGCTTCGCCCAGGGCCTTGGCCGCAGCCTTCGCCGCAGCGAAGTCCTTCACAGCCACCAGCGCCTTGGCGTCCCGGGGGATGGCGTTGTCCTTGGCGCCGCCGGAGACGGTCAGTAGCCTAAGCTCCGCGGCGTTCATGAGCTCCGTCAGCGCCCGACCCATGAGAATATTGGAATTGGCCCGACCCTTGTGGATCTCCTCGCCGGAGTGACCGCCCATGAGACCGTCCACCACCAGCTCGCAGACCGCGCCCTCAAAGGCCGCCCGCCCTACGGGCAGGGTGCAGACCGCCCGGGTGGACCCGGCGCAGCTGACGGTGAGGACCTTCTCCTCCTCGGAATCCAGGTTCAAAAGATACTTGGCGCTGAGGTCCGAAGCGTCCAGGCCCCGAGCTCCCAGCATGCCCACCTCCTCGTCCACGGTGAAGAGGCACTCCAAGGGCCCGTGGGGGATATCGTCCGCGTCCAGGATGGCCAGGGCCATAGCCACGGCGATGCCGTCGTCGCCGCCCAACGTGGTGCCCCGGGCGCCCACCAGGTCGCCCTCCACGAAGAGGTCCAGCCCCTCCTTGTCCATGTCCTTGGGACAATCGGCGTCCTTTTCGGCCACCATGTCCATGTGTCCCTGGATCATGACCGTGGGGGCGTTCTCATAGCCCGCTGTGGGGGCCTTCCAGATGACGACGTTGTTCAGCTCGTCCTGACGGAACTTCAGGTGACGGGCCTCGGCGAAGGATACCAGATAGTCGCTGATGGCCTTGGTATTATGGGACCCGTGGGGGATGGTGCACAGCTCCTCGAAGAAACGGAAGACGTTTTGCGGCTGCAAGTTGGATAAAACACCCATGCTTTTTCTCCTTTTCCTAATATGACACGATGCAAGTGAAGGTCACTTGCATCGCGTCGTTTTGTTTTCTTATACAGTTACATCCCGGCGCGAGGATATGATCGTTACGCCAGAGCCGCCATGATACGGGCGCAAAGGACCGCCAAGGGGGTCCCCACAACGTAGCCCATGAGGGCCATCAGGATACCGACGGGTACCAAGGAACCAGAATAGGAACCAGCAAGCACCGGCGCCGAAGCCGTGCCGCCGATATTTGCTAGGGACGCAACGCCTGCAGTGAACAGGTCGAGTTTGAGCAGTTTGCAGATGATCAGCATCAGCACCGCGTGGATGGCCAACACAATGAAGCCGGTGAGGATCCAAGCGGGCGCGTCGCCCAACTCCAAAAGACTGGCACGGGAAGCCAGCAGGCCGATGACGGAGTAAAGCAGGAGGTTGGAGACCTCGACGGAACCAGCCACTTTGCCCAGCGGGGTAACGGCAGCGATCAGCGCCACAACGGTAACGAACAGCACCGTCCAAGTGGCTTTATCAGAGAAGTTGGTCCAGCCATACAGCTTGGCACCAACGTTGGTAGCGATGGCGCTCACCAGGAAGGCGCAACCGATCAAGAGGATCAAGCTCTGGAAGGTGACAGGCTTGGTGTTGAGTTTGGCTTCCTCCTCAAGGCGAGAGGAGACCTCATCCAGTCGGCTGGTATCCGCCTTGCTCCACTTGTTGAACTTGGGAGCAAGCTGAATGGCCCACAGCAGGAACATGACCCACAGCGAGTAGTCGATGGAGTCGATGACCAGAGCATATCCCATGTCAGCCTCGCTGATATCCAGGGCAGCTTGCACGGCCACCATATTGCCACTGCCGCCGATCCAGGAACCGCAGAGAGCGCCCAAGCCTTTCCATGCATCGGCTCCGATAGTGCCCTTCATGATAACGAAAGCAACTACGAAACCGATGATGATGGTCAACGTGGCGGAGAAGAAACCGATGAGCATTCTTGGCCCGAGGCGCAGGACTTTGCGAATGTCGCAGCGAAGCAACATAGCAAAGATCATGGCATAGGTCAGGTTGTTCTTCAGGGCGCTATACGCCGGCTTGGTCTCCTTCAAATCCCAGACCTTCAGCGTGCAGAGCAGCATCGCAATCAGATAGCAAAGCACCACAGCGGGAATAAACTTGAAGAATTTCTTCAAACCACCCTTAGCGGACTTCTCGAGAGTCACCAACACGGCTGCCATGAACAGCAGTACGGCCATGTAGGTAAAGCCATTGGTAATCATTCAATAAATCCCTCCTCGTTTGTTTCTCTATCCCAAAGCCCCGCTTGTGCGGAACTGAGTGACCGTCAATTGTGTCACCAGTGTGAATTCTTCCATTTTTTTAAGTATAATCCTATATTGTATATATGTCAACCGAGGGGGAAGAAAAACCGAAACGAACGCAGAATTATTCCGAAAACGGGAAAAGCTGCAAAAAAACGCAAAAATGAGCGGGGCCGCTTGTATGGCTCCGCTCATTGCACAAAACCGCAGAAATATTTACTTCAGCCGGCGCAGGGTCTCCCGCAGGAACGCCCAGGTGCGCCAGGTGGAAGCGATGCGGAGACGCTCCCGGGGGGTGTGGACGTTCACCACGTCCGGCCCGATGGAGATGCAGTCCAGCTCCGGTATCTTGCCCGAGAAGATCCCGCACTCCAGGCTGGCGTGCTGGGCCGCGATCCGGGGTTCCATGCCGTACACCGTCATGAAGGCGTCGGTCATGACCTCCCTCAGGTGGGAGTCGGGCCGATACTGCCAGGCGGAATAGGAGGAGGGCACCGTGGCTTCGCCGCCCAAGGCCCGGGTCAGGGCCATGACCCGACGGGCCGTGTCCTCCGCCTGGGAATTGATGCTGGAGCGGATCATGAACCGGGACACCACCCGATCATCCTCCGTATAGACCATGGCATAGTTCAAAGAGGTCTGGACCAGGCCCGGCACCTCCGCACTCATCATCTGGACTCCGTTGGGCGCGCAGAACAGGAACGCCGCCGCCCGGCGGGTGCTCTCCTCGTCCATGGGCATGAAGTGGCTGCGGGTGGGGAACAGCCGGACCCGGATGCGGTTCTCCGCCGCCCGGTACTCGTTCTCCAGCGTGGCCGCCAGCTCCTTGGCCGCGGCCTTGGCCGCCTCCGGATCCTTCACGGAGATCAAAGCCGCCGCGTCCCGGGGTATGGTGTTGTCCTTGGCGCCGCCGGAGACGGTGAGGAGCCTGAGCTCCGTCTTCTCCATGAGCGCCGTCAGCGCCCGGCCCATGAGCCGGTTGGCGTTGGCCCGGCCCCGATGGATATCCTCGCCGGAGTGGCCGCCCACCAGCCCGTCCACCATGAGGGCACAGACCCGGCCATCGAAGGGCTCCCGCCTCACAGGCAGGGTGCTGACCACCCGGGTGGACCCGGCGCAGCTGACGGTGAAGACCCGCTCCTCCAGGGAGTCCAGGTTGATCATATATTTGGCCTTCAGATCGGACACGTCCAGGGCCCGCACGCCCTGCATGCCCATCTCCTCGTCCACGGTGAACACGCATTCCAGCGGCCCGTGCCGCAGATGGTCGTCGTCCAGCACCGCCAGGGCCATGGCCACGCCGATGCAGTCGTCCGCCCCCAGCGTGGTGCCATGGGCGCCGATCTCGTCCCCGGCCACGAAGATCTCCAGCCCCTGCTGTTCCGTGTCCCGGGCGCAGCTGTGCTCCTTCTCCACCAGCATGTCCATATGTCCCTGGAGCATGAGGGTGGGCGCGTCCTCATAGCCCGGGGCGGCGTCCTTCCAGATGACCACGTTGTTGACCTCGTCCCGGCGGTACCGAAGGCCCCGCCGCCGGGCAAAGTCCACCAGATAGTCGCTGACGGGGCCCGTTTGATGGGTCCCGTGGGGCAGCGCGCACAGGTCTTCGAAGAATTCAAACACCGCTTTCGGCTCCAGACCGGACAAAACACCCATAGGTCAGTTCCTCCTTGTATGATTCAAAATCAGATCTCAGTACATCAGGTTCAGGCGGAAGAGCTTGCGGCCACGGTCCCCGCTGAGAAGGAAGACATCCCCCTCCCGGGTATAGGTGAGCTCCATGCTCTCGCCCAGCTTCGCTTCACCGCTGTATTCCGCCCGTATCTCCCGGACGGCCCTTTGGCGCAGGCCCGCCGGCATCCGATCCTCGGCAAGGTCCAGATACCGGGTGTTGTTCATGTGGCCGTTCAGATCCACGTAGCTGTAGGGCACGGCGAAGGTCTCCTTCTCCCCCTCCCGGGCGGGCTTGGGCGCGGCGGGCAGAGGCAGGGGCCCTTCCCCCGTCTCCCCGTCGATGTGAACGCCGTGTTCCTCCGGGAACACCATCTTCCGATTCTCCCGGTCCATGAGGGCCCAGAGAGCGCTGCCGGTGAGAAGGGTGCGCCCGTCCTTATCCTCCATTCGATAGTACCGGGGGAAATAGAGGTGCATGGTCGCCCCCGGCCAGGACAACAGCTTCACGTCCTCATCGTAGACGGGGAGCCGATCCACCTTCACCTGCTGCAGCGTCACGATCCACAGGAGCCCCCGATCCAGGGTCTTCTCCCGGCCCATGCCCAGAAGGGTGGTGTGGGCGATGGACGCCTCCTGCAAAAAGGTGAACAGGCGGCTCAGCCGCAGCCGCTGCCCGGCGTCCACGTCAGAGCTCAGCAGCCGATAGTCTTTCTCGTACACGCTCATGCCTTGGGCATCCGCTTGTCGATGGCGTCCACCACGTCGCCCAGGGTGGACAGCTTCTGCCACTGGCGGTTGGGGATGCGCACGTCGAAGGCCGCCTCCAGGCGGCAGATGATGAGGGTGAAGCCCATGGAATCGATGCCCGTGTCGGTGTTGATGACGGTGCTCTCGTCGAATTCCTGGCCCTCCAGCTCCGGCAGGGACTCCACGATGATGGTCTTGGCCTTCTCTAAGATCTCTTCTCTGCGGGTCATTTCTCCTTTTTCCCTTCCCGTTGGACAGCCCAACGCATGATCTTTCCGCTGGCGGTCCGGGGCAGCGGTCCCCCGTAAAACTCGATACCTCTCAACTGCTGGCCCCGGGGGAGCTCGGCCATGACGGGTTTTAGCTTCTCCCACAGGGGTCCCTTCTCCTGCTCCGACCCCTCAACGACGAGGATGGGGCCCTTGTCCTCCAGCACCACGCACAGGTTGGGGTTCCCCAGGGCCCGGGCGATGGCACCCTCATATTCCGGCAAAAACAGCTTGGTGCCGTCCATGAGCACCAGCATCTCCTTCTTGCGGCCCGTGAGGATCAGCCGTCCGGCCCAATCGAGACGTCCCAGATCGCCGGTGTGGAGGACGCCGCCGGCCAGGGCTTTTTCCGTGTCCTCGGGCCGACGCCAGTACCCCTCCATGACGCAGGTGGGGGCGCTGATGAGCACCTCTCCGTCGGGGGCGATGTCTATGGCGTCGTCGGGACAGATCGTCATGGCATAGGGGTCGCTGCCCAGGCTCAGCGCCACGCCGGAGCTGGTCTCCGTGAGACCGTAGCCGAAATGGACCGCCTTACCCATGGCCCGGGCCGCATCCAGCAGGGGCTTGGGACAGCCGCCCGCCCCCACCAGAATGAGCTTCAGCTCCGGGTTCAGGGCCTGATGCTGGAGCAGGAACCCCAGCAGCAGGGGCACGGCGGACAGGGCGGTGGGCCGGAAGAAGGCGCAATCGTCCCCGTAGTGCCGGGCGCCGCGGCCCAAGGCCACGGAAGCGCCGCAGGACAGGCCCCAAAGCAGGCCGCAGACGAAGCCGAACACATGATCGAGGGGCAGCAGGCACAGGAGCCGGTCGTCCTGATTCAGGGGCAGCAGAGCGCCGCCGTTGTAGGCGCTGCTCATAAGGGAGGCGCTGGTGAGCACCACGGCCTTGGATCGGTCCGTAGTGCCGGAGGTGAAGAACAGCACCCGGCCCGGGCCGCCCTCGGCATGGGGGACGAGATAGGGCGCAAGCATGTCCAGCAGATCCGGATCGCCCCACAGGGAGCTGATCTCGGCTTCCCGCACCATGTCGATCAGCGCGGCGTCGGAAGCGTTCTCGTTGAGGAGCACCAGGCGCTTGCCGAAGATCACGGTGGCGAAGATCTCCACGACGCAGGCAAAGCTCCCGTCGCACAGCACGCCTCGGCAGAGGCCCGGCTCCCGGCCCAGCCGGTGGGCCCGTTCCAGGACCTGCGCCTGAAGCTGGGCATAGGTACACACGGCCTTGGTCCCGCTCTGTTCATAGACTAAGGCCGGCCGATCCGGCGTCTTTTGCGATCCGGCGTCTTTTGGGCCCAATGGCTCAGCAGCTCGTCAAAACCTGAAAACCGCATAGCTCCACCCCCCTACGATATATAGTAGCACGACCTCGGCAAAAAGAAAAGATTGTTTTTATTTTCCCAAAAAAAGCGTGCAATTTACGCATGGTTGCGCTACAATAAAAAAGATGGAATCCATCGAATTTTCAGGAGGAGTTTGGTATGGACAAAAACATCCGCATCTGCATCGTGGGCGGCGGTCCCGCGGGTCTTTCCGCCGGCATGTATCTGGAGAAAAAAGGCTATGAGAACTACACCATCCTGGAGCGCCTGGATCGGGTGGGCGGCAAGTGCTGGTCCCCCACCTACAACGGCCGCCGCTACGAGATGGGCGCCATCATGGGCGTGCCCAGCTACTATGCGGTCCACGACGTGGAGGAGTTCTGCGGCATCACCCACGACGGTCCGAAACTGAATCGGAACTACAAGAACAGCAAGGGCGACGTCATCGAGCCCTTCGAGCCCAAGAAGAACATTCTGAAGATCCCCCGCCTGCTGAAGATGAAGAAGCAGGTGAAGAAGCTGGGCGAGATTTTGGAGACCAAGTACAAGGGCTACGACGTGAACGGCCACAGGGGCGTGGCCCAGGGCCGGTACGACGGCTTCTCCCAGGCCAACGCCAAGCGGGAGCCCGTCAGCGGTGAGAACCCGAACCTGAAGGACCTCTGCCTGCCCTTCAACCAGTTCTGCAAGCTCAACGGCGTGGAGCTGACCCAGGACATCTGGATCGGGCCCTTCACCTCCTTCGGC
>CADCMN010000038.1 GCA_902802575.1 uncultured Eubacteriales bacterium | reverse complement strand
TGTTTCTTCCTCCTTCTGTAATTGGGCAGTACACGGGGCCGTGTGTTTCCTAACTCTTGGTTTATGCGCGGCCTTTCGGCCACACATTCGTCGATTCAGAATACCACCCTGCCCGCTATTTTTGCCCCCGCTCCTTTGTTTTTGAAGCGTTGGCCCGGCAGAAATTACCCGGATGGCAGCCGGCAACCTCCTGCCTGGACCCGTGTGCAGGCCATAGTTCTCCCTTGATCCGCACACGAACAGCAGAAGTATACTCTATCTGTCTGAGAAATGCAAGCTTTTTTTTGCGAAAAAACAAACTTTTTTTGCGGTTAAAACGCATCTTTGTTTGTATAAGCGAATATAAAAAACGATATGATCCGACGAATGCGGTTCGCCTGATCTGTTGCCCCGCCCTTGCTGATCAAAAAGAGATACCATCTGGATGGATGGGAGGCCGTCACGGACTCGAACCCACTCGCTGCGGCTCGCTTAGGTCGCGGCTCTGGAGCCCCACTGGGGCTCCATTCACTCCCGCGACCAGGGTTCGAGCCCTCGGCCACTGCATTTCAAAACTAATCCCACCCGGATGGGTGGGATTATTTTTGGCAGGGGCAGAAGGACTCGAACCCTCAAGAACGGTTTTGGAGACCGCTATGTTACCATTACATCATGCCCCTAAATCGGCAACGGAGAGAGTATAGCACACCGATGCCGTGTTTGTCAAACGAATTGTGAAAGATATCGGTGTAAATTCCAATAGGCGATGCGGGAGACCTGTTCCTCGTTGAAGCCGGCCTTCAAAAGGGCCTCGCAGAGGGCGGGATAGTCGGAGCTGTTCTTCAGATCCCCGTCGAAGTCGGAGCCGAAGCAGCAGCAGTCCACGCCGCCGATGCTGACGATGTGGAGGATGTGCGCCACGATGTCCTCGATGGCCACCGTCTTCTTGGGCGCCAGATGGGGGCCGTAGAAGTTGACGCCGATGACGCCGCCCTGGAGGGCGATCTCCCGGATCAAATCGTCGGGCAGGCACCGAGGCGCGTTCATGAGCGCGCGGGCGTTGGAATGGGAGGCGAAGATGGGGCGCGTGGAGAATTCGAGAGCGTCCCGGATGCCCTCGTCGGACAGGTGGCTCACGTCCAGGGCGACACCGATCCCGTTCATTTCCCGCAGCATCTCCCGCCCCAGGATTGTGAGGCCCTTTTGCCGCTTGGCCTGGGCCGCGCCGGCCAGTTCGTTGTTGTCGTTCCAGGTCATGGTCATGGTCTTCACGCCCAGCTGCTTGAAGATGCGGAGCATGGCCAAACTCCCCTCGCATACCTCTCCCCCCTCGATGGTGAGGACGGCGGCGATCTTGTCGCCGTTGGGATCGAAGTCCTTCGTGAAGGGCACGAAGATCGGGTTGGCATTCAGCATCCGGTTGTAGCAGTCCACCATGGTGAGACCCTGTTGGAGCGGCGGCGTCTTGAGCTTGGCGTCGTACCAGCAGGCGAAGAACTGCATCTTCACGTTCCCCTGCTGCATGTAGGGCAGGTGGATCACCTGGTCCCGCCGCAGGGTGTTGATGTCGTAGCCATATTCCATGGCTCCGTAGAGAAAGTCGCAATGGGCGTCCGCAATGGGGAACTTCATATATGCTCCTTAAAAAGAAGGGGCCGTGTTACCGGCCCCGGTCGTGTTATTTTGCCAGCTCCATGGTCCGGGTCTCGCGGATCACGTTGACCTTGATCTGGCCCGGGTACTCCATCTCGTTCTCGATGCGCTTGGCGATGTCCTTGGCGAGCAGCACCGTGTCGGCGTCGCTGACCTTGTCGGGCTTCACGATGATGCGCACCTCGCGGCCGGCCTGGATGGCGTAGGAGTTGTCCACGCCGTCGAAGGAGTTGGCGATCTCCTCCAGCTTCTCGAGGCGCTTGATGTAGGTTTCCAGCGTCTCACGGCGGGCGCCGGGACGGGCAGCGGAGATGGCGTCCGCGGCCTGGACCAGCACGGCCTCCAGGGTCTGCGGCTCCACGTCGTTGTGGTGGGCCATGATGCAGTGGATGACCTGGTTGTTCTCCCGGTACTTCTTGGCGAGGTCGGCGCCGATCTCCACATGGGATCCCTCCACCTCGTGGTCGATGGACTTGCCGATATCGTGCAGCAGGCCCGCCCGGGTGGCCAAGGCCACGTTGGCGCCCACCTCAGCGGCCATGATGCCCGCCAGGTGCGCCACCTCGATGGAGTGGTTCAGTACGTTCTGGCCGTAGCTGGTGCGGTACTTCATGCGGCCCAGATACCGAATGAGCTCATGGTGCAGACCATGGACGCCCACCTCCAGCACGGCGGCTTCGCCGGCTTCGCGGATCTGGTTGCTGACCTCCTTCTTGGCCTTCTCCACCATCTCCTCGATGCGGGCGGGATGGATGCGGCCGTCCATGATGAGCTTTTCAAGGGCGATCCGGGCGATCTCCCGGCGGACCGGGTCGAAGGCGGATAGGATCACGGCCTCGGGGGTGTCGTCGATGATGAGGTCCACGCCGGTGGCGGTCTCAAGAGCCCGGATGTTCCGGCCCTCGCGGCCGATGATCCGGCCCTTCATCTCGTCGTTGGGCAGGGGGACCACAGACACGGTGGCCTCCGCCACATGGTCGGCGGCGCAGCGCTGGATGGCCAGGGTGACGATATTGCGGGCTTTGCGATCAGCCTCCTCCTTGGTCTTCTGCTCGATGTCCCGGAGCAGGATGGCGGCATCATGCCGGGCTTCCTCCTCCACACGCTTCAGAAGCATTTCCTTGGCCGTTTCCACGGTGAGACCGGAGATGCGCTCCAGCTCCTTTTCCTGCGCCTGCACCAGCTCCTCCACCTTGATTTCCCGCTGGTCCACCTTGGCAACACGCTGATTCAGCGCCTGTTCCCGAGCCTCTACGGCTTCGATCTTCTTATCCAGGGTCTCCTCCCGCTGGAAGAGGCGGCGCTCGGTGCGCTGCAGCTCATTCCGACGGTCCCGATTCTCTTTCTCGGCTTCGGTGCGGAGCTTGATGATCTCCTCCTTGGCCTCCAGTTCCTTTTCCTTACGTATCTCTTCCGCTCTCTTCTGTGCATCGTCCAGCAGCGCGCGTGCAGCATCCTCAGCCTTCGCGATCTTGGCTTCCGCCACATTCTTGCGGTATACATAGCCGATCGCAACGCCGATGATCGCACCCAGCAGGACGGCGGGGATCAAAAACCACCAGTGCATCGTTTCACTCCCATCTATAAGAATATAACCGGGCAGACGCCCGGTCATAATAGTCCATACCATGGGTTGTATATATTCGCTGTATATATCAAAAAACGTGTGAAATCGCTTATATTTTCAGCATATATATATCTATCTATGAACGCACCGAGCGCGCAGGATTACTTGATGATATTATACGGTTTCACTCCCCGGCTGTCAAGGGTTTGCGCTCAAAAACTGATCGTCTTCTGTCGGGAGGGGCGCGAAGCCGCGGGCCGCCGACGGCAAAAGGAGCGAGGCAAAGCATGGTCGAAGCAAAAAGCAGGCGTGAGCCTGCTTTCGACCGTGTCTTGTCCGTCCCCCGGGGGACGTGCTATACGTCAGTCCACGATGGCGCCGATGTCCCGAAGCTTGGCAAGGGCGTCCCGGATATCTTTTGTCAGGACCTCCACAGGGGCGTCATAGCGGTCCGCCATGGCGGCGATCAGGGCTTCCTCGGAGGTGTCCTCCTTCAAGAGCTCCAGGATATCTCCAAAGGCCTCGCTGCCGCGGACCAGGCCGGAGAAATCCTCACCGCCCTGGGCCACCAGCATGGCCTCGTCGTCGGCATGAAAGATGATGAATCGCTCGTTCAGCTTCATACGTTCCTCCTTATTATTTACAGCCGTTCCCCGGCTCGTCCCCGTCGCTCTCGGCCGTGGCGACCCATTTCAGCAGGTGCGTCAGCGACCGCTTGGTCCACATCTCCATCTGCCTCCGGCAATGCTCATCCACCACCGGGCAGCTTTTTCTGAAGGGGGTGCATTCCGGCAGGTAGGGACAGCTCTTGCATTCCTCCGCGATTTTGAGAGAGGCCTTCTCCGCCGCCCTGGAGGGAAGCTCTGCGTCGAAGACGGTCCCTATCGGCGTATCGTCGGCCTTATGTTCGCAAGCGTGAAGACCGCCCAAGGGGTCGATGACCAAAGCACTGCCGTAAGGATCAGCGATGCAATAGCTCATCGTCAGCCGCCTATCGCCCGCTCTGTCCGGCGCCACAAGGCCCAATGACTCTTCATAGAGCTCAGCGTCGTCCCCTGCCTGATACATCGTCCAGCTCTCTTCGCCATCCGGAACGGGACGGAGCTGCTCCACATAGACGCATATATTTTTCCGTTCCCCAAAACGGTCCCGGCAATCCTCCATGAAATCCTGTAACCGCGGCAGATTTTCTCCGTCGAAGTTGCAGCGGATGCTGACCCTTATTCCCGCGTCTAACAGCAGGGTGACGCCCTCCATGGCCTTTTCATAATTATGTTGTTCGGGGTTAAGATAGCGCTTGCGGGCCTCATAATCCTGCCGGGCGCCGTCCATGGAGACCTGCGCTCCCGACAGATGCCACAGGTCCACCGCCTCTTTCACCAGCTCCGGCGTCAGCAGGGTGGCGTTGGTGACGATGGCAGAATCGTATTTCACGCCCCGGTCCTGGAGGATCCGGCAGATGCGGGAGATGGTTTTCGGTGCGCAAAGAGGCTCGCCTCCGAACCAATGGAGCTTGATCATGCCCTCCCGCTTGGTGCGGCAGATGAAGTCCGCCACGGCGTCGGCGGTCTCCGGGCTCATGACCTTCACCGGCCAGCCCTCCTCGTAACAATAGACGCAGCGGGCATTGCAGCCGGTGGTGGGCAGGATGGTATAGCTGACGATCCCGGGCTTCCTGTTTTCCATGGTGCGCAGCACGGCCAGGGTCAGCGCATACCGAGCCGCCTCGTCATACTCCGGCTCCACCAGGAAGCGAAGCTGAGCCAGCTCCCGGACCTGGGGGCAGGACAGATCTCCTGTCTGGACCAAAGCCCATTCCGCCGGGGTCAGAGCATAGACCTGACGGGTCAGGATGTTCTTCAGCAACACCCGGCCATCCGCTTCGTGAACCACAACGAAGCCGGACAGGCGACAGCGGCCGTCCGGGGGAAGCTCCTTCTTTTGCACGATCTTGACGACGCGATCGTCGCCGGCAGACAAGCATTTCATTTTCTACAACGCCTTCCGCATCATCTGGCCGTATCGCCCATTGTGCAGCAACCGTGACTCGCATTTTTCTTACAAAAACCAGTATCACCAGGGCAGTCCCAGGGCAGTTTATCACAGGGGTTGGATGTGACGATCACATCCTCTGCCTCTATGGTGACCACGTCCAGCTTCATGCCCTCATACTTCTTCTTTTCCATTTTTATATCCCCCTTTTCTGAATACTTTTCTTCGCAAGTCGATCCTGCTTCGCCCCGCTATATGCGCGCTTACAGGGCCATGGTTTTCCCGTTAAGCCAAGCCATTGCGCGGCCCTTGTCAAACACCTATTCCTACTCATATAGTAATATATCGGTAAAGCGGCGCGACGTCAATCCGGAAAACCAAAAAAATGCTGATAAACCGGTATTTTCTAAAAATCAAAGAGGGAGATCTGGTCACTCTTGGGCAAGCCCTTGAAGCAGCCGCAGGATTCCATGGCGGAGACGACGCCGCTGTTGGCGCCGGTGCGGGCGGCGAACTCCTCGACGGAGCGGAAGGGCTCCGTGCCCCGCTTCTCCGCGATGGCCAGGGCTGCCGTATCGCCCACGCCGGGGATGGCGTTGAAGGGCGGGCGGATGGCTCCGTTCTCGATGACGAACTTGGTGCCCTGGGACTTATAGATATCCACGGGCAGCAGCTCGATGCCCCGCTTGTTCATCTCGTAGACCACTTCCAAAATGGTGATCAGGTCCTTGTCCTTCTTGGAGGCGTCGGCGTCGGCGGCGTTGAGACTCTTTTCAAGGGCATGGATCTGGCGAAGGACCGCGTCCGCCCCGCCCAGAGACCGGGAGATGTCGAAGGCGTCGGCTCGAACGGTGTAGTAAACGGTATAGAACTCCAGGGGATGATGGACCTTAAAGTAGGCGATGCGGAAGCCCATCATGGTGTAGGCCACGGCGTGACCCCGGGGGAACATGTACTTGATCTTCTTGCAGGAGTCGATGAACCAGGCCGGGATCTTGCCCGCGTGCATGGCCTCCTCCATCTCGTCGGTCAGGCCCTTCCCCTTCCTCACCCGCTCCATGATCTTGAAGGACAGCGACGCCTCCATGCCGTGGACGATGAGGTAGTTCATGATGTCGTCCCGGGTGCAGAGGACCTCCTTCAGCTTGGCGATGCCGTTGACCACCAAAGGCTCGGCGTTGTTGAGCCACACGTCGGTCCCGTGGGTCAGGCCTGAGATGCGGACCAGCTCCTCCATGGTGGTGGGCCGGGTCTGTTCCAGCACCTTCTGGACAAAGCTGGTACCGAATTCCGGCACACCCAAAGTGCCCACGGTGCATTCGAGGGCAGAAAGGTCCACATGGAGAGGCTCCGGCGAGGAATAGATCTTCCGGGTCTCCGGGTCGTCCAGGGGGATGGTGGTGGGGTCGATGCCCGTCAGATCCTGGAGCATGCGCAGGGCGGTGGGATCGTCGTGGCCCAGGATGTCCAGCTTCACCAGGCGGTCGTCCATGGCGTGGAAGTCGAAGTGGGTGGTGATGGTCCCCTGCTCCACCTTGTCCGCCGGGTACTGGATGGGGGTGAACATGTAGATGTCCTCATCCTTGGGCACGATGACGATGCCCGCCGGGTGCTGGCCCGTGGTCACCTTCACATTGAGGCAGCCCTGGCTCAGGCGCTCCATCTCCGCCCGGCGCAGGGTCTGGCCGGTGGCTTCGGCATAGTGGTAGACGCACTCAAAGCCCTTCTTCTCCGCGATGCCGGCGATGGTGCCCGCCCGATAGGCATGGTGCCGGCCGAACATCTCCTCCACGTACTTGTGGGCCCGGTGCTGATACTCGCCGGAGAAGTTCAAGTCGATATCGGGGGTCTTGTCCCCCTTGAAGCCGCCGCACACCGGGCACAGCCGGTCCGGCAGATCGACGCCGGTGTTGTATTGAAGGGGATCGACTTCAAAGTCGCTGAACTTGCAGTTGGGGCATACGTAGTGGGGCGGCAGAGGGTTCACCTCGGTGATGCCCGCCATGGTGGCCACGAAGGAGCTGCCCACGGAGCCTCGGGAGCCGACGAGATATCCGTCGGAATTGGATTTGTGGACCAGCCGCTGGGCCATGAGATACAGGGAGGCGAAATGGTTGCCGATGATGGACTTCAATTCCTTGTCCAGGCGCTTCTGGACCACCTCCGGCAGTGGGTCGCCGTAGATGCTGTGAGCCTTTTCCATGGTCATGCGGGTGAGCTCGTTCTCCGCATCGGGGATCATGGGCGCATGGGTGCCGTCCGGGAAGGGCTTGAGCACTTCGATCTCGTCGGCGATGGCGGCGGGGTTGTCGATGACCACCTCTTTAGCTCGGTCGCCCAGATACGCGAACTCCTCCAGCATCTCCTGGGTGGGCTTGAAATACAGGGGCGCCTGATACGCCGCGTCGTCAAAGCCCAGCTTGTAGAGCAGGATCTGCCGGTAGATGGCGTCCTCGGGCTCCAGGAAGTGAACGTCCCCGGTGGCCACGGTCCTCTTGCCCAGCCGATCGCCCAGGGCGATGATGCGGCGGTTGATTTCATGCAACGCCTCCGCGTCGGGCAGCTGACCCTCCCGGATCAAAAACGCATTGTTGCCGTCGGGTTGGATCTCCAGATAATCGTAATAGGAAGCGATCTTCAGGAGATTTTCCTCCGGCTCGTTCTGGAGCACCGCCCGATAGAGCTCCCCCGCCTCGCAGGCGGAACCCAGGATGAGGCCGCCCCGAAAGACGGAGAGCATGCTCCGGGGGATCAGGGGCTTGCCGCCCCGCAGATGGTCCAGGTTGGAAAAGCTGATGAGCTTATACAGATTCTTCATGCCCGGCTGATCCTTGGCCAGGATGACGATATGGTAGGTCTTTTGCTTCTCCTTCTTCCGATGATTATCCCGCTCCGTTGCAGCGTCGGGCACCACGGGCAGGGTATGGACGCCCATGGCTTTGAGCTCCGCCACCATCTTCATGAGCAGCATGGCGCAGGAATTGGCGTCGTCGTCGGCTCGATGGTGACTGCCCATGTCGATGTCGTAATGGGCGCAAAGGGTGTCCAGCTTGTGGTTTTCCACGTCGTCATGGAGGATGTACCGGGAGAGCATGAGGGTGTCCGCGTAGGGCAAGTCGAAGCGGATGCCGAATTTCTCCCCGTGATGGGTGATAAAGCCGATGTCGAATCGGGCGTTATGGGCCACCAGGCAAGCGCTGCCGCAGAAATCGCGGAACCGCTTCAGAGCCTCCCTGCTGGAGGGAGCGCCGACCAGCATATCCTTGCTGATGCCCGTGAGCTCGGTGATCTTCCGGGGGATGACCACGCCGTCGTCGATAAAGGTGTCGAACCGCTCCGTGACCCTGCCGTCCACGAGCCGGACCGCGCCGATCTCGATAATGTCGCAGGACTCCGCCTTGAGGCCGGTCGTCTCGATATCGAAGGCCACATACTCCCCTTCCATGGGATAGTCCACGGTATCCGGCTGCAAATAGCCCTCCACGCCGTAGAGGGCCTTGACGCCGGTGGCTTTGGCCGCTTTGGCGGCCTCGGGGAAGGCCTGCACGTTGCCGTGATCCGTGATCGCCAGAGCCTTGTGGCCCCAGCGAGCGGCGGTCTTGAAGGCCTCTGTCAGATCGGTGATGCCGTCCATGGTGGACATGCGGGTGTGCAGATGCAGCTCCGTGCGCTTTTCCGGCGCAGTATCCGAACGGAGGCTGCGGTCCACATAGTTGCAGTCGTTGATATAGAAGTTCAGCTCCGGATTGAATTTTCGGCTTCGACAAGCCCCCTTGAGGACAAAGTCCTTCCCCTTCTTCTGGGCGGTTTCGATCCAGAACAGGAACCGCTGGGCCTTCCACTCCTCATAAAAGGTGGCCTCGCAGTAGACGGAATCGGTGAAGTCCGTGATGTTCATCTGGACTCGCCAGCTGCTCTTGCCGTTCTCCTTCTTGTTGCCCCAGCCCTCCCGGAGGGTGGCAGAAACCAGACGCCCCTCGATGGTATAGAGCCTGTCCCCCTCCGCCAGGTCGTGGATGGGCGCTCGCTTGCCGCTGGGGATGTGGCTGCCCAGGAGGATCCCGTTCTCCGGCAAATCCGCCTCCACCACATTGGTCTTCTTCACCGCCACCGCTGCAGAGGGCGGCACGGGGGCGACCGCCGGGGCTGCTGGCCGGGGCGCAGGCGCCGGCTCCCGGGCCGGCTCCTCCGCCACAGGACGGACTATATAGGAAAAGGTCAGGATATAGCGGGGGAGCAGGGCCGCCAGGACGTTCTCAAAGGCTTTCACCCGTTCCTCGGGCAGGGGCGCAGCCATAGAGCAGGACACCTCCACCGCGTTGGTGCTCCGAATCAGATGCACGTTCTCGATGGTGATCTCCCGTTCCGTGACGCCCGCCTGTTCATATGCCTGTCGAAGGGGCTGCTCCATGCTCACCTCTGAATGTTATTGCGCTTCCAACATTTCGTTGGCCTCGCGGACCAACCGGTCCAATATCTCCCGGACCGGGCCCGCGGCTTCCTTCTCTCCCCTGCGGAACAGGACCCCGTTTCCCTGGCCGAAGGCAATGCCAATGTCCGCGTCCGAAGCCTCCCCCGGCCCGTTGACGGCGCAGCCCATGACCGCGATCTTGAGATATCCGGCGTCATGACGCACATGCTCGTTCACATACGCCGCGATGGCAGGAAGGTCCACCCTCGTCCGGCCGCAGGTGGGGCAGGAGATGATCTCCACGTCGTCCCGCCGCACGCCGATGGCGGAAAGGATCTTCTTGGCCGCCAGCACCTCCTGCACAGGGTCGCCGGTGAGGCTCACCCGAACGGTGTCGCCGATGCCGTCCATGAGCAGGCTCCCGATGCCGACGGCGGACTTGATGAGGCCCGCCTCGCCGCTGCCCGTCTCGGTGACGCCCACATGAAGAGGATAGTCCGTCAGCTCATGAAGACGGCGCATAGCGGCCACGGTGCAGTGAACATTGGAATGCTTCACGGAGATGACCGTGTCATAGAACCCCTCGTTCTCCAGGAGCTTCACATGCTCCAGGGCGCTCTCCACCATGGCGGTCACAGGGTCGTCGGGATGGTTGGCCCGAGCGTCCTTGTTGAGGGAGCCGCCGTTGACGCCGATGCGGATGGGGATGTGGTGCATCTTGCAGCAGTCCACCACCGCCTTCACCCGATCGGCAGAGCCGATATTGCCCGGGTTGATGCGCAGCTTTTTACAGCCGTTCTCCACGGCGGCGATGGCCAGCCGGTAATCAAAATGCACGTCCGCCACCAGGGGGACGGTGATGTTGTCCACGATATCCCGGAGGGCCCTGGCCGCGTTCATGTCGAACACGGCGGAGCGGACGATCTCGCAGCCCGCCGCTTCCAGCCGATGGATCTGCTCCACGGTGGCCGCCGCGTCCCGGGTGTCCGTGTTGGTCATGGATTGGATCGTAACGGGTGCGCCGCCGCCCACAGGCACGCCGCCCACCAGTACCTTCCTGGTCATGCGTTCACCCCCGTATCAGTCGCAGTATATCGTTGAAGGTGACAACCACCACAAAGATCATGAGCAGGGCAAAGCCGATGAGGTGGACCATGCCCTCCTTTTCCGGGGGCACGGGTTTGCCGCGGACCCATTCGATGAGGATGAACATCAGTCGTCCGCCGTCCAGAGCGGGAATGGGGAACAGGTTCAGGATGCCCAGATTCACGCTGAGCAGCGTGCACAGATTCAGCACCGTGAACCAGCCGGACTCCGCCGCATGGCCCAGGAGTTGGACGATGCCCACGGGACCGGCCATATCCTTCAGGGTGGCCTCCCTGGTGATCAGCATGCCCAGGGATTTGAACACCAGTCCGGCCATCTCCCCGCAGAGGGCGCCTCCCTCCCGAATGGCGTACCCCAGGCCCACCTTCTTTGTGCCGTAGATCAGGGATACGCCCATGAGATTGGCGCCTTTTTCCTCGTTGTAGAGGTTCGACAGGATCAGGGTCTGCTCCTGGCCGTCCCGCAGAATGACCACCTCCATGTGGCTCGAATCCGCAGCGGCCACAGCGGCGGTCAAGGTGGCGTAGTCCTCCACCGGTTTGCCGTCCACAACCAGAAACCGATCCCCTGCCTGCAGCGCCGCCGCCTGGGCAGGGCTGCCCTCATTCACTTCCGTGATGAAGATCTTGCTTTCATCCGCCACACCCCAGCCAAGAAGCAGCGCGACGGCCAGCACGAAGGCCAGCACAAAGTTCATGAGAGGCCCCGCCAGGATGACGATGAACCGCTTCCAGGCCTTTTGAGCGTTGAAGCAGCGCTCGTCCGCCACCACGTCGTCCTCCCCGTAGAAGCGGCACATGCCGCCCAGGGGCAAAGTGCGAAGGTTATATTCGATGCCGTTTTTCTTGAACCCCACCAGCTTGGGGCCCATGCCGATGGCGTACTCCACAATGGTGAAGCCCAGCAGCCGCCCCGCCGTGTAGTGACCCAGCTCATGGATCATCACCAGGACCGAGAGCGCCAGCAGCGCTTCCAGGATGCGTACAACAGTCATGCCTTACTCCTCGTATTCTGAAACTCGACCACCAGCCGCCGGGCCTCCCCGTCAGCCAGCAGGATATCCTCGAGATCGCCCATAGGCCGGTTCTGGAACCGGTCCAGAGCGTAGCTAACGCTTTCTTCTATCTCCAAAAAGCCCAGCCGACCGTCAAAAAACAGCTCCGCCGCCCGCTCGTTGGCGCCGTTGTAGACCACAGGACAGCCGCCGCCGGCCTTCAGGCAGTCGTAGGCCATCCGAAGGGCAGGGAACCGGTCCATATCCGGCTGATAAAACGCCAGGTCCGGCTGCTCCCACAGGTTCAGAGGCCGCGTCGGGGAGGGGATGCGATCCGGCCAGGTCATGGCGTACTGAATGGGCAGCCGCATATCGGCCGCGCTCAGATTGGCCATCACCGTGCCGTCCCGATACGCCACCATGCTGTGGACCACGGACTGAGGATGGATCAGCACCTCGATCCGCTCCCCGGGAAAGTCGAAGAGCCGGGCTGCCTCTATGACCTCCAGGCCCTTGTTCATGAGGGTAGCGGAGTCCAAAGAGATCTTTCGGCCCATGGACCAGGTGGGGTGCTTCACCGCCTCGGCCGGGGTGATGTCTTTCAGCGCCTCCCGAGGCCTGCGGAAGAAGGGGCCGCCGGAAGCCGTCAGGATCAGCTTCTCCACCTCGTCCCGTCGGCCGTTCTGCAGGCACTGGAAGATGGCGGACTGCTCGCTGTCCACGGGCAGCAGCTCTCCTCCGCCCTGTCGCAGCGCTTCCTGCACCAGATCGCCGCCGCAGACCAGGGATTCCTTGTTGGCGATGGCCACCCGCTTCCCCGCCTTCAGCGCGGAGAGCAGGGGCGTCAACGCCGCGATGCCGGAGATGGCCAGCACCACCACATCCACCTGGGGATCGGCGGCCAGATCGCACAGGGCCCGGACGCCGAAGGACAGCTCCACGCCGGGGACCGGCTCTAAAAGGGGCCGGGAGAACACCGCCCGCCGGGGCTGCGCCGCCCGCAGCAGGGCCAGGAATGCATCCTCGCTGCTATGGGCGCTGACGCCGTACAGCCGGAACCGGTCCGGATGGGCCTGCACCACGTCCAGGGCCTGCCGGCCGATGGAACCGGTGCTGCCCAGGATCGCCACGTTTTTCATCGTCGATCTCCTTTCAGGACAGGGCCAGGATACAGAAGGCCAGCACCACCGGGGCGCACAGAAGGACGCTGTCCAGCCGATCCAGCACGCCGCCGTGCCCCGGCAACGTCTCCGAAAAATCTTTCACATCTGCGCTGCGCTTGAGACAGCTGGCGAACAGGTCCCCGAACTGACCGGCCACGCCGCAGATAAAGCCCAGGGACACCAGGGCAAAGAGGCCCATGCCCGGCCCCGGCTCCCAGAGGTTCTGGGCAAAGTACAGCCCCACGCCCATAAGGGTGGACCCCGCCAGGCTGAACACAGCCCCTTCCACCGTCTTCTTGGGACTGATCTTGGGGGCCAGGGGGGTCTTGCCCAGGGCCATACCGCCGAAATAGGCGCAGGAATCCCCCATGGAGGGGCACAGGATGGCCGCGCAGCAGGCGGTCTTGGCCATCCAGGGGGGCAGGGCAAAGTAGATGGCCACCAGGGCGCACTCGCTCAGAATGGGGTACACGAAGGGCAGCAGGCAGTAGGCTGCCGCAGAGAAATCGTCCTGCATGAGCAGGACCTGGCCCACCACGGTGGCCACCACCATCAGCAATCCGAAGGCGAACACCACCGATAGATTATAGGACGTCAAATAGTAAACGATGCCGAAAAACCCGGCGAAGATGGAGGCCGGGGTGATGACGATCTCCTTGCCCATGGCCTTGAGAAGATGGTCCATCTCCCGGACGGTGATCAGGAAAAAGGCGCCGAAGATGAGCAGGAACACGATGTCTCCCAGGTGCAGACACAGCACCAGGAGGCCGATGAGGAATATGCCCGTCAAGATGCGGATCAGCGTTTTTTTCATCAGAGACCTCCGAAACGGCGGCCCCGGCGGGCGAACTCCCGCAGAGCCTGGATATATTCGTCCCGCGTGAAATCGGGCCAGTAGACAGGGGTGAAATAGAGCTCCGCGTAGGCGGCCTGCCACAGGAGGAAATTGCTGAGCCGCTCCTCGCCGCTGGTGCGGATCATGAGGTCCAGCTCCGGCTGCCCGGCGGAATAGAGCTCGTTTTCAAAGGCTTCGTCTCCGGGGTATTCGCCAAGCGCCACCGCCTTTTCCGCGCACCGGCGCACCGCCCGCAGTATCTCCGCCCGGCTCCCGTAGTTGAGGGCGATGTTGAGCCGAAGGCCGGTGTTCGCCCGGGTCTTGTCCTCTGCCCGGAGCAGGGCCGCCCTCACCTTTTCCGGGAAGGGGTCCTTCTCGCCGAAGATGGTGATGCGCACGTTGTTTTCGTGGAGCTCGTCGATCTCGCTGTTGAAATACTCGATGAGCAGGGAGAAGAGCACGCTCTTCTCCTCCTCCGGCCGCCGCCAGTTCTCCGTGGAAAAGGCGTAGAGGGTCAGGGCTTTGACCCCCGCGTCCGAGGAAAAGCGAATGATCTCCCGAAGCCGCTCTGTGCCCGCTCGGTGGCCGAAGCTGCGGGGCAGGCCCCGCTTCTGCGCCCAGCGGCCGTTGCCGTCCATGACGATGGCCACGTGCCGGGGCAGGGTTTCCCGTTTCAATCCGAGGCTGTTCAGTTGTTCCTCCGTTAGCTTGGCCATATGTTCCTTTCATACAACGATGCAAAGCGAAAACCGCTTTGCATCGCTTCTGTTCGCTTATGCCTTGAAATTTGACCAGATGAGGCGGCAAACGCTGCCGTCTTCCACCTGGCGCACCACCCGGCGCTGACCGGCGGAGGTCTCCTTGCGAGGTTTCGCTTCACACAGCTCCACCCGGACCCCCTCTGCCTCCAGCCGGGCCACAGCCTCCTCCAGAGGCCAGCAGAGCACGTTCGTCAAACGGACATGATCTCCTTTTCCTTGGCCTGGGCGATGACGTCGATCTCCTTCACCTTCTCGTCGGTGAGCTTCTGGACCTTCTCCTCCAGCTTCTTCTGATCGTCCTCGGTGAGAAGATTATCCTTCTTCTGCTTCTTGATATCCTCCATGGCATCCCGACGAATGGAGCGGACGGCCACCTTGCTCTCCTCCGCCTTCTTGCGGATGACCTTGGCCAGCTCCTTGCGGCGCTCCTGCGTGAGCTCCGGGAAGATGAGGCGGATGACCTTGCCGTCGTTGGCGGGGTTGATGCCCAGATCGGATTTCTGGATGGCCTTCTCCACCGCGGGGATCATCTTGGTATCCCACAGGGCGATGATGAGCATCCGGGGCTCAGGCACAGAGATGTTGCCCATCTGATTGATGGGCGTGGGGGACCCATAGTAATCCACCATGATGCGGTCCAGAGCCTGGGGGTTGGCCCGACCGGCTCGGAGAGAGTTATACTCCTGCTTCATGACGTTGATGGTCTTGTTCATTTTTTCGGTGGCAATATCTAAAATTTCCGGCATGGCTTTGTACCCCTTTCCTGTTCTAACTTATATATTTTACAATAGGCCGACGGGGAATTCAAGAGGTTTATGGCCGGCTATCTATCAAAGTTCCCACATTTTCACATTCCACCGCTTCTTCCAGCCGGTCCAGGGCGAAGCAGAGGATGGGCAGCTCCTGCTCCCGGCACAGGGTGATGGCGGTGAGGTCCGTGGCCTTCAGGTTGTCCCGAATGACCTTCTCATAGGAAAGATGGCTGTAGCGCACGGCGTTGGGATCCTTCTTGGGATCAGCGGAATAGACGGCGTCCACATTTTTGGCCAGGAGCAGCGCATCCGCGCCGATCTCCGCCGCCCGCAGAGCCGCCGCGGTGTCCGTGGAGAAGAAGGGGCAGCCGGACCCGCAGGCAAAGATGACGATGACCTTTTGACTCAGCAGCTCCTTGGCCCGACGGCTGGAAAAGCTGTCGCAAAACCGGTCCATATCCACGGCGGACAAGACCGCCGCCTTCCGGCCCAGGCCCTCAAAGGCGTCCTGGAGCGCCAGAGCGTTGATGGCCGTGGCCAGCATGCCCATATGGTCCCGCCGGTTGCGGTCGTGCTGTCCGGCATCACGACCCCGAATGATGTTGCCGCCGCCCACGACGACGCCCACTTCGATGCCCTTCTCTGCCAGCGCCGCGATGCTGCGGGCGGTCTTCTCCACCTTCTCGAACCCGATGGGGCCATTCTCCCCCATCAGCGCCTCGCCGCTGATCTTCAACAGCACTCGTTTATACATCTTCTCATCCTCCCCCGCATATTTTTTTCAGTATACCACGCCCCTGCGAAAAAGGAAAGGCCCCACCGATGTCCCAGGCAAAAAAGGAGCCGCAAAGGCGGCTCCTGTATGATGTATGATTGCACCACTCAATCATAGGGCAAGTCAATAGGTTCCTTCCAGGGACTGCCCGAATTATCTGGTTCGTTTCCAGTAGGACGGGGCGTTTCCGTACCGACTTGTTGTGTTGGACTGCTTGTCGAAATGGGTGTTGAATGATACTCCGAATCATTGCCGGCAGCTCCCGTGCCTCCTGCACCCGGTTTGGATCCAGGATCACCCATCGTAGATTGATTCTTCCCGCCAACCACTATATCGTCATAAGGTAGTTCATCTTTGCCGTTTTGTTCATCGGTCGTCGTCGTTTCGATTGGATTTGAGGTGTTATCTTTCTGAAAACTTGTTACAGTCGGTCGCAGGGTTTTGAGCTCCTTCTCGTCCATCTTGGTATTATCGGAAATACCTTTAGGTGACATGGAAAAAGCGACGCCGATAGACACTATCCCTATGATTGCAAAAATCACCAGAAAAACAAGGATCCTTCTTTTCATGTGCTTCATCCTTCCAGCAGTCCTTCAGCACGCAGAATCTGAACAACTTTCCTAACGTCTTTGAGAGCACGTTCCAAGCTCAAGTTGCTATACTCTCCGACCATCTGATTGGCTATTTCCTCTTCGGCTTTTCCAGCCGAAAGACCATCCCAAATGGTTTTTCCGGTTTCGTTTAACCTGACAATGCCCCTAAAGTCATCCTCCTCCGTTTGGCAAGATACCGCTACGTAATCTCCTGCCATTTCCATCATTTGCCATTCCTTTGATATTTTCATTCGCTATGCCCTCATCCCTATCTTAACCTTTGATACTCCGCCTTCATCTGATCCTTGATTCTCTCTATTCGCAGCGTTCGATACACCTCGGAACACCCATGCTTTGTCCTCTCACATTTTTTTAGATTGATGCACAATGGATACAAGGGGCACGACTCGCACTCAGGGATGTCGTGTCTTTCCTCCTTCCAGGCGTTCACTTTCTCAGCGTTCAGCTTGTTTTCATACACGCTGCCGACCAGTTCCTTATCGCTGAAATGTTCGCATCTTCCTGTGTTATATGGTTTTTCCGCGAAAAAGAAGCGGCGTCCGGCTGGATGTGGGGGACCGGGCAGAGGCGGCGGCACAAAACTTACCGCTAAGCGGTAAGAAAAGAAACGCCTCACTCACCACAGGCGTGCGTTTGCAAAAGCGCCCCCCTTCCCCACAGGGGGGAGGCTTGATGGCGCAGCAGGGGAGACATTTGGGAGGGCGGTCTTGCTCCAGAGGCGCAGGGATGGTTTGCGGCCAAGGCCAGCCCCTTCCCGTCTTTTGTCTGCCGTAAAAGACACCTCCCCCATTCCCTTCGGGAACAGGGGAGGCAATACGAACAGGAACGATTATTTGCGATGGGGGCAATCGACGCAGCCGCAGGAACAGGAGCTGCCCCGGCGACGGTCACGGATAAGCTTGCGAAGGGCCAGGCAGAGGGCGGCGGCAACAAGGAGGATCAACAGAACGTCCAGCCACATATCACGATTCATTCCTTTCAGCGGTTCTGCCGGTTTTGCCTGCAAAATTGCCGCGCCGGTCCGCAGCAAAGGCAAAGATCGCGCGTTGGAAAAACCTTGTTTTCACAACGCCGCCCCCAGGAGCAGGCCCACCAGATGAAGCAGGAAGGCGACGAGCCAGGCCAGGACGCACTGCCAGAGGACCACGGCAACGGCCCACTTCCGCCCCAGCTCCCGACGGATGGCGGCCACGGAGGCCACGCAGGGGGTGTAGAGCAGGCAGAAGACCAGCAAGCACCCGGCGGCCAGCGGCGAGAGGGCCCCGGCCACGTTGCCGGAGAAGAGGATGCCCAAGGTGGAGACCACGGATTCCTTGGCCAGGAAGCCCGTAATGAAGGAGGTGCAGATGCGCCAGTCTCCCAGGCCAAGAGGCCGGAACAGGGGGGCGAGCAGGCCCGCCAGCAGGGCGAGGATGCTGCCATGGGAATCGGCCACGGGGTTCATGCGGATATCGAAGCTCTGGAGGAACCAGACCACCACGGTGGCGATGAGGATGACGGTGAAAGCCCGCTGCAAAAAGTCCTTGGCCTTCTCCCACAGGAGCCGGACCACGTTCTTGGGGCTGGGCAGGCGATAGTTGGGCAGCTCCATAACGAAGGGAGCCGCCTCGCCTTTGAAGAGGGTGCCCTTATAGAGGCAGGCGATGAGGACCGCCATGAGCACGCCCAGGAGATAGAGGCCCGTCATGATGAAGCCGCCCTTGCCCGGGAAGAAGGCGCTGACGAAGAAGGCGTAGATGGGGAGCTTGGCGGTGCAGCTCATGAAGGGGGTCAGGAGGATGGTCATCTTTCGGTCCCGCTCGCTGGGCAGGGTGCGGGTGGCCATGACGGCGGGGACCGTGCAGCCGAAGCCCACCAACAGGGGCACGATGCTGCGGCCCGAAAGGCCGATGCGCCGGAGAAGCTTGTCCATAAAGAAGGCCACCCGGGCGATGTAGCCGCTGTCCTCCATGAGGGAGAGGAAGAAGAAGAGGGTGACGATGATGGGCAAAAAGCTCAGCACGCTCCCCACGCCCTCGAAGACGCCGGAGACGATGAGGCTGTGTATGATGGGGCTGACGCCGGCGGTGGCAAGGGCATTGTCCACCAGGGCCGTGAGGGCGTCGATGCCCGAGGCGAGCAGATCCTGCAAAAAGGCGCCGATGACGTTGAAGGTGAGATAGAACACGGCGGCCATGATGCCGATGAAGCAGGGGATGGCGGTGTATTTGCCGGTGAGCACCCGGTCGATGCGCTCGCTCCGGGCCCGCTCCTTGCTCTCCCGGGGGCGGATGACCGTGGCCTCGCAGACCTTTTCGATGAAGTCGAAGCGCATGTCGGCCATGGCGGCGGCCCGGTCCATGCCGCACTCGTTTTCCATCTGGACGATGATATGCTCCAGCATCTCCAGTTCGTTCTTGTCCAGGGCCAGTTGGTCCAGAACCAGACGGTCCCCCTCCACCGCCTTGCTGGCGGCGAAGCGCACGGGGAGGCCCGCCCGCTCGGCGTGGTCCTCGATGAGGTGGATGACGCCGTGAAGGCAGCGGTGGACGGCGCCGTTGTGGTCCCGCTTGTCGCAGAAATCCTGGCGGGTGGGGCGCTCCTGGTATTGGGCGATGTGCAGGGCGTGCTTCACGAGCTCGTCCACGCCCTGGTTCTTGGCGGCGGCGATGGGCACCACGGGCACGCCCAGGAGCTTCTCCATGCCGTTCACGTCCACGGAGCCGCCGTTGGCGGTGACCTCGTCCATCATGTTCAGGGCCACCACCATGGGCATGTGCATCTCCAGGAGCTGGACCGTGAGATAGAGGTTCCGTTCGATGTTCGTGGCGTCCACGATGTTGATGATAGCCGTGGGCTTCTGATCCAGGACGAAGCTGCGGGAGACGATCTCCTCGCTGGAATAGGGCGACATGGAGTAGATGCCGGGCAGATCCGTGATGAGGGTCTCGGGATGGCCCTTGATGACGCCGTCCTTCCGATCCACGGTGACGCCGGGGAAGTTGCCCACGTGCTGGTTGGCGCCGGTGAGCTGGTTGAAGAGGGTGGTCTTGCCCGCGTTCTGGTTGCCCACCAGGGCGAAGGTCAGCGTGGCGCCCTCGGGCAGGGGGTCGCCGTCGCCCTTCGCATGGTATCGGCCGCCCTCGCCCAGGCCCGGGTGCTCGCTCTTTTGAATGGTGGAGATGCCCGTGTGGGGGTTGGAACGCTTTTCGATGAGCTCGATCTCGATCTGGGCGGCGTCCTCGAGGCGCAGCGTCAGCTCGTAGCCGTGGACCTGGAGCTCCATGGGGTCCCCCATGGGGGCCAGCTTCACCACCGTGACCTCCGCCCCGGGGATCATGCCCATGTCCAGAAAGTGCTGCCGCAGGACCCCTTCCCCGCCCACGGTGCGGATCATGGCGGACTTGCCGACGGAAAGTGTGTTCAGCGTCATGGGATTGCCTCGTTCCCGCCTCGGTTTGCCAAGGCTAACTATTTGAGGGAAGTATACTCCCTTTCTGTCGAAAAAGCAATAGACCTTGTGAAATATACACCCTTATGATATGCTATCCTATATTTGAATCGGAGGTACGGATATGAAAAAAACCATGGCGATCCTCACGGGGGTCCTCCTGCTGCTGAGTCTTACAGCCTGTGGACCGAAAGGGGAACCGGCGGTGCAGCAAGAGACGGCTGCGCCTATACCTGCCGCCACCAAAGCCCCCAAGGCGGAGACGCAGGCGGTCCGCCAGGTGGGCGCCTATGCCGTTGTGGTCAACGAAGGATCAAGAAAGGACACCTACCCCTATATGGTGCAGACGGAGCACTCCACGTGGCTCCTCGCCAAGGACGACTTGACGCTGATGGGCGAGGAGACTTTTTATGCGGGGCTGGCGGACATCCTGCAGTATGTGGATGCGGATATGGCGGACGCCCAGAAGGCCCTGGCGGGGCGCATCCCGGCTCAGATACCGCCCGTGGAGATCCGAACGGACTTCTGCGGCAAAGCGGAGATCTCCCAGAGCACCGGGGCATATTACAACAGTCTGGCCAATATGATAAAGCTCTTCCACAGCTGGGAGATGGCCAGGGAATCCCTGCTCCATGAATACGTACACTATCTGACTTTCCACTGTGCCGAGAAGAAGACGGTCATCGGTTTCTATACAGAAGCCGTGGCGGAGTATGTGTCCAGGATCCTGTGTGAGAACCGCATGATGCGCAGCATGGACCCCGCCCAAGCGTACGGTCCCGAAATGGTGGCCGCCATGCGCGCCTGGGGCGTCTGGGACGAGACGCTCGGCGGCCCAGACTACATCAAGTCCGCCCTGTGTGAAAGCGACGCCTTCGCCCGGGGACTGTACGACGATGTGTCCTATCTGTGCGTAGGACAGTTCATGTTCAGCCGCAAAGCCGACCGGCGGCTGCCCGAGCATCTGGACCAGCTGTGCTATGGGGAAGCCGCATCCCTGGCCCTGTATCTTATGGAGACCTACGGGGTGGATACATTTCTGGACAACTGGGACCTGCCCGGGGACAAGGTAGCGGAGCTGTACGGGCTCAGCGAGACGGAACTGCTGACCGCCTGGAGTGAGTGGAACGCCGAGCAGTGCGAAAAGCTGGGGATCCGGATGGAGTTTGCCGCAATACGGGAGTATTAAACATTTTTGCCCCTTTTCTTGAAAGAAAAGGTTTGCTCAAGGATCTATAAAAGGGACGCCGCGGCGTCCCTTTTGCTTTGGTTATACCCGCCGGGCCTTGGCGGTGAACGCTTCCACGTCCACGCGAATGACGGCCACGGAGTCAGCCATGGCGGTGGTGATGGAAAAATCCCGACCCGTTTGGGTCTTCATAAGGACCGCCAGACCCGCCGCCTTTTGCGCCGGATCGGAAAGAAGCGCAGCTCTCCCCTCCCCCATCACCGAGGCGTAAACAGCCCCGTATTTGCAGGGAAGGTCACCGCCGGAGACCGGGGACACGTCCGTCTCCAGTACGAAAGCTACTCGGTCGTTTCGGCGCAGCACGTCCAGCTTCCGGCCCTCTTTGGCGCTGTGCAGGTACAGGGTCAGACGACCGTTTTCCAGGGTGTATCCGTAGTGCAGGGGCACCACGTAGGGCCTGTCGGCGTCGATCATGGCGAGGTGCAGGACCCGGGCCCTGTCCAGGATGGCGCGGATGTCCGCTTCGTTGGCGACTTCTCTATCCGTTCTTCTCATAGGCATAAAAGACGAGCCGACGGTTTCCCGTCAGCTCTGTGGGTTGCGTTGCTTACGCCTTCATCTGGGACATGACTTCCTCAGCGAAGTTGTCCTCCCGCTTCTGCAGGCCCTCGCCCATCTCGTAGCGGACGAAGGTGACGACCTCGGAGGCGTTCTTGGCCTTGAGCATATCCTTCACGGCGATGCCCTGGTCCTTCACGTAGACCTGCTCCAGCAGGCAGACTTCCTTGTAGTACTTGCTCATGCGG
>CADCMN010000037.1 GCA_902802575.1 uncultured Eubacteriales bacterium | reverse complement strand
CCCCTACACCACCATGTACGGCTCCGACACGGGGCGGCAGGCGGCGGGTATCCCCTTCGCTCGGAACCTGGAACAGGAGGAGATCTTCGGCACCCTGTACGAGGGGGAGGTGGTCAGCTTCCAATGGAACAGCCCGTTCACGGTGCTCTCCGTGGAAAATGAGAACGTACCCCTGCTTAGCTTCGACAGGATCATGGAGATCTTTAAGCGGCAGGTGTTCATGAGCGTCTATTGCGACCAGGGCCACCCCATCACCTACAAGATTACGGCCATCCAGTTCTCCTATATGCGGGTGCAGGTGAAGGACAGCGACGACTACTACCTGTTGCCCGTGTGGGACTTCACGGGCTATATGATCTACGACTGGCAGATGAGTCCCGGGGACATGGCTGTGGCCCGGGGGTTCTTCCACAATATGTCCATTTTGACCATCAACGCGGTGGACGGCAGTATACTGGACCGGTATCTGGGGTACTGAGAACCCTTCCGTCACGAAAGTGACACCTCCCCCTTGCAATTTGCATACAGCCATGGTAATATACATTTTGGCAGAGGGTGAAAGGGGGCTGGAAACGGTGGAAAAGCTAAAGAAATCGCTTTGCATAGAGGAATGGGGCAAGGACCTGCTGGCGGACGTGCTGGGGGCGCTGCTCTATGGCGCGGGCGTGTATGTGTTCGCGGTGAACGCCAACTTCGCGCCGGGCGGGATCACGGGTCTCGCCATCTTGGTGAACCATTTCTTCCCCTTCCTGCCCATCGGTACGCTGACCGTGCTCATCAACATCCCGGTCATTTTGCTGTGCTACGCTTACCTGGGCAAGAAATACCTGGTGAAGTCCATCATCTCCATGGCCGTCATCGCCTTCGTGCTGGACGTGATCTACCCCCACGTGCCCGCCTACACCGGTGATCCGCTGCTGGCGGCCCTGTTCGCGGGCGTGATCTCCGGCGTGGGGCTCGCTCTCATCTACGCCCGAGGCTACTGCACCGGCGGGTCCGACTTCGTGATCATGGCTATCCGCAAGAAGTTCCCCCACCTGTCCGTGGGCTCCATCACCCTGATTATCGACGGCTGCATCATCCTGGCGGGCGGGTTCGTGTTCGGACGGGTGGACGCGGTGCTCCAGGGCATCGTCATGACCGGCGCCAGCACGGTGATGATCGACAAGATCCTCTATGGCACCGGTTCCGGCAAGCGCATCACCGTCATCACCGACAAGGGCCAGGAGGTGGCGGACGCCATCGGCACCCAGATGCACCGGGGCGTGACCATGATGAAGGTCATCGGCGCCTACTCCGGCATGGAACACACCATGCTCCTGTGCGCCTGCTCCAACTCCGAAGGGTATCGGGTGAAGAAGCTGGTCTACTCCATCGACCCCAAGGCCCTTATCATGATCTCCCCCAACGACGAAGTCTTCGGCGAAGGGTTCAAGAGCCCCGAGGATTGACCTTGACGGCGACGGCGCAAGGGGATAAGATGGAAGCATACAAGGAGGACGAATCCATGGCCCACAGCGAAGCCTTTTACAAGAAGCCCGAGGAGTGTCACTATTCCTTCTTCCAGCACAAGGAGTGCGAGTTCTTCCCCTGCCACAAGACGGACCATCCGGAGGACTTCAACTGCCTGTTCTGCTACTGCCCCCTGTTTGCCCTGGGGAAAAAGTGCAAGGGCAACTTCCGGTATACGGAGAACGGCGTGAAGGACTGCTCGAACTGCCTTATCCCCCACACCCGCAAGAGCTATTCCTACATCATTTCCCGGTTCCCGGAGCTCATGGAGGTGGCGAAGGAGCAGGACCGGGCGGAAGACCAAAAGAGCTGAAAAAAACTCTTGCATTTTATTTTGAAATAGTGTAATATACCCAACGGACCCTGTGCAGAGATGGCTGAGCTGGTCTAAGGCGCACGACTGGAAATCGTGTATACTAGGAATAGTGCAGAGATGGCTGAGCTGGTCTAAGGCGCACGACTGGAAATCGTGTATACTAGGAATAGTATCGAGGGTTCGAATCCCTCTCTCTGCGCCAACAAAATAGCACCCCTTGTGGGTGCTTTTTTGTTGGCAAAAAGCAGAGGAGGGATTCGAACGGGCGCGTGGTGAATGAATGTCCAGTGGACATTCAGAGCCTGCCCTGACCGAGCGCGTCGAGCGCGAGAACGAATCCCTCTCTCTGCGTCGCCTGAGCTCCAGGTGCGCTTAATCCCGGTCAAAGATCGAGTGACCGGTGTCATCTTCCCGCGAAATCCTGTCAAATACCCGCCCCTCCACATAAGCCATCATCCGATTGCGCAGGGTCAGGTATTGGACGAGGGCCCCAAGGGTACACAGGATATATGCCTCCGTGGGCCGTCTGCGCAAGGCAAGGGCGATCACGAGCAAGGCGATGACGCACACGATGAATACGGGCCAATGCTCCTTTATCCATTTTCTTTTGAAAAATGCCATCCGCTCCTGCACCGAAAAGGCGCTTTGATGCAGGGCAGATTTGATATTCTCCTCCGCCTTCTCCCAGTAGTCTTCCGCTGAGAGCCGCTCTCCGCTCAATATTTCGTTTATGGAAACGTTATATTTGTCGCTGAGCAGCTGCAGCATCTCCACCGGCGGCAGATACGTCCCCGTCTCCCAGCGGGACACGGTCTTATTGGAGACCCCCAACGATCCACCCAGCTCCTCCTGGGTGAGGCCTTGCTCTTTCCGCAACTCTGCCAGAAATGCGCCGATCCGCGTCATATCCATGGTCTATTCCTCCCGTTCTGATGGGTAAAGCATATCACAGGGCACGCCAAAAGTCCTCCCCATAAACAGCGAATCCATGAAAAAAGCACCCCGAAAGGCGCTGATACTTATTTCTCCCTCACCCTCTCCGGAAAATACTGATAAAACGTGCACGGCAATCCCCCATTGCTCAGTTTCCGCCGCTTATCAGCCCTTTTTCCATACACCTTCTCGAAGTTGTCCATGCCGGAGATGACGCCGATGTTCCAGCCGGGGAGCGTGTCGAAGACACGGCGCATGTCCCGATAGAGATCGGCGGCCTCCTTACCCGTGAGCATCCGCTCCCCATAGGGCGGGTTGCAGAGCAGGAGCCCCCTGTCATACTCCGTCTTCAGCTTCTGGACCGGGCTGACCTCCCAATGGACCTCCACCCCCGCCTTCTCGGCGTGGCGGCGGGCCACGGCCACGGAGCGCTCGTCGATGTCATAGCCGAAGACGGGGAGCTTGTCGTGCCGCTCCTCATCCCGGGCCTGCTCCCGGGCACGGGGAAAAATGCGCGCGTCCAGGAAGGGCCAGTCCTCCGCGGCGAAGCGCCGGTTCAGGGAAGGGGCCTTGTTGTTGCCGATCATGGCCGCCTCGATGGGCATGGTGCCGCTGCCGCACATGGGGTCTATAAAGGGCGTGTCAGGCCAGTAGCGGCTGAGCAGGATCAGCCCCGCCCCCAGCGTTTCGCTGAGCGGCGCGGCCACGTTGTAGGTCCGATACCCCCGGCGGGACAGGCCCGCCCCGCAGCAATCGAGAGCCACCGTGACCTTGTCTCGGAGCAAGCCCACCTCCACGATGACCTCCTGCCCGTCCTCCGGGATGCGGTCCGTATGATAGGCGGCCTTCAAACTCTCCACGATGGCCTTCTTGGCGATGCTCTGGCAGTCGGACACGGAGAACAGGGTGCTCTTGGCGCTCTTGCCGTTCACATGGATGCGGCTGTGGGGGGTGAGGTACGGCTTCCAATCCAAGGCCTTCACGCCCTCGAACAGCGCTTCGAAGGTGGCAGCCTCAAAAGCGCCCACCTCCAACAGCAGCCGTTCGGCGGTGCGCAGATACAGAAGCGCCCGGGCCATGTCCTCAAATGTGCCCGAAAAGCTCACGTTGGCGTCCGCGTTCTGCACATCAGATATATCCATCTTTTTCAGCTGGAAGGCGGTGACCGACTCCAGCCCCAGCTTGGTGGTGGCGATAAACTTCATTCCCGACTCCCTGCCTCCAATGTGGTAAAGATGATCTTCAAAGCGTTGTTGAGCCGCCGAGCGGTGATATCGTAGGCCTCGCACAGCTCCACTTCGCTGATCTGCTGCTCCTGAAAACGGATCGCCATGCACACGAAGGCGGCGGTGAAGGCGTCCTCCTGGGTGGGCGAGATGCGGCGATAGAGGCCCTTCTGGGCCAGCACGAAATAGTAGAAGGTTCGCTGAGCCAGCTCCGCCGTCCGATCCGGGCAGGCGATCTCCTCCGCGCAGCGGGCGAGCCGCTGGAACACCTTCAGATATGCCCGGGGCAGATCTGCGGGGAGCGTGGCGTGGATGACCTCTCCGAACTGCCAGAGACCGTTGTAGAACATGGCGTGGGGCTCCGCGCCGTCATAGGTGTGGAGGGCGCCGAAGGCCAGCTGCTTGTCCTCGTCGGATTGATCGGAGCGCAGCAGATACTCCCGCAGTATTCGCTCCGCCGTCCGGTCCCCCGCCACCGCCAGGATGGTGAGGATGCCATGTTTGTCGGGTGCCAGCGGAGAGCCAAGGGCCCAAGAGACCATGTCCCGAAAGGCAGGGTCCTCTTCCCAGCGTTTTTTCACAGATTCCGGCCCTTTTTCAAAGGCATACCCCATCTTTCTGAGCCGTTCCACAGCCACCCGATAGGGTACGTCGTATTGTATGGTCCAGCCCTTGCCTCCCTTTTTAGGGTCCGGCTCCGCCTGAACGGCGGCAAGATACCAGGCTCCCACGGTGTCGTGAATATCCATCTCCACGATCCGCCGATACAGGTCCGCCGCCTCGTCGGCCTTGCCCAGCATGTATTTAGTATACCCCAGCTCGTGGAGGGTCAGGGGATCATAGGGCAGGAGCTTATAGAGACATTCTCCGCATTCCTCCGCCCGGGCGTAGTCTTCCACCTCCAGCAGCATGACGTTCAGATTCCCCAGCTCCTCCGTAGTGCCGTCCACGGGGATGGGTATGGAGCGCAGCATCTCCTGAGCTTCCCGCATTTTTCCCTCGCCCCGTCTGAGCAGGGCCAGAAGGCACTTGGCCCGAACGTAGGAACGATCCTCCTTGAGGATGTTGAAAAGCCGCTGCTCGCAGGCTTCATATTCCTCCAGGCAGTATTCCGACAGGGCGATCTCCATCTGCAGCCACAGGGATTTTGGATATCGTTCCTCCAGATTTTGCAGATGCCGCAAGGCCTCCCGATCCCGGCCGGACACATGGAGGGTCTTGGCATAGTGGATATGGGCGATAAGCTCCATATCCTCCCCTTCATCCAGGCCCAGCTGCCAGTTCATCTCCGGCGTGTCGTTCATCAAATCCAGATAATCCGCCGCGTCGGCGGCATAGGCGCCGTCGGGATCCCGATGCAGATAGTGCTCCAAACACATGCGGGCGGGGCCGAACTCCTCCATGGCGATGAAGTTGCTGGCCATGCCGAAGAGCCCGTCGGGCGGCAGCGCTTCCAGACGCCCCAGGCTCATAAGGACGGCGATGCTCTCCTCGAATCGCTGCATTCGGTTCAAAATCTCCGCCAGAGCGATGGTGATCTCGGGATTGTCCGCATCCTTCTCATGGGCCGTACGCAGATGGGACAGGGCGCGGATCAGATTTCCGGCCTCCGCCTGACGGCGGCCGGTTTTGAGATAAAAGCCTGCCCCCTGATCGAAGGACAGGATGTTGTCCCGATCCTGTTTCACGCCCCCGCTCCTTCCTGTAAAAGGCTCTCGAGCTCCGCTTTGGTGAAGGCGTATCTGCTGTTGCAGAAATGACAGCTCAGCTCCGCCTGGCCGTCCTCCTCGATGATCGTATGCAGCTCATCCCGCCCAAGGCTCATGAGGGCCCGCTCCATGCGCTCCCGGCTGCAGTCGCAGCGGTAGGTGGGCGAAAGCTCCTCTGTGAACGACACGTCCCCCTCCGGGAACAGGTCGAGGACGATATCCTTCAAGCCCTCGCCTTCGGACAGGCGCCGGGTCAGGTGGGGGATCGCCTCCGCCTGAGCCATAACGTAGTCCACGTTCTCTGCGGGACAGTCGGGCAGGGGCTGGACCAGCAGGCCGCCGGCGCCCAGGACTTGCCCTGAAAGAGGCTCTAAACGAACGCCCAGATACACCAGGCTGGGCTGCTGCTCGGAGGCGGTGAAATACTCCGCGAAATCCTCCGCCACCTCGCCGGAAACCAGATGACACATGCCCACATAGGGCTCCTTCAGCGACAGGTCCCGTACCACCGTGAGCTTGCCGCTTTTGCCCACATAGCCGCCCACGTCCAGCTTGCCGTTCTCCTTGGGGGGCAGCTCATACCCCGGGTCCCCGGCGCAGCCCTTCACGTAGGGGCCCTTGCGGCCGACGCAGACGAGATTGCCCCCGGGACCGCCGCCGGAAAGGATGGCGGACACGGAGTCGGTATCGTTTTTGAGCTGAGACGCCATCATGGCCACCATGAGAAGTTCCCGTCCCAAGGCGGCGGTGGCCGTGCGGCTGAGACCGTGGATGCGCTGAGCTTCCGCCACCAACTCCCGACCGGTGACGGCGGCAAAACGAATGGTATTCTGTTTCAAAAGTCCCTGCAGGATCGTATCGTTCATGTTCATTCCTTTCGTGCGATGAATTGAAGCCGTTCCGCCGTGTCCGTGGGCGCGCTGCGGGTGAAGGCCTCAAATACCCGAACGTCCCCAAAGCCGCAGCTTTCGAGGGACGATCTCAATTCCGCCTCGGTATAGGCCCGCTGGCTGTGATGCTCCTCGAAGCGGGCGTAGCCCTTGCCCTGCCGAAGAAAGCCGGTGAGCAGCATATCCACCCGGCCCAGGCGGGGATGGTACTGATTCTCCCAGATATAGGCCCAATCCTCCCCCGTGGCGGCGAAGGTGTTGTTGTTCAGGATCGTGGACAGTTTATAGGCGGAAGAAACGTCGAACAGCAGCGTTCCGCCGGGCTTCAGGGCGGTATAAGCCGCCCGGAAGAAATCCTCCGCCCCGTCTACAAGATAATTCACGCCGTCGCAGGCGCAGACGATGGCGTCCACGGGCTTGTGGAGGACGATGCGCCGCATGTCCTGGCAGACGAAGGGCAGGAACCGGAGCCCTGCGTTGAGGGCCTTCTGCCGGGCCGCCATGAGCATATCTTCGGACAGGTCCGAGCCGGTCATGGCATACCCCATCTTCGCCAGGCGCACCGTGAGGTTCCCCGTGCCGCAGGCGCATTCCAGGACGGATCTGGCCCCTGCTTCCTTCAGAAAGCCGTCGATATACCGGGCCCAGCCGTCATACTCCACGTCGCCCATCATGCGGTCGTAGCCCGCGGCAAAGGCGCTGTACGCTTCGTTCATAGTAAGCCGTTCTCCAAATCCTGGGCGTACTCCACCAGCCGGGTGAGCCGATGATTCATGCCCGATTTCTTGATGTCCGCCATATCGGCCAGCTCCTGCAAGCTGGCGTCCGGATAGTTGAGCCGAAGCTCCGCCGCCTCCTTCAACGCCTTGGGAAGCCGCTGAAAATGGCCGTGGCGCAGAATGGTGTTCACCGCTTGCTGCTGCTTTACAGAGGCCGCCACCAGTTTATCCAGGTTCGCGTACTCGCAGTTGGTGGTGCGGTTCACGTAGTTGCGGGTCTCCTTCTCCGCCCGCACGTTCTCCAGGTCCAAGGCGGCGGTGTTGGAGCCGATGAGGGCCAGAAAGCCCGTGACGCTGTCCCCCTCCTTGAGATAGACCACATACCGGTTCCGCCGCAGGGAATAGTTTGCCGACAGGCCGTATTCGTTCAGCAGATCCACCAGCCCCACGGCGAAGCTCTCCGCGCGGCAGAGGAGTTCCACGCTGTAAGCCCCCTGGGGATCGGAACAACTGCCCGCACCCAGAAAGCACCCCCGCACAAAGGCCCGCCGGGCCTCGTCCTCCCGGATCAGGGCTCCTGGCAGCCGGGACAGCAGATGGATGCCATCGTCGTCCGTGACCATGACGCCCGTATCGGAAAGCATCTGGGCGGCTTTCGCGCCGCTCATGTTCACCACGTACAGGGGGGCCTTGCGATGCTCCCGCACCCGTTCCTCCATCTCCACATCGAGGCCGTACAGGGATGTGCCCAAGGCGGCGATATGGCGGCCCACCTCCCGATTCTCCGTGCGGTAGCTCACAGCCTTTCGCCGACCCAGCTTGAGATTGCCGCAGACGAAGGTAAGGCCGGAGAGCTCCGAGAGCTTCACCGCCCCGTCCCGCGTCCGGATGCGAACCACTTCCTCCTTAATATCCGATGCAAAGCTCATTTAATGCATCATCCTGCTTTCGATGTCCGCCGCCTCCGCGGTGAGATCCCGGTGATAGACCCGGACGGGGATGCCGTCCTCCCGCAGGCGCTGCGCCACGGTTTCCGCCGCGTAAACGGACCGATGCCGGCCGCCGGTGCAGCCAAAGCAAAGCCGCAGCAGATTTTTGCCCTGAAGCTCAAAGTAGGGCATGGTGTCCTTCACCAGCTTCACCGCCCAGTTCAGCACGTCGTCCATGAGGGGCTTGTCCTCCAGGAAGCTCTTGACCGGCTGATCGAGGCCGGAGAGCTTGCGAAGCTCCGGCACGTAGTAGGGATTCTCCGCAAAGCGCATATCCAGCACGATGTCCGCATCCACGGGCACGCCGCGCTTGTATCCGAAGCTGCAGATGACCAGGCTCATATGGGGGCTGCCGATCTCCGGCAGGATCTTCCGCATCATTTTGGGCACGTTCCTGACCGCCACGTCGGAGGTGTCCAGCACATAGTCCGCATGGGCCAGCATGTTTCCCAAAAATACCCGCTCCAGGCGCACGCCGGAGGCCACATCGCCCCCCTCGCCCAGGGGATGCCGCCGACGGGTCTCGTTATAGCGCTCCATGAGCACCTCGTCCCGGGCGTCCAGAAAAAGGATCTCATACCGGCAGGTCAGCTTCATAAGCACGTCCACCGCGTCCTCCGGCCCTGCAGACAGCAGGCTTTCTCGGCTGTCCACCGCCACCGCCGCTCGCTCAATGGGGGGCTTCGCCTGGTTGCACATCTCCACAAAGGCCGGCAGCATGGGAGACGGCAGGTTGTCCACGCAATAGTAGCCCAACTCCTCCAACGCCTTGAGCGCGGTGCTCTTGCCGGCTCCGCTCATGCCCGTAACGATCAAAAGATACATGAGAGGTCCTCCAGTCGTTTCACTTCAGGTTCCAGCCGTACGCCGGTTTCGCTGTATACTACATCCTGTACATGGCGGATCAGCGTCTCGACGTCTCCCGCCGTGGCCCCGCCGCGGTTCACGATAAAGCCGGCGTGAAGCTCGGAGACCTGGGCTCCGCCCACGGTGCAGCCCTTCAAGCCGCAGCCCTCGATAAGAGCTCCGGCGAAGTGGCCTTCCGGCCGCTTGAAGGTGCTGCCCGCCGAAGGCAGGGAAAGGGGCTGCTTCTCCTTGCGCCGCCGCATACAATCGGCCATGACAGCAGCCGCCGTGCCGTCATCGGGGGCGAGCCGCAGCGCCACGGCGGTCACGATGGCGTTGGGCCAGGAGTAGGGACTCTTACGATAGCCCATCTCTGATAAGCGGGCGTCCTCCCAGAGGAAGCCGCCGTTTCGGTACAGCCGGACGCGGCTGAGCACGTTTTTGATTTCGCCGCCATAGGCGCCCGCATTCATGGCCACAGCCCCGCCCACGGTGCCGGGGATCCCACACAACCGCTCCAGGCCCATGCGACCGCGCTGGACGCTCTCCTTGGCCAGAGCCGTCAGGGAGGTGCCTGCGCCGACGACGACCGCATCTCCCTCGAATACCGGCGCTGCGCCGTCGCCGCTCAACAGCAGCACGAGGCCGGAAAAGCCTTCGTCCGAGGGCAGCACGTTGGTGCCGTTGCCCAACATCGCCACGGGGATCCTTTCCTCATGGCAAAGCTCCAAGGCGCGGACCAGCGTCTCTTCCTGCCGGGGCTGCAGCACGAACGCCGCAGGCCCCCCCACCCGGAAGCTCACCAGCTCGGAAAGGGGGACGTTCTCTTTGGCGCCCAGACCGATCAACGTCCGGGCTATAGAATCTCTATAGTATACCATGGTTTCAGTATAGCAAGTTCAGGGGCCAATTACAATGGCAAGGCGCTGAAAAAAGTTGTTTTTTGCACTTTCATCCCCGGCGAGGGCGGCTTGGGCGTCCGCCAGAAGCTGGGCTTTATGGGTGTAGTACAGGAAGGGTTCCGGAACGATCACCGCCTTGTAGGCGCGATCCAGATCCAGCAGCAATGCGTTGCCATAGGGGCAGGGCACGTCGGCGCGAACGGAAAACGCCCCCAGAGAAGGCAGCATCTTCTGCGTTGGCTCCGACAGAAGATAGTCATAAAAGAACAGACACCACTTCGCCTTTTCTGCCCCGGTGTTCCGATCGATGCCCAGATAGCAGATCTGATCCGTAAAGGCCCCGGGGCAGACGGTCGACGCTCCCGCCTGTCCCTGGCGCTGCATGTCTCCCCAGGCCCTCAGGTCTATGACCGTGCCCGCCGCCCCGTTGGCCAGGGCGGCGACGGGCTCCGTTTCTCCCTCGCTTGTCTGCACATAGCCGGAAAAGCACCAGGGCGCGGCCCTGGGCGTCACCGACAGGCCCGGGCGCAGATCCGCTTCCGGCACGAAGGCCGCCTTTTGCAGCTCTTCCTCACCGAGGGCGCCGGAGAAGAAGGAATACATGTCCGCCCGGCGGCCATAGGAAAGGCGCTCAAGGAAGTCCCCTTCCCCCATGCCTTCCACCACGATCCGCACGCCGAAATGACGCTTGTTGAAGGCCTCCGCCCGCTCCTGCAAAAAAGCGGTCACGCTGCCCTGGTAGGTCCTGTGGGTGACGATGTGGTAGAGGGTGATGGTCCCCACGTACTCCGGTTCCGTTATCTGACGATTCTTCACATAGAAGCTCTCCCCCGTACCCGCCCCTACCTGCGGGGCGGCGTACAGGAGAAACAGCAGCATCAGCAAGGCGCACACGGCCCGAACCACAAGTCCTTTTCTCATGGTTCAAGGTATGCCCGAAAGATAGACCGGATGCCCGAAAGCTCGTCCTTTTTCGAGGCAGGACGCGGCAGAGGCCCTGCCGTATTAGAATTGGACAGTCAATGCAAAGGAGATCGCCTATGGAAATAAACGCGAGCAAGCGAGGTCCCCGACTCCATGTGAAGCTATCCGGGGAGCTGGATCATCACAGTGCGGAGCAGACCAGGAACATGCTGGACACCCTGTTGAAGGACATCACGGTCCGGGATCTGACGCTGGATCTCTCCGGCGTCACCTTTATGGACAGCGCGGGCCTGGGGGTGATCCTGGGCCGGTATCGCATTTTGAGCATGCGAGGCGGGCATCTCACCGTGACGGGCATGTCGGGAGCCATCGACAAGATCTTTCGCATGTCAGGCGTCTACGCCATCGTGGACAGAGTGTAAGGAGGCGCGTATGGATAACTGGATGGAGCTGACCTTTCCCTCCCTCTCCGTGAACGAGGGCTTTGCCCGGGCGGCCGCGGCTGCCTTCGCATCGCTGCTGAACCCCACCATCGACGAGCTGTCGGATTTGAGGACCGCGGTGTCCGAGGCGGTGACCAACGCCATCATCCACGCCTACGGCAACGATCGTTCCGCCATGATCACCCTTCGGTGCGAGGCGGAGGACAAGAGGCTGAAGATCGTGGTGAAGGACACGGGCTGCGGCATCGAGGATATCGAGCTGGCCCGGCGGCCCTTCTACACCAGCAAGCCGGAGCTGGAACGGTCCGGCATGGGCTTTGCGGTGATGGAGGCCTTCATGGACAGCGTCCAGATCGAATCGGCCCCCGGCGAGGGGACCGCCGTGACCATGGAGAAGGAGATCGGCGTCGCCCGTGGGGACTGAGGCCTTCCTGGACGGCATCCGGCGGGTGCAGGCGGGCGACAGGGCGGCGGAGGAAGCGCTTCTTCGGGAGAACATGCCCCTGGTGGCCGCCATCGCCCGACGGTATCAGAACTGCGGCCTTGGCCAGGAGGACATGATCCAGCTGGGCAGCATCGGTCTTTTGCAGGCATTGAGGCGGTTCGACCCCGACCGGGGCCTCTGCTTCTCCACCTACGCCGTGCCGCTGATCGCCGGGGAGATACGGCGATTCCTCCGAGACGACGGCATGGTGAAGTTCTCCCGGGAGACCAAATCGCTGGCCCTGCGGATCGAACGGATCCGACAGGAGCAGGGGAATTTGACCGTGGAGGAGCTGTCGAAGGCGCTGAATGTGCCTCTGGAGGACATCACGGCGGCCCTGGCCTCCCGGACCGGCGCCCTGTCCCTGGACGCCCCCACGGACGAGGACGGCGCCGAGCTGCATTCCTTCCTGGGCAGCGCCGACGCCGACACGGAGCAGGACGCCCTGCGGCGGGTGGAGCTTCGGGAGCTGTTCGCCGTCCTCTCCGAGCGGGAGCGGCAGGTGCTGTTTATGCGCTACTTCCAGGACCGGACCCAAAATGAGGTGGGAAAGCGGTTGGGGCTCTCCCAGGTGCAAATATCCCGAATAGAAAAAAAGGCCCTGCTGCGCATGCGGCAGCAGGGCGAAAAGGCTTGATCTATCGTTCTTTGAGCATCCGAATCCCATAGGCGGAGACGGACTTGGTGAACTTCTCCTCTCCGGTCAGACAAAAGCCGCATTTCTCATAGAAGCGAACGGCCCGGCCGTTGCCCTTCACCGCCCACAGACATATTTTCGGATAGCCTGCCAGCTTCTCCAGGGCAGCGTCCATGAGCTGCCGTCCCACGCCGGTACCGTGGTATTCCGGCAGCACGTAAAGGGCGAACACCTCGCCGGTATCGGGGGCATCCGGGCCGCTGCTGCCATAGCCTACAAAGCCGATGACCCGGTCCCCTTCCTTGGCCACCAGGATATTGTCCCGCCACGCCCTGGCCCGTTCCTCGCTCTTTTCCAAAGTGAAGTTGTCCAGATACGCCTGACTCATAAGGCCGGGATAGGTCACCTGCCAGCACTTCCAGTGGACGAAGGCCTTGCCCTTGATCTCGTCCTCAGTCTCCATGGGTTTGATGGTTATGGGCATGGGCGGCCACCTCAATAGTTGATGGTGCCCTCGGTGCCGTCGATGAGGCGCTTGATATTGGCCCGATGCCGGATGATGATGACCGCGGTGCAGAGAGCAGCGAAGAGCCACAGCCAGGGCCGCTGAGCGTAGTTCACGGCGCAGAGGATGGTGAAGAGCAGGGAGCTGGTCATGGACACCAGGGAGATCTTATGGCAGAGGAGGAAGACGATGAGGGCAAAGCCAAAGGTGATGGCCCCGCCCAGAGGGAAGCTGAAGAACATGAAGGCGAAGAAGCAGGCCACGCCCTTGCCGCCCTTGAACCGGTACAGCACGGGCCAGCAGTGGCCCAGCACCACGCCCAGGCCCCCGATATAGCTGCCCAAAGCAAAGTCCAGGGCCGCGTTCTGGACGGCGATGCCCCACCATTTGCCCAACAGCGCGCCCAACGCCACGCCCAGGAAGCACTTGAAGGCATCCCCCAGGAAGGTGATGACGCCCCACTTGGTGCCGAAGACCCGGGTCATATTGGTGGCGCCGGGGTTGCCGCTACCGTGCTTTCTCACGTCGTCGTGGAGAAAGCGTTTGGAAAACAGCACCGCCGACTGGAAGTTGCCGATGAAGTAGCTGAGGACCAGGATGATGGCCACTGTCTGTATCTGGACTACGTTCAACATTTCTTATTCCTCCTTCCCTCGATTGCGGAAGATGATCTTGATGGGTGTGCCGGCGAAGCCGAAGGTCTTTCTGAAGTAGTTCTCCATATACCGCTTGTAGGAGAAGTGGACCAATGCTTCGTCGTTGACGAAGATCACGAAGGTGGGCGGCTGGACAGAGACCTCCGTGGCGTAATAGATCTTGAGGCGCTTGCCGGACATGGCCGGGGGCTCCGTCATGGAGATAGCCTCGTTCACGATGTCGTTGAGGGTGCCGGTGGTGATCCGGCGAATGGACTGCGCGTAGCTCTCCTTGGCGACGGTGAGGAGCTTGTTCACCCGCTGGCCGGTCTTGGCGGAGAGGAACAGGAAGGGCACATAGTCCATGAACGCCAGGTCCACCTGCATGTCCTTCTTGAACTTATTCATGGTGTTGGTGTCCTTCTCGATCAGATCCCACTTGTTGACCACCAGCACCGAGGGCTTCCCCTCCTCATGGACGTAGCCCGCGATCTTCACGTCCTGCTCGGAGAGGCCCTGCTCCGCGTCCACCACGATCAAGACCACGTCCGCCCGCCGCACGGCGGCCAGGGAGCGGATGACGCTGTAGCGCTCGATGGTCTCGTCCTCCACGGCGCGCTTGCGGCGGATGCCGGCGGTGTCCACCAAGACATAGGGCTCCCCGTCCAGGGTGAAGAGGGTGTCCACGGCGTCCCGGGTGGTGCCGGGGATGTTGGACACGATGCAGCGCTCCTCGCCCAGGATGGCGTTGACCAAGCTGCTCTTGCCCACGTTGGGCTTGCCCACCACGGCGATGTTCAGGGGGTGCTCCCCCTCCTCCTGGGCCTCCGGCGGGAAGTGGGCGCAGACCTCGTCCAGCATGTCGCCCAGGCCCAGCCCCTGTCCGGCGGAGACGATGACGGGGTCCCCCAAACCCAGGGCATAGAACTCATAGATGGCGTCGTTGAATTTGGGCGTGTCCAGCTTGTTCACCGCCAGGACCACGGGCTTGTTGGATCTGCGAAGCATGGCGGCCACCTCCTCGTCGGCGGCGGTCATGCCCTCACGGCCGTCCACCAGGAAGATGATGACGTCCGCCGTCTCGATGGCCAGCTCCGCCTGCCGCCGCATCTGGACGGCGATGATGTCCTCGCTGGCGGGCTCGATGCCGCCGGTGTCGATGAGGGTGAAGCTGTGGGTGAGCCACTCCGCGTCCGCATAGATCCGGTCCCGGGTGACGCCGGGGGTGTCCTCCACGATGGAGAGCCGCCGCCCGATCAGCTTGTTAAACAGGGTGGATTTGCCCACGTTGGGCCGTCCCACGATGGCTACCAAAGGTTTGCTCATAGTTCGTCTCCAAATACCAATTCGATAAATTCACGTCCGCCGCCGAAGGGGATCACCCGGCGGCCCATCTTCCCCTGCAATTCGTCCAGCGTCACGCCGTCCAGAAACACGCTGTCCTTCTCCCGGAGCATGTTCCGGGGGATCAGGATGGGCCCGCCCTCTGCTTCCGGGAAGGAGCGCATCAGATCTCCCGCCGTCACCAGCCCCGCCACATGGACGTTGCCGCCGAAGAAGCGGTTCTCCACGGGGATCGTGTCTGCATAAATATTATAGTTCTCCAAATATTTATACAGTTCCCGGAAGAACGGGTTGGCCGCCACGCCCCCGGCCACGGTGATGCGGCGGGGTTCCGGCAAAGGCGACCTGTCCGCCAGGGCCTCCCGAAAGTCCATCTCAAAGAGCCGCAGCAGGCCCACGCCGTTCTCGATCTGAGGAAAGTCCCCATAGCTCTCGGCGGGCGGCAGGGGCAGCCCCGCCGTGAGATACCACTCGTCGGAGAGGTAGAAGAAGGTGTCGTCCCAGGCCGCCCGAAACTCAGCCTGCTTCCCCTCCCCATAGGTGATCAGGGCTTGGGCTTCCGCCGCGGTGTACCCTCGTAGGGGGTAGAGGCCCTCCCGAAACTTGGTGAGGCCCACGGGCACCGCCGCGATGGAGGCGCAGCAGGGATAGAGGGAGGCGAGGTCCGCCAAGGTGCGCTCCAGCTCCGGCCCATCGTTGAGCCCGGGGCACAGGACGATCTGGGTGTGGAAGGTGATGCCCGCCTCCTTCAGGGCGGTCAAGCGCTCCATGATCCTGCCCGCCGTGGGGTTGCTCATGAGCTTCACCCGCAGCGCAGGGTTGGTGGCGTGCACCGACACATAGAGGGGGCTGACCCTGCGCTTCAAAATCCGCTGGAACTCCTCCTCGGACACGTTGGTCAGCGTCACATAGTTGCCCATGATGAAGGACAGCCGCCAGTCGTCGTCCTTCACGTTCAGGGAGCTGCGGATGCCCTTGGGCATCTGGTCCACGAAGCAGAAGAGGCAGCGGTTTTTGCAGGTCTGCATCCGATCCATGAGCGTGGTTTCGAAGCACAGGCCCAAGGGCTCCCCCACCTTCTTGCGCACGAGATAGCGAAGCTTCTCCCCTGCCCGCTCCACCTCCACGATGAGGCGGCCACGGACCGAGAGGGCCTCGTAGTCGATGAGGTCCTTCACCCGCTCCCCATTGACGGACAGCAGCACATCCCCTGCGCGAAGCCCCTCCCGGGCCGCCGGGGAAGCCGCCTCCACCCGTGTGATCACTTTTCCTTGCACATACCTATCCATTATACGCTTAGAATAGCACAATTGTCTTTCGTTTTCAAGGCAAGAAAAAAGCCGCGGTCCGGGCGAGATAAACAAAGCAGCGGCCGAGGCTTTTGCCTCGGCCGCCGTGGGATCCGATAATGTGGTTTATGCCCGTTCGATCAGGCCGTAGTTGCCGTCCTTACGGACGTACAGCACGTTGACCTCGCCGGTGTCGGCGTTCTCGAACACGAAGAAGGAATGGCCCAGCATCTCCATCTGGAGCATGGCCTCCTCCTCGCTCATGGGCCGAATGGCGAATTTCTTGGTGCGCACGATCCTGGGCGTGAAGGCTTCAGGCTCTTCCGGCGCCACAGGGGCATAGTCCGCAATGACCTCGCCGGTGTGCCGACGGCGATCCTGGCGGGTGCGATACCGCTGCACCTGCTTCTCCAGCTTGTTGACCACATTGTCCAAAGACGCGTACATGTCGCCGGAGGTCTCCTCCGCCCGGACGATACGCGGTCTCCCGCATGTAGTCGGAGACTTCAAGGTTTTTTCCGGAAATGGAAATACGCATATCTTTCACTCCCTCTGACGCGATCATATCGTTTCCTCGCGTCTAATAGTATATTACCACAGAATCCCGATCTTGTCCTACTCTTTTTAAAAAAACTTTTTGCGTTTTCAATTCGTTCACTTTTCTTGGATCCGATGTGGGGCTGAACCGTCTTATTGGTGAGCTGTTTGTCTCCCGGACCAGCTCATTGGCGCCGTTATACCGGTGTATCTGTCCAAGAGGGCCCAGCAATCATCCTTGCAATCTTACGTTGTGAATGAGTACATCCGTATGGTTCCATCTTCGTTTTTTGCAAACAGCAGATGTATCATCAGTATTGCTCTTCATGTCAGCCACCCTCCTGTATCAGGAAATCGATGAATTGTCAAACTAAGTGCAACACTTAGAGACGGCAGATAATACAAAGCATGCGGGTACTATAAGGCCAGCCCTACGATATTTGTAGTAGCTAAAAGACATGATGCTGCCTCCTATGATTAGCCAATGGGGTTCAATACGCCTAATGAGGTTGCTAAAGCGCCGGTGCAGCTGAGGAGCTTGCCACAGCTGTCATAGGTGTATTTTTCCACGGAAGCGCCGCTGCCGTCAATGAGCCGGACGGCGTCCCCCTGCCGTCGCCCGGAGTCTTGACGGCGGGCGCAGAAAAATGGATAAGATGGGGTTGATTCTCGGGGCGTTGTGTCGTATACTATATACCAATTATTTCCCAATGTGATTTTGTCGATATAAAACGAGGTAATCCTATGAATTTTGTGTTTATTTCCCCCTACTTCCCCCACACCTACTGGAACTTCTGCGATCGGCTGAAGAAAAACGGCGTGAACGTGCTGGGCATCGGCGACGCCCCCTACGACAGCCTGGAAGCCCC
>CADCMN010000036.1 GCA_902802575.1 uncultured Eubacteriales bacterium | reverse complement strand
CCGGTGGCCCGAAGACCGGAGAAGGTGGTGATGAAGCCTCGGGTGGGGATATGCTCCCAGGTGCGGCTGGCGCCGCGGAGAGCTTTGTCGAGGCCCGCCGCCGTGGTGCGCTTGTCCTCCTTGTCGTCGATGTCCTCCGCGGTGGGCCCGACCAGCACGGTTCCGTCCACCGTAGGCGCGATCAGGATGCCCTTGCCCATCCTGGTGGGCAGCTGGAACATGGTGGCGTGAAAGACGCCGTGATACTTCTTGTCCAGGATATAATACTCGCCGCGGCGGGGCCGGATATGGACCTTCCGCGCGGAAACCATGTTGTTGATCACATCGGCGTATGTCCCGGCGGCGTTCACCACCGCCTGGGTCTCAAAGGTCCCGGCGGCAGAAACCACCTGCCAATGGCCGTTCTCCAACCGCCTGATCCCGGTCACCTCGGCGTTGCGAATGAATTCCGCCCCGTTCTTCGCCGCGTTCTCGGCGTAGGCGACCGTGAGTTCGTAGGGGCAGACGATGCCGCCGGCGCCCACCAGCAGCGCTTCCTTCGCTTCGCGGCCCACGTTGGGCTCCCGACGCCTGAGCTCCGCCTCGTCGATGATCCGCAGCTCCCCGCGCACGCCGTTTCGGATGCCCTGGTCCAGGAGCTTTTCAAGGGCCGGATGATCCTCCAGGCTGAAGGACACCACCAGCGAGGTGTTCCACTGCACGGGCACGTCCAGCTCCTCATGGAGCCGATCGAACATGGCGTTGCCCAGCACGTTGAACCTGGCCTTCAGAGTGCCCGGCTTTGCGTCGTAGCCGCCGTGGATGATGGCGGTGTTGGCCTTGCTCTGGCCGTTGCAGATATCGTTCGTCTTTTCCAACAGCAGCACCCTGGCCTTGCGGCGCATCAGCTCCCTGGCTGTGCCGCAGCCCACCACGCCGCCGCCCACGATGATCACGTCGTATACTCCGTTCACTTTCCCACTCCTTTACAAATCTTCTCTGGCCCAGCCGAAGGCGCATTTCACCGCCCGATGCCAACCGGTCAGCTTCTGATCCCGCTCAATGTCCCCCATCTCGGGCACGAAGGTCCGATCGATGGCCCAGTTCTTTTTCACGTCCTCCTTGCTCCTCCAGTATCCCACGGCAAGGCCGGCGAGATACGCCGCGCCCATGGCCGTGGTCTCAACGCACCGGGGCCGCAGCACCGGCGTGCCGATGACGTCGGACTGGAACTGCATGATGAAGTTGTTGGCGGAAGCGCCGCCGTCCACCTTAAGGGCCTCCAGCCGGATGCCGGAATCCTTTTCCATGGCAAAGAGCAGATCCGCGGACTGATAGGCCAGGGACTCCAGCGTGGCGCGAATGATGTGGTTCCGGTTCACGCCCCTTGTGAGGCCCACGATGCAGCCCCGGGCGTACTGATCCCAGTACGGCGCGCCCAGGCCCGTGAAGGCGGGGACCACGTAGCAGCCGTTGGTATCGGGCACCAGCGCCGCGTATTTCTCGGAGGCCGGAGCGTTCTCTATCAGGCCCATCTCGTCCCTCAGCCACTGGATGGAGGCGCCTGCCACGAAGACGGAGCCCTCCAGGGCGTACTCCACCTTGCCGTCCAGGCCCCAGGCGATGGTCGTGACCAGGCCGTTTTTGGAATATTTGATATCCGTGCCGATGTTCATAAGGGTGAAGCAGCCGGTCCCGTAGGTGTTTTTCGCCTCGCCGGAGGTGAAGCAGGCCTGGCCGAAGAGGGCCGCCTGCTGATCGCCTGCCGCGCCGGCCATGGGGATGGCGCCTCCGAACCATTTCGGATCCGTATACCCGAACAATCCGGAGGACGGACAAACCTCCGGCAGGATGCACTTGGGCACGTTCAGCTCCTTCAGGATCTCGTCGTCCCACTTGAGCTCCCGTATGTTGTACATGAGGGTGCGGGAGGCGTTGGAATAGTCGGTCTTGTGGACCCTGCCCCCCGACAGCTTCCACATGAGCCAGGTATCCACGTTGCCGAAGAGGACCTCTCCCCGCTCCGCCCGTTCCCGCACGCCGGGCACGTTCTCCAGGATCCAGCGGACCTTGGTGCCGGAGAAATAGGCGTCGATGACCAGACCGGTCTTCTTGCGGAAAGCGTCCACCAGGCCCTTGGCCTTCAGGCTGTCGCAGTACTCGGCGGTCCGGCGGCACTGCCAGACGATGGCGTGACATACGGGTTCGCCGGTGGCTTTGTCCCAGACGACGGTGGTCTCCCGCTGATTGGTGATCCCCAGGGCCGCGATGTCCTCCGCTCTGGCGCCGATCTTTTCCATGGCCCTGCGGCAGACATGGAGCTGGGTCTCCCAGATTTCGTTGGCGTCATGCTCCACCCAACCGGGCTTAGGGTAGTACTGGGTGAACTCCCGCTGGGAAACGCTGCAGATCTCCCCCTTCTCGTTGAACAGGATGCACCGATTGCTGGTGGTGCCAGCGTCCAGTGCCATGATGTACTTGGGCATTCGCCTTTGACCTCCTTTGATGAAATATGTCGCGCCGCGCCCGTCACGGACGCGGGAAAGAGGAAAAAACCATACATCCCTTTGAGAACGTATGGTTTCCTTACGGGCAAGACTGATCGTGCCGGAATGTCATGGGATGTACGGCTCCTCACAAAAGAATAGCACTTTTTCCACAGAAAAATGTACCACACTAAACGGATTTATGCAACTCATTTTTCGATCCCCGCGGAAGAAAAGCGGGAACGGCCGCACGCTTTAAGAATTGTAATAAAACGCTGTCGGTCTTTACAGGAGGGACGTCTTTCTGGTATACTGCTTCTTATGAAAGAACGCCTGAAAAAAGCCATCGTCCTGACATTGCTGTTGCTGCTCGTCCTGCCCGGCTGCACGCCGACGCCGGATGCAGACACGGTGGCTGAGAATACGCCTGCCGTCACCCTCTCTCCCGCGGCGACCGCCGTGTCCACGGCCGTTCCCACGCCCACAGCCGCGCTCACGCCCTCCCCCATCCCCACCGATACGCCCACGCCCTCACCCACGCCGACCCCCACGCCCACGCCCACGCCCACACCCACTCCCACACCCATTCCGCTGCACCGGCTGGACGGTCGCAAAGGCGTTGAAGCGCAGCTCTTCCCCCTGCTGAGCTGCACGCCGGAGGCCAGCCCCACGGTGCAGCCCCTGGCCACCCCCAATCCCCTGGTGGAAGGCATCGGCAAGATGGGCGCCATGGTGTTTGCTCACGTGCCCATCCTGTCCGCTCCCTATGAGTATGCCAAGGTTTTGGGGCGGGAGTCCTTTCACCTGTTTTATATCCACAACATACACAATCGGAAGTATTATTATGTTACCACCCAGGATGGGCTGACGGGCTATGTGAAGGCCAGCCAGTGCGTCGTCCTCTCCCGGGAAGACCTGGATCGCTACTATGACGCTGCGGAACAGCTGCAGCACACCGTGGATTTCTATTCCCCCGACGCCCTGATCCGGGAGCTTCAGGACGGAACGGACCAAGGGTCCATGGCGGAGCGCATCTATGCCGCTCTCGGTCGGCTGGGGCTGGACTTTGATCCCTTCTATTATATGGTGTATCAGAAGGATCTGGACAACGACGAACGCTATCCCCTGTTCTATAAGGAGGACATCTACAATTCCCTCCTGTTCAAACTGTTCAACACATCCGGCACGCTGGTATACTATGATGGCCAGCCAACGCAATGGGAGTATGTGCCCTTCGACGGCGAGCTTGAAAGAGGGGACATCCTGTTCTTCAGCGATCCGTTGGAAAAAGGGAGCAGCGGCGTGCTGGAAGGATATGAATTCGTCGTCAAAGGCCCCTACTCCGGCATGCTGACGGGCTGCGGCGTGTACATGGGCGAAGACAATGTCCTGCTCCTGCGAGGCGGGCAGATCAAGCCCATGCATTTGACCGCAACGCTCCGATCCTCCCTGGATTGCGCCCGCCGCATCCATCTTGCCGTCTTTGACGAAAAGCAAATGATCGTGGAGGACATGATCTCTCAGATCTACGATTGCTTGGGCACGCCCTACAACAACTATCAGCGCAAAGGGGAGTATTCTTTCGACTGTTCCGGTCTCATCTCCTGGCTGTTTGCCCGCATGGAGATCACCCCCGCCATCTATGGGCACCAGCCCTTCAAGGGCACCAACGCTTCCGGCTTCTCCAAGATCAACCATTATTACTGGCATTATAAACGGCACATCTATCTATCCTGTCCCATCCCGCGAGATGAGGAGAAGGGGTTGACCGATATGACGGTCCTGGAACGGGGAGATCTGGTTTTCCTTCGGAAGGAGGCGCAGAAAGCCAGGGTGGGGCACGTCATGGTGTACCTGGGCAAAGGCCGGGTGATCCACTCCACCTTCATCGACGAGGAATACGGCGGCACGGTGGTGGCCCTCTTCCGACCGGAGCTTCAGCTGCTCTATCAGAACGCCCTCCGGATCGAGCGCATCACGCCATAACCGGACAAAGAACAAAAAAAGCAACGCCTTCCTCGACGGTTCGACGGAAGGCGTTGTTTCTATTCATGGTCTCGGTTCGGGCTGCTTCCCCCGGTATCGGCATCCTGCCCGCGGCTCGATCCGGTCAGGAAATGCTTTCAATGCGCAAAGAGGTGCAGTACAGCCGCTGCAGTTCCTTGCGGAAGTTCGCCACCACGGTGCCGGCGTATGTCATGTACCCTTTTGTGACGGTGGTGGAATGGATCACCCGCCCCTCGCCCAGGTAGATCATGACATGGCTGACGATGCCGCCCTTGGTTCCCGAGAGGAACACGATGTCTCCCCGTTCAAAACCATCCAGCGACTTCAATTCCGAGCGCACGGGCACAGGGGTCTCCATATGGACCAGCTTCTCCCCATGCCAGATATAATCCGTGATGTTGGATAAACCCGAAGCGGGGCTCTCCAGCCATTTGTAATACACAAACCCCTTGGGATACAGCTCCATCCGCACCAGCAGCCAGGAGACAAGGCCGGAACAATCGAAGGAAAAATCGCCTGTACGCTGGATGTTGTTGTAGGGCGTGCCCAAGCAGTCATAGGTCTGGGCGATCATGTCCTCTATGATCAGCTGCTTGTCGTCATACACATCCAGATGGATGCGACGAGCAGAATCGAAGCTCTTATACATCTCGCTGGCGGCAAAGCCGTCCATCCGCACCATCTTGCCGCTCTTCATATACAGGATGCTGTCGTCTCCCAAATAGAGGGCGCAGTCGGTGATGTTGCCCGAATGCTGCCCGGCAACCACAAATTCACAATCGCGAACGATGCCTTTGCTCCGCTTGGGCAGTTCGCTGAAGAAGAGGATGTCTCCCTTTTGGAGCGTCCCGTTTACGGGCACATACTCCCATTGGGTCCTGTGGCCATTGTAATAGGCAAGGCTCCCGGTGGAATTGAACAGTTTGAAAACCAGGGAGTTATAGATCTCATCCTTATAGAATTGAGGATACTTCTTGCTGTCCTGCAGGTCCTTGCGGAATACCCGGTAGTAGAACGGCTCAAAATCCAACCCGAGACGGCAAAGGGCCTGGTAGATCCGCTCCTCCATGCTGCCTCGGCTCTCCAGGGCCGTCACCTCCGCCACAAAAGCGTCGGGTGAGTAGTGATCGGCGGTGTACCTGAGCTCCATGGCGGCCGACATGTATGCTTCCAGATCCGCCATCGAGAGCGGCGTCACCGAGCTGATCTTCACATAGCCCGTTCGCCCCTCCTGGGTGGTGACATAGTAGAATTCCTTGCGGATACTGTGCACATACAGGAGGTGATAGGATTCCCGCCCCAAAACATCGGCAGTCTCGCTTGGCTTTTCATAGACAGCCACGTTGGCAAAGACCATGGCGCAAAGCTTGCCTATGGCCTCCGCCCGAGGATCCGGCGTGGCAAGGGGCGCCACGGTGGGCGTGGGCTCCGCCTCCCCCATCCACAGTGGAAAGAGGGACTGCTGCACCTCTCCTTCAAAGTCCCGCCGATCCATCGGCACCGTGGTGGGCGTGGGCGTGGGGGTGGGCTCCGGCGTGGCGGTGGGCGTGGGGGTGGGCTCCGGCGTGGCGGTGGGCGTGGGGGTCGGCGTAAAGGTTGGCGCCATGGTGATGGGCACAAAGTGCACGCTGGGGCCGGAGGTCACGGCGACCTCCGCCGCAGGAGACGGCGTTTCCGTTGCTTCGTAGGCGGTCGCCACCTGCTGCCCACAGCCCGACAGAGCGGCCGGCAGCAAGAACAAGGACACGATAAGGATGTTTTTCCATAAAACTTTCATGTGCGACAGTATACCAAAGGGAACGACCCTTTGTAAAGCCATGTTTTCGTTCCCCCGCGATTCTTTCACTTTTTGTTACGGTTCCTCGATGACGGTGATGCACGCCCGGTCCGGCCCGTTGAAGGACAGGCATCGCAGATCCGTGTAGGGATCCCGGTGAAACTCGCCCACCTGGATGCCGTTCTTTTCCAGCCGCTTTTTGATCTTCACCAGGTTGCGAGCGGAAATGGTGAGATACTGAACGGGGATCATCTTTCGCTTGTTGAAACAAATGATCTCCACCTGGGAGCTGCCCATGACCAGCAGGAACCGGGTGTCGATATCGTCCAGGCTCATCACCTGCTTCTTCACCCGAAACCCCAGTTTGTCCACATAGAAATCCCAGACCGCTTCCTCATAGGTGGCCAGCAGGGTGGTGCGGCTGAGGCCGATCTTTCGGGCGAAGGGATACAGGGTCATGTGCCGGGCGTGATGCTGCCAGCGATGGTAGGATCTGATCTCCCTTTTCCAATCGGGGTGGGTCACCACGTAGGCGATGGAGATGAACAGCATCTGCCCGATCAACCCGCCTATGGTGTTGGACAGGAGATCATCCAGATCGTAGAACCCCCGGCGGAAAATGAGCTGCAAATTCTCCGTGGCCAGGGACAGGATGAAGCAAGCCACCACCGGCCGGATGCGGGCTTTGGCACGAAACCAGCCGAACACATAGGGCAGCAGATACCCCATGGGCACGAACAGCATCACGTTCAGATATACCTGCGCAATGTCCTCGGGCCGAATGACCTCCACATGGGAAAGACCCTCCACGATCCCCTCCCGGAAAACGGTTTCCAGGATATCCGCCAGACCCCGATCGGTCTCCACCGCGTTATACAGGTCCTGGAAGGGGGCCACATGGACCTGGTACGCGTCGGTGGCGGTGCGGGAGAAGAACACGATCACCAGGAACGCCGCCACATAGATCAGAAACACCGCATACAGGACCAGCTGACGGAGCTTGAGCAGATTGTCGGCGTTGGCATTGTCGCTGAGCCCGTGCTGCAGATTCAGCCCCAGCTTGCGGCAGACCCGCCGATCGATATAGGGCAGCAACACAATAAAGACCGCCACAAAAAGGGTGATGGCCAGCAGTGTGATGGGATTGTTCACCGGTATCGTCATGGGAACAGTATACGCGAAAAAACGACGCTTTGCAATATGCTTTTACCGACAAAGGGGATGGACGCCGAAAGCCGTCGAACACGGTCAAAGCTTTAGCCGCCGCCTTCAGCCCTTCTTCGGATCATCCCCTTCTCCGCAAACAAAAAAAGCCCTTTGGTAAGAGCTTTCTTCGTTGCGATCAGTCGGTTGTAATCACGGATGTCAGGCTTCCTTCTTGTCCTTCTTATCCATGTCGATGACCTTTTCGCCATCATAATACCCGCACTTCTTGCAAACCGCGTGGGGGAGCTTCAGTTCGTGGCACTGGGGGCACTCCACCAGGGTGGGGGCCGTCAGATTGTTGTTCGCCGAACGACGGGAATCTCTGCGTGCCTTGGACGTTTTTCTCTTGGGTACTGCCATGATTACACCTCCTTATTCTCAAAACTCAATGCTTTTAGCGCATCAAAGGCGCTGTTTCTGGTTTTCTCGGCGCAGCTGCACCGAAAACGGTTGAGATCGACGCCGCACACGGGGCACAGGCCCTTGCAATCGGGCTTACAGAGGCTCACCATGGGAAGCTGCAGAAAAAGCTCGTCCATAAAGGCCTGAGTAAGATCGATCACTTCGCCCTCGAAAGGATAGGTCTCGTCATCCTCCTTGTGGAAGATCGCTTTCACGAACCGATCCTCGAAGGAAAAGGCGAAGGGCTCTTCAAAGGGCTCGTTGCAGCGGGCGCAGACGGACGCCAGCGTGACCTTGGCGTTGCCGGTGACGGTGAAGCCCTCGGCGTCGCCGACGACGGCGCCTGTCAAGGAAGCCTCCCCAACGAAGCGAACGGTCCGGCTGCCGTAGGTCTGATCCTCCAGCGTGCCCTGCCAGGCATAGGGAAATACCTCGCCCAGCTGCTTTGCCGCTTCATGAATGGACAGTTCCATAGCGCACCCCTCAAAATCAACCAAAGTGTATTCTACTTGCTTCGCGGCCGTTTGTCAACCACATTCTTGCCGGGTTTTCCCTTTTTTTTCGCGGATTCCGGCGCTCTGGGCCGCTGTCGCTCCCGGATGAGGCAGCGACCGCCCTGCCCGATCAGATCCTCCCGGCGGCACAGACGCAGGGCCTTCTCCACCAGAGGCCGGTTCTGGGGAAGCCAATACTGCATGAGCGCCCGCTGCATCCGCTTCTCCTCCCCCTTGGGCACATGGATGGGCGCCATGGTCCGGGGGTCCAGGCCCGTATAGTACATGCAGGTGGACACGGTACCGGGGGTGGGATAGAAGTCCTGGACCTGCTCAGGGCGATGGTGGATGGCCTTCAAATATTCGCTGAGCTCGATGGCGTCTTCCAGGGTGCATCCCGGATGGGAGGAGATGAAGTAGGGCACCACGTATTGCTTCAGACCGAATTGCTTGTTGAGCCGGGCGTACTTGTCGAGAAAAGCTTCGTAAACCTCATGGGAGGGCTTGTTCATGGCCGCCAGCGTGCGCTCCGACACGTGCTCCGGAGCCACCTTCAGCTGGCCGGACACATGATGCTGGACCAGCTCTCTGAGAAAGCTGTCGTCCTTATCGAACAGAGCGTAGTCGAAGCGGACGCCGGAGCGGACGAACACCTTCTTCACCCCCGGCACCTGCCGAAGGCGGCGCAGCAGATGCACGTATTCCTTCTCGTCCGCGTGAGCCTTCATGACAGGACAGGGGTCATGGCCGATGCACTGACGGTCCGGGCACACGCCCGACTTGATCTGCTTAGGGCAGGCGGGTCGCCGGAAGTTGGCCGTGGGTCCGCCCACGTCGTGGATATACCCCTTGAAACCGGGGTCCTTCGTGAGCGTTTCCGCTTCCTTCACCAACGATTCCTCGCTCCTTGAAGTGACCACCCGCCCCTGATGGAAGGTGAGGGCACAGAAACTGCAGCCGCCGAAGCAGCCCCGGCAGGAGGTCAGGGAGAAGGCCACCTCGCTGAAGGCGGGAATGGGCCCCTTGTACATGGGGTGAGGCTTGCGGGTGAAGGGCAGGGCGTAGACCGCGTCCAGCTCCTCCCGGTCAAGGGGTGCAGCGGGCGGGTTGCAGATCAGATACCCCTTCTCGTGGGCCTGGATGAGGGGCCGGCCCCGGGCAGCGTCCTGCTCCCGGGCTTCGGCCATGAACGCCTCGGCGTACTTCCGCTTGTCCGCGGCGACCTCCTGATAGGAGGGCAAGGTCACATAGGTTGCAAGGCCGTCCAGGGCGGCGCTTTGGTAGCAGCTGCCGGGGATATGCCGGATGTCCCGGATGGGCGTGCCTGCGTCCAGGGCCTCCGCCAAAGCCACGATGGACCGCTCCCCCATGCCGTAGAGCAACAGATCGGCTCCCGCGTCGTAGAGGATGGAGTGGCGGACCCTGTCGTCCCAGTAGTCGTAGTGGGCAAAGCGCCTGAGGCTGGCCTCGATGCCGCCGATGATGACGGGGACGCCGGGATAGGCCTCCCGGCAGCGGTTAGCGTAAACGATGGTGGCCCGATCGGGGCGCTTGCCCGCCTTGCCGCCTTCGGAGTAAGCGTCCTCGGAACGGGGGCGTTTGGCGGCGGTGTAGTGGTTGACCATGGAGTCGATATTGCCGGAGGACACCAAAAAACCCAGCCGAGGTTTTCCGAGACGGCGAAAATCCCTCACATCATGCCAGTCCGGCTGGCAGATGAGGCCCACGGAGAACCCCTTGGATTGGAGCACGCGGGCGATGATGGCCGCGCCGAAGCTGGGATGGTCGATGTAGGCGTCGCCCAGCACATAAACAAAGTCCAGGGTCTCCATGGAAAAACGATCCATCTCCTCCCTGGTGGCCACAGGTATGTGATTGATGGGCTGCCTACTCGTCTTTTTCCTCCTCCTCAATGAACGCCGCATGAGGGGACACGGGTTCCGCCACGTATTCGAGCTCCCGCTCCATGGGCACGATGCCCGCGTTTTTCAGCTCGCCCACCAGATAGTCGATGGTGTCGGTCAGCTCCCGACGTTCCTGCTCCATCTGCTGGATCTGACGGATGATCTCGTCCAGAAAATCATCCACCTCCTCCAGGTCATAGCCCAGAAACGTGCGGCGAAAGGATTTGTTGGCAATGGCTTCCACAGTCATCATAACAGGATACCTCTGAAAAACAGGGCGGCCGCTTCAGGCCGTCGTACACGGCGTCAGACCATTTGCGGCAAAGGATACGATCGTTTCGAATGGTGGAAATGGCGCTGTTCAGCGCCATTTCTTTCTGTTATATGCCGCAAATCAGCCGTTTTCCGGCCTCTCGCGGTACCTTTATACAGCTTCGGGCCGGAGAAAACGCCTTCTGCTCGCCTTCTCAACGGCCTAATGGTTTATAGGTCTTCGTACTCCCCGTTCTCGTTGCCGATCACGTCGTAGTTGGTGGGCGCCACCACAAAGATGCCGCGGCTGATCTTGGCGATGGTGCCGTTCAGGGCGTAGATGGCGCCGGAGATAAAGTCCAGAATCCGCTGGGCCGTGGCTACGTCCAGCTCCTCCATGTTGACGATGACGGGTTTGCGCGCTTTGAGATTGTCGATGATGTTCTGCGCGTCCTCATAGCTGACAGGATGGTAGACGATCATCTTCATGGCCGCCACGTTGGGCATGGGGACCGATTCGCCGCCTCCCTGGAGCCGAGGTTCCCGGACGCTCTTCTTGGGTTCGGAATCCATCAAAGAACGACGGCGAGGCGCCGGAGCAGCCTCCTTCTCCGGGGCCACGTCCTCCTCAAAAAGATCGCCTTCCTGCTTGTCCTCCGCTTCCTCGATGCCGATAAAATCAAGGAATTTATTATAGATACCCACTGTTGCCCTCCTGAAAATGATCGATTACAGTTTGTTCCTCTTGCCGAATATGGCCGTGCCCACCCGGACCATGGTCGCCCCCTCCAGGATAGCCTGGGGGTAGTCGTGGCTCATGCCCATGGACAGTTCTTTGAGGGGCTGCTCCGGGAACATGGGACGCAGCTTCTCCCTGAGCTCGTACATCCGGGCAAACCAGGGACGGGCGGCTTCGGCGTCCACATCTGGCGGGACACACATGAAGCCCTCCACCCGAAGGTGCTTGAGTCCGCAGGCAAGCTCCAAAAGATACGGAACGTCTGCCACGGCCGCGCCGCCCTTTTGCAGCTCGCCGCCGATGTTCACCTGCAGCAGGATGCTTTGGACCAGGTCCAGTTTCCTCCCTTGGGTATCCAGGTCCAACAGGAGCTTTTCCCGATCCGCGCTCTGGATAAGGCGAGCATTGCCGATGATGTATTTTACCTTATTGCTCTGTAATTGTCCAATAAAATGGAGCTCCGCCCCGTTCTGTTTATAAAAAGTTAACTTTTCCCGGACCTCCTGGGCATGGTTCTCTCCCACCGCGGTAAGACCGCAGGCAAAAGCTTCCGCGATGCGCTCCGGCGCCACATATTTTGTGACGGCGATGAGCCGCACATCCTTCGCGTCGCGTCCGGCCTGCTGACAAGCCGCAGCCATCTTTTCCCGAACCAGCTCGATATTCTCCGCAATGCTCATACCAAAAGCACCTCTTTTCTGACGGATGGCGCCCCTCAGGGCACGGGCGTGGGCCGAGGCGTGGGCGTGGGCACAGGCGTCGGCGCGGCCGTGTAGGACGGCGTGGGCGTGGCGGAGGAATCGCTGCTGCTCTTCTCCTGATACTGGAAGCGCAGGCCCCTGGTCAGATGGATGTTCTTGTCCGCCGCCTCGATGATGGCGGTTTCACCGTCGGAAGCGGGGATGACCACCTGGATGGGCTGATAGGCCCGGCCGGTGTTGATGAACACATAGGGGACGCCGCCGTTGAAATACAGGCCTTTCACGGGGATGGACACGCCGCTGGCCTCGCTGCGGATGCTGAAGGTCATGGTCCGGTTTTCCAGCACCGGCAGCACGTCCCGGTTGACCTCCAGGATATACAGCACGTTCTTGGCCGCCGGACGCTCCGCCACCACGCGGCCCGTATACACCGTGTCCTGATACTTCACCTTCAGTTCATAGGTGTTGCCCACGATAAGCCGGTGAGAATCCTCGGACTTGACGGTAAACGCCACATAGAAGCCGTTGGGGTCCACGATACGGTACACCCCGGTGGCGTTGTACGAGGCGGATACGCCGTTGGAGGATACCACACGGCTGATCTGCGAAGCGGTGAGGGAATCGATGCTCATGGCGTTTTCATAGCCGTCCAGGTGGAAGCTGATATATCCCGTGCCGGCGTTGTTGACCAGGACGCTCTCTGCAGTAAAGGCGCTGTGCAGGTTGTCCAGCTGCTGATAGCTGGCCTTCAATGTGGCGTCGTTATCGGCGGGCACCAGTCGCCTGAGCAGGTTCTGACGGTCGGTGAGGAGCCCATCCAGCTTTTCCGCCAGCTGAATATAGTCCAGGCCCTCCTTCCCCAGAGACGCCTGGGTCATCTGGTCCACCACCTTATCGATCTGGTCGTTGTAGGAGGTGACCTCCTCCGGCACCGTCATGCCGTCGGAGGAGTTCAGGCGCAGCAGGGTGATCTGCTGCTGATAGATCTGCTGCTCCTTGCTGACGATATCGGACATCTGGTTCTCAAAGCCCTTGCGATAGAGGTACGCCACCTGCTGTTGGTCGGAAACCAGGTTGCCCTCGCTGACCAGATAGCGGATGGTATGATAGTCCTCGCTGGTGGCCACGTTTTCCCGCCGGATGATGACGCCGGTGAACTCCAGCTCTCCCGCCACCGTGTCGGTGCCGAGGCGGCCCGTGGTGGGTTTCAAAATGCGGTAGCCAACATAGGCGCCCACCAAAAGAATGGGCACCAGCAAAATGAGATAGAATCGGAGCTTAAACCGCCTTGTCCGCTGCTTTTTCGCCGCCAACTTCCTTCACCTCATACCCCTGTTTTTGAGACCGGCCATACTGCCGGTCAAAGTTTTCCCGGTTCTTGGCGATGTACCCCTCGTAGAGGGCCGTGCCGTCCATGCCGCTGCGGATGCACATGCTCACGAAAAAGTGGAGCACATCCACCAACTCCTCCCGGATGGCCTGGGGGTCCTGGGGCTTTTTGTTCTTCCACCACTTGTACTGGACCTCGTTGAGGACCTCCATGATCTCCTCGATGCAGGCCAGAGCGTCCTTCTGCATCCATTCTTCGTAGGAATAGTTCAGATCCCGGCGCTTCATAATGTCTTCGTCCAGACTCTTCTGCAGAGCGAATATCACATCCAGCCGATCCATATCTTCCATGGGTCTATTACCTCCCCATCCAATGATCCAAAACGGCTTTCATCTCCCCCTGCACCCCCCGCGTCCGGCCCACCGCCGCACAGACGGCCCGCCGGGGCGAAAGCACATGGGCCAGGATGCCGTTTACCTTATCTATTGTAGCACATTCGATGGCGGAAAGGGTATCCTCTATTGTAAACTCTTTGTTTTGTAAAAGTAACCTTTTTCCGATGGCGTTCATATGGGCGCCGCTCCCCTCCATGCCCAGCAGGAAACTCCCCTTGAGCTGAGCGCGGCTCCTTTGAAATTCCGCTTCGCTGAGGCCCTCCGCCCGGAGCTTGTCCAGCTCCGCCAGGGCGAGCTCCAACGTCTTGGGGGCCTGCTGCACGCCGCTGCCGAAGTAGAGGCAGATGGCGCCCGTGTCCCGATATGCCATGGGGTAGGTGTAGACGGAGTAGGCCAGGCCCAGCTCCTCCCGGATCTTCTGGAAGAGGCGGCTGGACATGCTGCCCCCCAGGGCGTTGCTGAGGACCGCCAGGGCGAAGTTCTCCGAGCTGTCCAGCTTATAGCCCGGGAGCATCAAACAGGCATTCACCTGCTCGGTGTCCTTGCGGACGAAGAGCCATTTCCTGCCGGCGCGAGGTTCCCGCTCCGCGATCATGTCCCCCGGGCCTCCGGGGCAATCGGCAAAGGATGATTCCAGCAGCGGCAGAAGGTCTTCTGGAGCAAAGCTGCCGGCGCAGGCGATGACCAGATTCCCGGTGACATAGCGCCGGTTCATGTAGGCAAGGACCTGTTCCCGGGTGAAGGCAGACACGGTTTCAGGGGTGCCCAGGATCGCCGAAGAAAGGACCGTGCCCGTATAGTAGGCGGACCCGGCGGTTTCAAAGGCCTTGTCCTCGGGAGAATCCTCGCTCATGAGGATCTCCTCCACGACCACCCGCTTCTCCTTCTCCATCTCCTGCTCATCGAGGGCTGGATGCAGGGTGATGTCGGACAGCATATCCACAGCCAGCGGCAGATTCTCGTCCAGGACCTTGGCATAAAAGCAGGTACACTCCTTGGCGGTGAAGGCGTTCAGGTTCCCCCCCACCGCGTCCATCTCGGCGGCGATATCCGCCGCAGAGCGCCGGGCCGTGCCCTTGAAGACCATATGCTCGATGAAATGGCTGATCCCCGCGTCGGCCCCCTCTTCATAGACGGAGCCCGCGTTGACCCACACGCCGATGCTCACGGAACGAAGGTTGCCCATGGGCTCCATGATGACGCGGATGCCGTTGCTCAATCTTGCCTGTTTGATCAAAGTGTCTATCTCCTTTTTTTGCATAGGATGCCCCAAAGGGGCGTCGGTTAACAAAAGAGGGCGTAATGATGTCATTACGCCCCCGGTGATCAAAGAGACTTATTTGTCCTTCTTCTCATCTTCAGGCAGCAGGCCCTTGCGATCCAGGCTGATCTTGCCCGTCTTGGGGTCGATCTCGATGACCCGGACCAGCACCTTGTCGCCCAGGTTCATCACGTCCTCCACCTTGTTCACCCGCTTCTTGTCCATGCGGGAGATGTGCAGAAGCCCGTCCTTGCCGGGAGTCAGGTTGATGAACGCGCCGAAGGTCTGGATGTTCACCACGGTGCCCAAATACACCTCGCCCACCTCGATCTCCTTCACGATGCTGTCGATGATGCGCTTGGCCTCCTGGGCCGCCGCCTCGTCGGGAGGCTGTCGATTATCTTCTTGGCCTCCTGAGCCGCCGCCTCGTCGGGAGAAGCGATGGACACGGTGCCGTCGTCATCGATGTCGATCTTGACGCCGGTCTGAGCGATGATGCCGTTGATGGTCTTGCCGCCGGAGCCGATGACGTCACGGATCTTGTCGGGGTTGATCTTGAAGCTGATGATGCGGGGCGCGAAGGGCGAGAGCTCCGGCCGAGGCTCGCTCAGGCATTCGCACATCTTGTCCAGGATGAACAGCCGACCGCGACGGGCCTGGGCCAGGGCGCGGGTCAGGATCTCCTCGTCGATGCCCTTGATCTTGATGTCCATCTGGATGGCGGTGATGCCCTCCCGGGTGCCGGCCACCTTGAAGTCCATGTCG
>CADCMN010000035.1 GCA_902802575.1 uncultured Eubacteriales bacterium | reverse complement strand
AGAGCTTCGAGGGCGATACCTTTCGGGACGCCCTGTCGTTCCTGGCGTATCTCGACGGGCAGGCGGTGGGGCGGATCGACGCGTGCCTGATCCGCAGCCGCTTCGACGGGTCCACCAAGGCCTATCTCGATTGGATCTGCGTCATCAAGAGCTATCGCCACCGGGGCGTCGCCCAGGCCCTGCTTGCAAGGCTCCGGCAGGAGCTGAAGGCCCGGGGCGTGGACACCCTCATCGCTTTGACAGCCAGCAACGAGGAGGCCCAGCGGTTCTACAAACACGTGCCAGATTCCATCCTGCGGGACACGGGCATCTGGATCGACGTGTAAGGAGGTAATCATGATCTACTGGCTCAACGGCGCCTACGGCGTGGGGAAGACCACCGTGGCGGTGCGGCTTTTGCCTTTGCTGCGCAACGCGCACCTGTATGACCCCGAGCTGGTGGGCAACGGCATCCGGGACAACTACCCGGAGGTCCTCTTTAGCGAGACCTTCGAGGAGTATCCTGCCTGGCAGGAGACCAACTATCGGGTGCTGAAGGATTTATATGAACGGTACGACGGGGATATCGTGGTGCCCATGACCCTGCTTCGCGAGGCGTCCTATGCCGCCATGGTGCAAAGGCTTAGGAACGAGGGCGTTCCCGTACAGTATATCTATTTGGACTGTGACGCAGAGACGCTGCGGCATCGGATGGTGGACCTGGGTCGGGAGGAGCCGGACAGCTGGTGCGTGGGGCATATCCCCGTTTGCCTGGCGGCCCAGGCCGCCGAGACCCACGCCGTCCACGTCCCCACGGTGGGGCGGACACCCGAGCAGATCGCCGCCCAGATCGCGGCGCTGTAATTCCGGAAGCCATAGGAGGTATTTTCATGAATAAAGAGGATATCCTTCGAAAGGTGCAAGCGCTCCATTGGCCTAAAGAGGACTATTGGCTGGTGGCGGGCGGCGCCATGGTGCTGTACGGCCTGCGCGACGAGACCCGCGATCTGGACTTGGGCTGCACCACGGCCCGGGCCGACGCCCTGGCGGCGGCGGGCGTGCCCTTTCGGTATATGGACGACGGCAGCGGCCGCTGGTTCACCCTGGATCGGGATGTGGAGGTCTTCGAAAACTGGCTCCTTGACCGGGTGGAGCTGGTGGAGGGGGTGCCGGTGATCTCCCTGCAGGGCCTGCGGCAGATGAAGGCGGCCCTGGACCGGGAGAAGGACCGCAAGGACATCGCCCTGATCGACGCCCTGTTGCTTACCGGCCCAGCGATCCGGGGCTGACGCCCCTTGCGTTTTATCCTCGGACCCAATATACTGACATATATGGACAAGAGAAAGCAGTTCAAAATATTCCTGGCGGCCATCGTGAGCCACGGCGCCTGGGGCTTCAGCTTCCTGGCCTCCCGCAAGGGGCTGGACGCGGCCCCGGTGTTCGTGCTGCTGAGCCATCGCTTCGGCCTGTCCTTCCTGGTGATGAACCTGCTCCTGCTCCTGGGCGCGGCCAGGCTGGAGCTCAGGGGAAAGGCCCTGTGGAAGCCGCTGCTGCTGGGACTCATGGAGCCGGTGGTCTACTTCTTCGGGGAGCAGTACGGCATCCTCCATGCCAACACCAGCTTTTCCGGGGTCATGATCGCCATGATCCCCATCGTGTCCACCCTGGCGGCCGCCCCTATTTTGGGGGAGAAACCTTCCCTGGGCCAAGTCCTCTTCAGCATCCTTTCCATCGGCGGCGTGGTGGGGCTGGGGCTGATGAACAAGAGCACCGGCGCTCTCGACTGGATCGGTGTGGCGGCCCTGTCCGTGGCCGTCCTCTCCGCCGGGGCCTATACCCTCATCGGCCGGGGCATCTCCAAGGACTACACGCCCTTCGAGCGGACCTATATGATGATGGGCGTAGGCGCGGTCACCTTCACGCCCCTGGCCTTTGTGCAGACCCGGGGCAGCGTCGCGGCGTATTTCCGGCCCCTTTTTCAGCCCACTTACCTCGTGGCCATCCTGTTTCTGGCCCTGGTCTGTTCCGTGGCCTGCTACTTCCTCTCCGGCTATACCATCACCCACATGACCGTGGCCCGGGAGACCGTTTTCTCCAATCTGACCACCGCCGTGTCCGTCTTCGCCGGCGTGATCTTCCTCCATGAGCCCTTCACCTGGTTCGGGGCCCTCTGCTGTCTGCTCATCTTCGTCGGCATCTACGGCGTGCAGAAAACGGCGCCGTAGGGGTACGACCCTTTTCTCTGCCGCATTTTCTTCTCAGTGAAAAGCAAAAGCGGCGCAAAAAGAAAAGCGCAGGGCAAAAATAGGGGAGTACCGCAATCAGCAATACTCCCCGTATACAGCTCTTTGGACGGCCCCTTTTCTGCAGGAAAGGGGACGTGTTTTATTACAGGCATTATAACAACAGTATCCCGGCTTCCTCACAGGCCCGGCGCGTCTGCTCGTCCCAGAGGCTGCTCTGGACCTCGCCGATGTGGCAGGTGCCGATCATCAGCATACACAGCCGGCTCTGCCCGATGCCGCCGCCCATGGTGAGGGGCAGCTCCCCGGCCAGCAGCATCCGGTGGAAGGGGAGCCCAGCCCGCTCAGGGCAGCCCGCCACCTGCAGCTGCCGAACCAGGGCAGGGGGGTCCACCCGGATGCCCATGGACGATATCTCCAGGGCGCGGCCAAGCACCTGATCCCACATGAGGATATCCCCGTTCAGCGTCCAGTCGTCGTAGTCCGGGGCCCGGCCGTCGTGAGGCTTGCCGCTCTTGAGGGGGCCGCCGATCTGCTCCAGGAACACGGTCCCGTGGGCCTTCGTGATCTCGTTCTCCCGCTGGCGGGGGGTCAGCTCCGGGTACATATCCCCCAATTCCTGGGTGCTGATGAAAAACACATCCCTGGTGAGGCCCATGGGCAGGCTGGGAAAGGCCACGCTCAAAGCGTCCGCTGTCTCGCACACCGCGTCCACGATGGATTGGACCGTCCGCCGCAGGGTATACTCGTTTCGCTCCTCGGGCCGGATGATCTTCTCCCAGTCCCACTGGTCCACATAGATGGAGTGGAGGTTGTCCAGCTGCTCGTCCCGGCGGATGGCGTTCATGTCCGTGAACAGGCCCTTGCCGGGGCGGAACCCGTACCGCTTCAGGGCCAGCCGCTTCCACTTGGCCAGGGAGTGGACCACCTGACCTTCCCCCGCCACGGCGGCGATGTCGAAGCTGACGGGCCGCTCGTAGCCGTTCAAATCGTCGTTGAGGCCGGAGCCCGCCGCCACGAACAGGGGCGCGGACACCCGCCTGAGGTTCAACGCGCTGCCCAGGTTCACCTGAAAGTTGTTCTTGATGAACTCGATGGCCCGCTGCAGCTCATAGACGGACAGGGGGGACCGATACCCCGCCGGGATGAAGATCTCGCTCATTCTCTTTCCTCCTGGGAAAACATATGGGATAATATAATATATGATCCGCCCGTTGTCAATCACAGAAAAAGGCCGCGGCGCATTTTCTGCCGCCGCGGCCGGGGTGTCATGCCGCATCAGAAGTCGTCGCGATCCACGTTGGCCTGCCCCAGATTCCCGCCGGAGCCGACCCGAAGCTTGGTGGTATACCGGTAGCCTTTCTCCCGGCTGAGCACGCCGGTGGCGCCGCCCAGACGCTGATACCTGCCCTGATCGCCGAACATATCGGCGGCGCCGAACCAGTCGCCGTTGCTGTAAGCCATCTTAATGATGTAGTCCCCGGCAGGAAGATAGATCTTTACGGTTTTGTTGGGGTGGATGAAGAGACAGGAAACCAGCTCCTCCGAGCTGCCCCTCTTGGCGTAGATCTTGATGTAGGTGTATTGACCGTCGTTGGGCGTGACGAACAACTGTTCGCAGTCCTTTCGGGAGTAGCTCCTGTTGCGGTAGGTCTCGCCGCTCTTGGGCTTGCTCACGATGCAGGCCTTGGCCTTGGCCGCCGCATCCTCGTAGTCGCCCAAGGAGGTGAAGGCCGCATAGGCCGCGTAGTTCCTGCCCTCGGCCAGGGCGTTGACCGCCTCGTCATAGGTGATGTGGTTCTGGCAGAGCTGCCGCAGGTTGGCCCGATCCGGATACGCCTGGGCGAGGGAATCGTTGAGCAGGGAGAGGGCGGCGGCCCAATCCTTTTTGTCCAGGGCGGTTTGGATCTTGGCGTACTGGATCTGCTGTTGGCACTCCTTCAAGAGCTTGGCGGCGTTGTCAACATGGGTGACCTGGCTGAAGAGCTCCGCCGCTTCGGCGTAGGCCCCGTCGTTGTATTTCTTCAGGGCGTCGGCATAGGTGAGCCGGTCCCGGCAGTCCTGCAGGAGGGCGGCGGCCGCCGGCACGCCCTCTATGCCCTTCAGCTGAGCCAGGGCTTCGGCGTAAGCGCCTGCATCGTACTTCGCCTTGGCTTCGGCGTAGGCGATCCAGTTTTCACACTGTTTGCGCAGGGCGTCCGCCTCCGGGATGCCGTCTGCATCCTTCAGGCGGGCCAGGGCTTCGCTGTAGGAGCCGGAAGCAAACAGGGCCTGCGCCTCCGCAAAGGCGATCTGGCTCCGGCACTGGGCGGCAAGCGTCTCGGCGTCCCGCACGCCGGGGATCTTTTCAAAAGCGTCCAGCGCCTCCTGGTAGCTGCCCTGCTGCATGGCTTCCGCGCCCTGGGCGTAGAGCAGCTCGTCCTTGGCCTTGCCCAGCTGGGTCGGGGCGTCCATGAAGTCGCCCAACTCCGTGAACAGGGCGGCCGCTCTTTTATAGTTTTCCTTGGACATGGCTTCCATGGCGTATGCGTAATCCGCCATCTGCGCCGCGTCGGCATACCCGCCCAGCTCGCTGAACTCTGCCGCCGCCGCCGTGTAGTCGCGGTCGTTGAGCAGGTCCACGCCGGCGTTATACCGCTTGACCCGCTGGAGCTCCGGCTGGATCACCAGGAAAAAGAGGACGACGCCCACCACCGCCAGGGCGCCGGCGATGCAGGCCACCCACAAGCCGGTCCGGGACTTCTTCTTTCGCGGCTTCGCCTTCGCCGGAGGAGCGTTGCGGCGATCCGGCCCAGGCGCCTTTGCCGAAGGCGCGGCGGCTTTCGGACGGACGGGGGCGGCGCCGACAGGCTGCGCCGAAGGGGCGGCTTGCGACGGCTCCTCCGCTTTGTGCTTCGGCAGGCGCGCGCCGCAGCAAGGGCAGAAGAGGCTGTCCTTTACCGGTATTTGATTTCCGCAGTTGGGACAAAACATGGCTGGATCTCCTTTCTTTCTGGGACAGGGAAGCGATCGGCGATGACGAACCGGATCAAGGGACGCTGCGATGCATGGCGATATATATTCAATGTAATAAACTATCGTATGCTTGTCAATGGTTTTTGTCGGATCAGGGCCTTTTGGGGAGACTTGCTTCTTTTATCCCCCTGTGGTACAATGCCCCTGTTGTTTTTTCGGAAAGGAGACCCGCCCCATGAACGCTGCTTTCGTGCGCAATCGGCTCAGGCGATTCAAAGCGATGCAGGAGCCGCTGGCGGTGGAACGCCGTATCCAGACGGTGGCGGGGGCCCTGCTGCGCCGGGATCGGCGCAGGCTCCTGGCGCGGGACGTGGCGCTGGCCCACTGTGAGGCAGTCCTCCTCTCCTCCGGGCCCTCGAAGAGCGCGGGGGCGGTGCTCTACCTCCATGGCGGCGGCTACTGCTGCGGGGACCTGACCTATGCCTGCGGCTTCGGCTCGGTGATCGCCGCCGAGACCGGGGCGGACACCCTGTGCGTCGCCTACCGGCTGGCCCCCGAAGATCCCTTTCCGGCAGCGGTGGAGGACGCCTTGGACGGATACCGTCATCTGCTGGCCGGATATCCGGCCCAGCGGATAGCTCTGATCGGCGAAAGCGCCGGGGGAGGGTTGATCTATGCCCTGTGTCTGCGATGCAAAGCGCTGGGGCTCCCTCTGCCCGGCGGCCTCGTGGCCATCTCCCCATGGGTGGACCTGACCCAATCCGGCCCCTCCTATGAGGAGAACCGGGACGCGGACCCCTCCATGACGCGTGCCCGGCTGGACCGCTACGCCGCGGTCTATGCGCCGGACCCGGCGGATCGGCTCGATCCCCTTTGCTCGCCCCTTTTCGGGGACCTGTCCGGCCTGCCCGAGAGCCGTGTGTACGTGGGCGGGGACGAGGTCATGAAGAGCGACGCCGTGGGCCTCTGTGAGAAGCTGCGCCGCGACGGCTCGTTGGCCCGGCTCACCGTGGGGGAGGGCATGTGGCACGGGTATGTGCTCTATGATCTGAAGGAGTGCCAGGCGGACAAGAGGGCCGTCGCCGCATTTATACGGGAGGTGACTCGATGAGCAGGATATGGATGCCCCTCGATAACGCGGCGCTGATCTTTCCCGCCATCCGCCGCAGGAACTGGAACAACGTCTTTCGGGAATCCGTGACCCTCCGGGAGGAGGTGGACCCCGTGTTGCTGCAGCGGGCGGTGGAGGAGCTGATGCCCCGGTTCCCCTCCTTCTATCTGCGGCTCAAGCAGGGCGTCTTCTGGTACTACCTGGAGGAGGTGGCGTCGCCGCCCCGGGTCCAGGAGGATTACGCCTACCCCCTGACCTTCATGACGAAGCGGGAGATGGGGCGCTGCTGTCTCAGGGTGTTCTACTTCCGCAACCGCATCGCCGTGGAGTTCTTTCACGTCCTCAGCGACGGCGGCGGCGCCATGATCTATCTCAAGACCCTGACCGCCCGATACCTTTCCCTGCGCTACGGCGTGGAGATCCCGGCGGAAGAGGGGGTGCTGGACATACGGGAAGCCCCCGATCCCCAGGAGCTGGAGGACAGCTTCCAGAAGCATGCCGCCGATCACGCGGCCTACTGCCCCGAGGCGCCTGCCTATCGTCTGCCCGGGAAGCGGGAGCTGGGCGCCTTTCTGCGGCTCGTCACCGGCGTGATCGACGCGGAATCCCTGCGCGCCGCGGCCCATGCATACGGCTGCACCGTTACGGTGCTGCTCGCGGCGGTCATGGGGTCGTGCATCCTGGAGATGCAGGATGAGCAGCTGCCCCCCAAGCGGCAAAAACAGGTGAAGATCACCATCCCCGTGGACCTGAGGCGGCTGTTTCACAGCCGCACGCTGAGAAACTTTTCCCTGACCGTGAACCCGGGGGTGGACCCCCGCTTGGGCACCTACACCCTGAGGGAGCTGTGCGCCATGTTCACCCACCAGCTGGCGGCGGAGATCACGCCCCAGCGCATGGCGGGCCGGATTGCGGAGAATGTGGAGCCCCAGCGGAACTGGCTGCTGAAGCGGGTGCCCGTCTGCCTCAAAACCCCCGTCATGCGGGCGGTCTACAACCGGCGGGGGGAACGACTGGGCTGCATCAACATCTCCAACCTGGGCGTTCAGAAGCTGCCGGCGGCCATGGCCCCCTATGTGCAGCGGATGGAGTTCATCATCGGGGTCCAGTATTCCTACCCCAACAACTGCTCCGTGGTCACCGCCAAGGGCGTGACCACCATCAACATGATCCGCAGCACCGAGAGCGCCGAGCTGGAACGCCGGTTTTTCTCCCGGCTGGTGGAGCTGGGGATCCCCGTGACCATCGAGACCAACCGGTGAGGAAAACGGCCGTAAAAAGCGCTTTTCACGCCGTTGGTGTTTGTGCCTTTGCCGCGGACCGGCGCGGCGATTTCACGGGCAAAACCGGTAAAACTGCTGAAAAAGGAACGTGATATATATGTACTGTGTTCGATGCGGCGTTCGGCTCCAGGAGGGGGTGACGGCCTGTCCCCTGTGCGGCACGCCCGTGTGGTGTCCGGAGGCGGGGGAGAGGGGCCCGGCGGCCACCTATTCCGATCGCTACCCCGTCCTCAGCCGCCAGAAGCGACTGACCGTCATGGCCTCCCTCACGGTGGGACTGCTGTCGGTCATGGTCGCCTGCTGTTCCATCGCCGTCAACACCAACGGGGGCATGGGCTGGTCCTTCTATGTGATCGTGGGCGTGGCGGCCTTCTACTTTGCCTTCCTGCTCCCCCTCTGGTTCCGGCGGCCCCATCCCATGATCTTCGTGCCCGTGGCCTTCGTGAGCGTGTGCCTGCTCCTTTGGCTCCTCTGCCGGCGCGTGGGCGGCCGCTGGTTCTGGACCTTCGCCTTCCCGCTGACGGCGATCGTGGCCGCCCTCACCATCGGGGCCGTGGCCCTGTATCGCTACGTGAAGAAGGGGACCATCTTCATCACGGGCGGGTTGCTCATGGCCGTCGGCGGCGGCTGCATGCTGGCGGAGCTCTTCCAGCACCTGACCTTTCACACGCCCATGTTCGCCTGGTCCCCGTATGCGGCGACGGTGTTCTTCCTCTTCGGCGGTTTTCTCATTTTGGCCGGGATTATCCGTCCCCTCAGAGAGCATCTGGAACGCCGGTTCTTCATTTGATCGGGGCGGAAAAACTTCCTTCGGCGTTTCGTTAACAGAATTGACAAACTTTTGCTTTTGTGGTATAAGGTATGTATGTTTGCGCGGGAGCAAAAAAGCTCCGGCGCGGATAAATCCAAATCAAATTGGGAAAGGAAGCCAAAGATGAAATTCTCCAAGATTCTGGCACTCGTGATGGCCCTCGTCATGGTGTTCGCCCTGGTTGCCTGCCAGTCCGGCGCCAAGACCGAGACCAAGACTGAGACCAAGACTGAGACCAAGACCGAGACCGAGACCAAGACCGAGACCAAGACCGAGACCAAGACCGAGGCGCCGGTCGATGCCGAGTCCATCCCGGATACGATGACGAGCGCTGACGGCAAGTACGAGATCGCGTTCGTTACCGACGTCGGTCAGCTCAAGGACAAGTCCTTCAACCAGGGCACCTGGGAAGGCTGCAAGCTCTATGCGGCGGCCAACGGCAAGTCCTACAAGTACTATCAGCCCGCCAACGCCGACAAGGCGACGGACGACGACCGGTATGACGCCATGAAGGCGGCTGCGGACGGCGGTGCGAAGGTCATCGTGTGCGCCGGCTTCATGCAGGCCACCGCCCTCGAGAAGGCGGCCAAGGAATTCACCGATGTCAACTTCATCTTCATCGATGGTTGGGATCTGGGCCTTGACAATGTCGCCGGTATCTTCTATCAGGAAGAGCAGGCCGGCTACCTGGCTGGCTATGCGGTAGTCATGGAAGGCTACACCAAGCTCGGCTTCTGCGGCGGCGGCGGCGGCACCAACCCGGCTTGCTGCCGGTACGGCTACGGCTTCGTCCAGGGCGCCAACGATGCGGCCAAGGAGAAGGGCATCCAGATCGACGTCAAGTACTCCTGGCAGTACGGCGCCGCGTTCTCCGCTTCTCCCGAACTGCAGACCATGGCGGCCGGCTGGTACGAGAGCGGCACCGAGATCATCTTCGCCTGCGGCGGTTCCATGTTCGCGTCCATCGCGGCGGCGGCTGCTGAGAACGATGCGAAGGTCGTCGGCGTGGACGTTGACCAGTCTTCCGAATCCGACACCGTCGTGACTTCTGCCATGAAGGGCCTTTCCGCTTCCGTCCAGTGGGCGCTCGCCAAGAACTTTGACGGTTCTTGGACCGAGATCGGTCACAACGGCACCAGCCTTGGCGCGGCCAACGACGCAGTCGGTCTGCCCACCGAGACCTGGAGCCTCAAGAACTGGACCGTTGCGGATTACGAGAAGCTGTTCGCGGCCATGAAGGACGGCACGCTGGTCGTCGATCCGAACTTCCCGGCGGACAACGTCTTCAACCTCTCCAACGCGAAGGTCGAAGTCATCTGATCGCACACAACCTGGAAAAGGGCTTCCTGCGGGAAGCCCTTTTTTTGATTCCCAAATCCCGATCGGCCACAATCTCTTCACAATTATGTCATATATGCTTGCAATCTGCCCCGGTTTTCGCAAGTCACAGTGAAGGAGGTGGAGTCATGGAGCAAGCTCCCGAATATGTCATTGAGATGCTTCACATTACCAAGATCTTTCCTGGTATCAAAGCAAACGATGATATTACGTTGCAGCTCAAAAAAGGAGAGATCCATGCGCTGTTGGGAGAAAACGGAGCGGGCAAATCCACGCTGATGAGCGTCCTGTTCGGCCTGTATCAGCCGGAGGAGGGCGTCATCAAGAAGGATGGCAAGGAAGTCAAGATCAACGATCCGAACGACGCCACGGCGCTGCACATCGGCATGGTGCATCAGCACTTCAAGCTGATCGACGTGTTCACGGTTCTTGACAACATCATCCTCGGCGCGGAGGACACCAAGCTCGGCTTTCTGCAGAAGAAGGAAGCGCGCAAGAAGGTCAAGGAGCTGTCGGAGCGGTACGGCCTGCACGTGGATTTGGACGCCAAGATCGAGGACATCACGGTGGGCATGCAGCAGCGCGTCGAGATCCTCAAGATGCTCTATCGCGACAACGAGATCCTGATCTTCGACGAGCCCACGGCGGTCCTCACGCCCCAGGAGATCGAAGAGCTCATGGCGATCATGCGCGGGCTGGTCAAGGAAGGCAAGTCCATCCTCTTCATCTCCCATAAGCTCAACGAGATCATGGAGGTCTCCGACCGCGTCTCCGTTCTGAGAAAGGGCAAGTACATCGGCACGGTCAACACCGCGGAGACCACCAAGGAAGAGCTTTCCTCCATGATGGTGGGCCGTCCGGTCCAGCTCGTCGTTGACAAGGACGAAGCCAAGCCCGGCGAAGCGGTCCTGGAGGTCAAGGACCTCACCGTTCCGTCCAAGATCCATGCCAACAATGCGGTGAAGAACGTCTCGTTCACCGCCCACGCGGGCGAGATCACCTGCATCGCCGGCATCGACGGAAACGGTCAGACCGAGTTGGTCTACGCCCTGTCCGGGTTGGAAAAGGCGACGGGGGGTACGATCACCCTCTGCGGCAAGAACATCACAAAATCCTCCGTTCGCCAGCGCAGTTTTGCGGGCATGAGCCATATCCCGGAGGATCGGCATAAGCACGGCCTGGTGTTGGATTTCACCCTCGAGCAGAACTTGGTCCTGCAGCGCTACTACGAGAAGGAGTTCCAGAATGCGGGCTTCATCAAATTCGGCGCGGTACGCGAATATGCGAACAAGCTGATCGAGCAGTTCGACGTTCGTTCCGGCCAGGGCCCCATCACCATCGCCCGCAGCATGTCCGGCGGCAACCAGCAGAAGGCCATCGTCGCCCGCGAGATTGACCGCAACCTGCCGTTGATCATCGCGGTGCAGCCCACCCGCGGCCTGGACGTAGGCGCCATCGAGTTCATCCACAAGCGCCTCGTCGAGGAGCGTGACGCCGGCAAAGCGGTCCTGCTGGTTTCGTTGGAGCTGGAGGAGGTCATGAGCCTGTCCGACCGGATCCTGGTCATGTACGAGGGCGAGATCGTGGGCGAGCTGGATCCCAAGAAGACCACCGTACAGGAGCTGGGCCTCTACATGGCGGGCGCCAAGCGTGACAATGGGGAGAAGAAGGAGGATCAGGCATGAGCAGCTTTCTGAAGAAAAACGGGACCCGGTCCGTTCTGGCAACCATCATTTCGATCCTGGTCGGTCTCTTTGCCGGTGCGATCCTTGTTCTCGTCGTCGGGTTGACCAGCAACGAGATCGGTCTGAAAGGCGCATGGGAAGGCATCAGCCTCATCGTCGCCGGCACCTTCAGCACCGGTCGAGATGCCGCCGGCGCCCTGTCCTTCGGCTTCAACCCCCAGATCATCGGCAACATGCTGTTCCGCGCGGTGCCGCTGATCCTCTGCGGCTTGTCGGTGGCGCTGGCGTATAAGACGGGCCTGTTCAACATCGGCGCCTCCGGTCAGTATCTGGCGGGCACCTGTGCCACCCTGTTTGTGGCCCTGTCGATCCCCGCAGGCTCCTTGCCCAAACTGGTGATCTGGCTCCTGGCGTTCTTCGCGGGCGTCCTTGCCGGGGCGCTCTGGGGCGCGATACCCGGCATGCTGAAGGCGCTGCTGAACATCAACGAGGTGCTCGCGTGCATCATGACCAACTGGATCGCGGCGAACCTCGTCACCTGGATGTTCGATATCAGCAACCTCAAGAATGCGGTGGAGGGCACCAAGACGGGGTACATCTATAAGACCACCTACGGCCTCGTCAATGTGGATGGGGCCTGGACCTATCAGGACGGTCTCGGCGTCTCCACGTCAAAGCTCGGCCTCGACAAGGTGTTCCCGGGCTCCCAGGTCAATGGCGGCATCCTGATCGCGATCATCATCGCGGTGATCGTCTACATCGTTTTGACGAAGACGACCTTCGGCTACGAGCTCAAAGCCTGCGGCGCAAACCGCCATGCGGCGCGCTACGCCGGCATCCATGACAAGCGCAGCATCGTGTATTCCATGGCCATCGCAGGCGCTCTGGCCGGCGCGGCGGCAGCCCTCTATTACCTGTCCGGCAACACCGAGCTCTATTGGTCGGTGTATCAGAAGCTGCCGACGGAAGGCTTCAACGGCATCGCGGTCGCCATGCTCGCCTCGTGCAACCCGATCGCCTGCATCTTCACGGGCCTGTTCATGTCGGCCATCAACCTGCACGGCCTGCAGCTGGCGAACCTCACGGCGTACAACGAATACATCACCGACGTGATCATCGCGGTCATCGTGTATCTGTCCGCGTTCTCGCTGCTCATCAAGACATGGATCAGCGGGCGCAAAAAGGTGGACAAGCCGAAACCGGCAACCGATGGGAAACCCAATCCCGGGAAGGGGGGTGCTGCATAATGTCATTCCTTATCAGCAAAACTTTGATCTATGCCATTCCGCTGATGATCGTTGCGTTGGCAGGCGTTTTTGCCGAACGAAGCGGCATCATCAACCTCGCGTTGGAAGGCATCATGATCTTCGGCGCCTTCATCGGCGCGCTGACCATCAACCTGATGCAGAAGGCCAACACGTTCCAGATCCTCAACATCGCCAAGGACATGTCCTCCAACTGGGGCAAGATACAGCTGTTCCTGGTGTTGATTATGCTGATCACGGCGGCGGCCGGCGCAATATTCTCCCTGCTGCTGGCCCTCGCGGCCATCAACCTGAAGGCGGATCAGACCATCGGCGGCACGGCCCTCAACATGCTGTCCCCGGCGCTCGTCTGCTTCTTCATTCGGCTGATCGCCCAGCAGAGCGAACTGCGGATGTACAAGGGCGACGCGGCCAGCTGGTTCATGGTGAAGAAGACCATGCTCGGCTTCGATAAGTCTCAGAACCTGGGCTTTTTGGGAGAGACCTTCCTCAATAAGGTCTATCTGACGACCTATATCATCGTCATCCTGTTCGTCGTGCTGTCCATCCTCCTCTACAAGACCCGTTTCGGCCTCAGGCTCCGCGCTTGCGGCGAGAATCCTCAGGCGGCCGCCTCCTTGGGCATCAATGTCTACAAGATGCGCTACAGCGGCGTCGTGATCTCCGGCGCCCTGGCGGGCTTGGGCGGATTCGTGTACACGCTGACCACCTCGAACTGCGTGGCAAACGGCGACGTGGCGGGCTTCGGCTTCCTCGCGCTCGCGGTCATGATCTTCGGCAACTGGAAGCCCCTGAGCATCGCCGGCGCGGCGCTGCTCTTCGGCCTGTTCAAGTGCGTGGCAGCCTCCTATTCCACCCTGGATATCAACGGCGACGGCGTCTTCCTGCTGCTGAATCTCAGCAAGGACCCGGTATGGGGCAAGATCTTCAATCCCCATCTGTACCGGCTGATCCCCTATGTGATCTCCCTGCTGGTCCTGGCCTTCACCTCCAAGAAGTCCCGGGCGCCCAAGGCGGAGGGCATCCCCTACGACGCCGGTCAAAGATAACCTCTTCCAAGACGACGAAAAAGGAGCCGATCTTCGGCTCCTTTTCGTATGCTCAGATCCCTCACAACAGCCCCTGGCTCAGCTCCGGGCGGTTCATGACCAGCACCACCAGGCCCATGAGGAGGCAGCCCAGGATCATAAACAGGATCATGCCCACATTGCCGAACATGGCGCCGCCCACGCCGGGCACGGCATTCTTTTCCACACGGATGCTCTTCTTGAACACGAAGAACAGCACGATGCCCGCGATGACGATGAGCAGCATGAAATAGCTTGCGGCGGGGACCAGCTGGGGCAGCACGCCGCCCAGAAAGTTGATGCAGGCGTGGATGCCGATGGTATAGAGGATGTTCCCCCAGCGGATGTATACATAGGCCAGCACCATGCCCAGGAGCGTGGCATAGAAGAACTGGGTCAGATTTCCGTGAAAGAGTCCGAAGGTGAGGCCGGAGAAGAGGATGGCAGGCCACTCCCCATAGGGCAGCACCCGGTCCACCAGGACCTTACGGAACACCAGCTCCTCGAACACCGGCGCCAGCACCACGAAGGCCACGACCATTTCCACGGACAGACCGGCGGCCGATGCGAGATCGCCGATCAGATTCACCGAGTTGGGGGAGATGAGCGTGTTGATGCCGATGCCCACCAGGTTCCCCACGATCATGCAGGCATAGCTGATGGTCACCAGGGCCAGAAATCCGCCCACGCTCAATGTGCTCCGTGCCGGCTTCCGCTGGGGCAGCCGCCGGGTGAGCAGCAGCATCAGCGGCAGGGTGAACAGCCCCGTGCAGAGGCCGCCCACCAAAAATGCGTGGGTCTGCGCATCGAAGTCGGGCAGGACGGCGGCCAGCACGGTGGGCACCAGCTGGCTCAGCAGCAGGCCGATGCACAGCCCTATGGCGATGCGGCTGAAGACGCGGCGCATCGCGGCCTTGGGCGGCTCCGGCGCAAAGACGGGTTCGTCCGCAGAAGCAGGGGCGGTATATTGGATCGTTTCTTTTTCTTCCATCATGGTTTCCTCCTGTTTGATGGCTTTCAGAATACCAGATTTCGACCCGCTTGTCAAAAAAAAGATCGTCATTTGCAAATTTTGCCGGAAAAAACAGACAGCGGGAGGCCTTTGCCGCGATCAAAATCGTCGCCCGAATCAAAAAAACATTGAAAATCAAGGCGATTTTGTATAGTTTTTCTGAAATATGGAAGAAAGCGAGAGCTGTGATCCATAACGTGAATGTCCGGAAGGGCCGGTCAGACCGGTTTGAAGCCATGCGGCGGCTTTACGAAACACCCGGAGAGACCAAGGAACTGTTGAGAATACAACCACGGAGCGACGGATGTGCGGAACCTTTGGAAGCCTTGGGAGAGCCCTGGCAATACTGCTCCCGGGCGAAGCCGAATCGGAGATCGGCCCAGGGCCGACTTTCTGTTCTACAGTGCCCCGAAGGGGCGGAGGGGGTGGTGATGTCTGCCGCAGCCGCATATGCTGAAGCATGAAGAAAGAGCTGCTGAAAAAGACGCTCCGGCTGCTGGACCTGCCGGAGGATATGGACCCTCGTGTGCCCCGGATCACCATTTTGGGCCGGGAGAAGATGCTGGTGGAGAATGTGTCCGGCGTCCGTCGCTGCACCGAGGGAGAGGTGCTGCTGCTGACCGGCTGCGGAACACTGCAGGTTTCGGGGGAAGGGCTGCTGGTGAAAGAGCTGGGGGAAAGCCGGGCGCTGCTGACAGGCCGGCTGGAACGGTGGGCCTATGGGGAATAAGAAAGAGTGGCATTTTCTCCGAGGGTATGTTATAATCCAAATTGAAGGAGTATATCCTGAGCGCTTGGCTTCCCTTTTGGAGCGAGAAGGCGTGCCGCTGCGGGATCTGCGACGGCTCGCCCCCCACACCCTGATCTGCACCATGCCCGCCCGGGACTTTCGGCGGCTCCACCGGCTCAACGGCCGGTGCCGCTGCCGCATCCGCATTCTCCGAAAGGGCGGCGGCCCCTTCCGGCTGCGGCGTCTGTGGCGGCGGCGGGTGCTGATCGTGGGCATGGCAGCCGCCCTGCTGGCAGCCTTTTGGGCGTCCCGCCGGGTGTGGTTCGTGGAGGTACAGGGCTGCGAGCGCATGGACGAGGCGGTCCTGCGTCAGGCGCTTCAGGAACAGGGCCTGTGCCCGGGGCGGAACCTGCGCCGACTGCCGCTTTCCGATTTGGCCGACTATGTGGCCGCCCAGTATGAAGAGCTGGCCTTCGTGGAGCTTCATGTGGATGGGATCTTTCTCCGCGTCCGCGTCCGGGAAGCCCTGGCGGAGGGGGAGCGCATGGATCTTTCCCGCCCTTGCGACGTGGTGTCCACCCGGGAGGGCATCGTCACCCGGATCACGGTATATGGCGGCCGGGCTCAGGTGCGGGTGGGGGACAAGGTGCACAAGGGCCAGCTGCTGATCGCGGGCCATGTCACCGCCAGGGACGAGAGCATGACCTATACCACCCATGCCTTTGGAGAGGTGTTGGCGGCGGTGATTTATCGGGCTCAGGTGGCGGCGCCGAGCACGGTGACAGCCTGGGCCGAAACGGGCAGCGAGGCGCCCTGGGCCGCGATATACTTCGCCGGTCGGAAGCTGCTGGAGCGCGCCTGCCCCTTCGAGGACGCCGATCTGGCAACGAACAAAAAGGAGCTTTCCCTGGCGCCCTGGCCTCTGCGCGTATGCTACGGGACCTGGCGGGAGAAGGTAAAGACGGAACGAGGGTTGAGCCCGGCGGAGCAAAAGGAAACGGCCCTCTTTGAGGCGGAGCGCATGGCGCTGCTTCAGGTGCCGCGTCAGGCGAAGATCCTCATGATCGACCGGCACACCGTGGTAAAGGACGGAAAGCTGTACGGCGTGTGCACCGTGACCACGGAGGAAAACATAGGATACACAAAGGAGTTTACGTAAACATCGGCATGGAGATCAAAACGGAACGGATCGAATTGGACAGCATGGAGGACGCGGCGGGCCTCTTCGGCGTGCTGGACGAAAACATCGCCGTCTTCGAGCAGGAGACGGGCACGCTCATCACGGTGAACGGAGACGGCATCTGCATCGAGGGAGAGGCGGAGAATGCTGCGCTGTGCCGGGCGGTACTGGAAAAACTGCTCTCCATGCAGCGCAAGGGAGAGCCCATCAACCGCAGCCGCATCCGCTACGCGGTGGACCTGGCGCGGGAGGGGAACGCGGAGCTGATCTCGGAGATCATGGGCGACGTGGTGGCGCTCACCGCCCGGGGCAAGCAGATCAAATGCAAGACCCTGGGCCAAAAGAAATACGTGAACGCGCTCAAGGAGCATGAGCTGGTCTTCGGCGTGGGCCCCGCCGGTACGGGCAAGACATACCTGGCCGTGGCCATGGCGGTGCTGGCCTTTAAGAATAAAGAGGTGGACAAGATCATCCTGACCCGGCCCGCGGTGGAGGCGGGGGAGAAGCTGGGCTTCCTGCCGGGCGATCTGCAAAACAAGGTGGACCCCTACCTTCGGCCCCTCTACGACGCCCTGCAGGAGTTCTTCGGCATGGAGACCTATCGAAACCTGATGGAGCGAGGGGCCATCGAGGTGGCACCCCTGGCCTACATGCGGGGCCGGACGTTGAACAACGCCTACATCATCCTGGATGAAGCCCAGAACTGCTCCATCGAGCAGATGAAGATGTTTTTGACCCGTCTCGGCGAGGGGAGCCGGGCCGTCATCACCGGGGACATCACCCAGATCGATCTGCCCCGGGAGAAGAAGAGCGGCCTTATCCACGCCATCGGGATCCTCCGGGACGTGGAGGGCATCCGGGTGATCCAGCTCACCCACAAGGACGTGGTGCGCCATGAGCTGGTCCAGCGGATCATCCAGGCCTACGAAAGAAGCGAAAAGAAGGACAACTGAGCATAGATCAAGGGGGAACGATGGACGGACAGAGAACGACGGGAAAGCGAGGACTGGGGCGGGCCATAGGGCTGCCGCTGCTCCTTTTGGTGTGCCTGGTGAACCTGTTTTTCCTGTGCCTCCGTTACCCGGACGTGAGCTTGGAGGTGCAGGCGGGGGACGTGCTCCAGGAGGACGTGGCCTACCCCTTCTCCGGCACCGACGCCTTTCGGACGGACGAGCTGCGGCAGGCCGCCCGGGATCGGGTCCAGCCGGTCTATCGGCTGGACGAAGGGATCGTCTCCGCCCAGGGGCAGGCCCTGGCCGCCTGGTTCGATCAATACGACCTGTTTTTGAAGGATATGACGGTGCGATGGGAGGAGAGCGCCCAGGAATACAACGGTATGCTCTACAACCAAACGGCCTGGAACGTGTTGGTGAAGACGCCGGAACTCCAATCGAAGCTCAACGAGTATGGCCTTGGGGACGCCCTGGACACCGTCATGGCCTATTCCCTGCTCAACACCTATCTGCCCCAAAGCAGCCTTCACGCCGCCGGGACCGTGCCGGATACCGCGCCGCTCAGGTCAGCCCTGACCGAGACCATCCTCACGGGGATGCGGGCCGGGGTGAAGGAGAGCGAGCTGGAGAGCGCCCGGTACCGCGCCCGGGAGCAGCTCAAGCAAACCAGCCTGCCGGCTGTCAGCAAAACGGAGCTGGCCGGGAACCTGATCGACCGGTTTTTTGTGGCTTCCAGTGTGGTGGACGAGGTGGAGACGGAGAAAGCCCGCTCTGTCGCCGCGGACGGCGTGGCGCCCGTGACCGTCAAAAAGGGGGAACTGCTGTTCCGCAAGGGGGCGACTCTTTCCAACAAGGACATCCTGCACCTGGTGGCACTGGATATGCTCAAAACCACGGCGAGCAGGGGGTCCTATGGAAGCTTCCTGCTGTATCTGCTGCCCATTTATCTGGCATACGGGTTTTACCTGCTGTTCTTTGAACGGGAGGTCGCCCTATCTCCCTCGGTCATGGTGCGGCTGTGCCTGCTGCTGATGGTAAATCTGGCCCTGTGCTGGGTGTTCACTCTCTTTGAAAGCCGGATCGCGCCGGCGCTGCTGGGGACGCTGATGATCGCCGTTACCCATGAAAAACGCACAGCCCTGGGCGCCTGCGCGCTGATGGCGCTGACAGCCGGTTTGCTGCTGCCTTCCGCGGGGATCCTTTCGGAGGAGACCTTCGCCCTGATGGGGGGGATCTTGACGGCGGGTGTGGTGACCGTATGCCTCATGACGTTGGACAACAAGCGCACCGCCATGGCCCCGGCCGCCATGATCGGCGGCGCCGTAGGGGGGCTGCTTCCGGCGGTGCCCTCCCTTCTGGCTGGCGGCGGCTGGCTGGTGAGCATCACGGCTTTCGGCCTGTTCTTTCTGGGGGCGGCCATCGCCCTGGTGCTGGCCATGGGGCTTGCGGCCATCTGGGAGATCATCTTCGATCTGCCGTCGCCCACCAAGCTGAATGAGTTGCTGAACATCAATCATCCCCTGCAGCGGCGGCTCATGAACAGCGCCCCCGGCACCTATCATCACTGTCAGATGGCGGCGCTCCTGGCGGAGAACGGGGCTGAGAGCATCGGTGCCAACGCCTTGCTGGCCAAGGCGGCGGCGGCTGTTCATGACGTGGGCAAGCTCAAATCCCCCCGCCATTTTGCCGAGAACCAGGCCAACGGCGTCAATCCCCATGACGAGCTGCCGCCCCGGGAGAGCTCCCGGATCATCATCGCCCATGTGGCGGACGCGGAGGCCTATCTCCAGCGGTTCAAGGTGCCCTCGGCGGTGCGCGCCATTGTGCGGGAGCATCATGGCACCACCATGACCGCCTATTTCTACGTCAAGGCCAAGAAGAAGGACCCGGACGTGCGGGAAGGGGACTTCCGCTATCCGGGCCCCAAGCCCAGCTCCAAGGAGAGCGCCATCGTCATGCTGGCGGACAGCTGCGAGGCGGCGGTCCGATCCCTGGGCGGCCCCAGCCCGGAGCAGGTGAAGGACATGGTCCATCGGGTCATCCGGGGCAAGATGGAGGATGGGCAGCTGGTAAACTGCAATCTGACCATCCATGAGCTGAGCCGGGTGGAGGAGAGCTTCCTGCAGACCTTCGCAGGCATCCTCCACGATCGGATCACCTATCCCAAGGAGGAAGCATGATCGAGGTATATTCTGAGGATGAAGCCCTGACCTCTGAGGAGGAAGCGGGCATCCGTATCGCCTGCGAGACGGCCCTCGCCATGGAGGGCGCGGCGGGGGATATCACCGTGCTGGTGGCGGGGCCGGAGCATATTCGGCAGCTGAACCGGGACTTTCGGAACGTGGATCGGGTCACGGACGTGCTCACCTTTCCCAGTCGGGAGGGGGAGGATCTTCCGGGGTCGCCGGACGGGTATCTGGGGGACATCATGATCTGCCGCAGCCGGGCGGTGGAACAGGCGGCGGAGTACGGCCACAGCCTGAGCCGGGAGCTGGCTTTTTTGGCGGTCCACGGCACGCTGCACATCCTGGGGTACGACCATATGAATGAGGCGGAGGAGCAGCTCATGCGCGCCCGCCAGCGGACTATTTTGGAAAGGATAGGTGAGACGAGATGAACCAACTGACGCAAGCGGAGATCGATCTTCTGCTGGATAAGGCCCAGGAGGCTCGGGAGCATTCCTACGCGCCCTACTCCCGCTATCGCGTGGGCGCGGCCCTGCTGACGGCGGATGGGCAGATCTATCAGGGCTGCAACATCGAAAACGCCGGCTTCACCCCCACCGTTTGCGCCGAGCGCACGGCCTTCTTCAAGGCGGTCTACGACGGACACAGGGCCTTTCGGGCCATCGCCGTCATCGCCACGGGGGAGGAGATGGGCTTTCCCTGCGGCGTCTGCCGGCAGGTGATGGCGGAGTTCTGCGACAGGGATTTCATCATCGTCACCGCCAATCGGGACAGGACCAAGGTGGATGTGTCCGACTTCGAGACGCTGCTGCCCCATTCCTTCGGACCCAGGGATCTGGGAGTGTGAACCTATGGCCTACAAAAGCGGTTTTTTCAGCCTGATCGGCTGCCCCAACGTGGGTAAATCCACCCTCATCAACGCCCTGGTGGGCCAGAAGATCTCCATCGTCACGGACCGGGCCCAGACCACCCGGAACCGGATCACCGGCGTCCTCACCCGGGACGACTATCAGATGATCTTTTTGGACACCCCCGGCATGACCACCCCCAAGAACAAGCTGGGGGAGTATATGCAGAAGACCGCCGGGGATTGCCTCTCCGACGTGGAGGCCATCCTCTTCCTGGTGGACGCCCGCAAGGGCGTGGGGGAGCGGGATCGGCAGATCATGGCGCGGCTCAAGCTGGCCAAATGCCCCGTGCTGGTGCTCCTCAACAAGTGCGATATCGCCACCAAACTCCAGATCGACGAGGCGGAGGAAGATTTGCGCGCCGCCGGCTTTGCCGATATCCACCGCATCTCCGCGTTCCAGGGGACAGGCCTGGCGGAACTGGAGGCGCTGCTGCTGGGATACCTCACTGAAGGCCCGCAGTATTATCCCCCGGACATGGTCACGGACCAGCCGGAGCGCCTGATCTGCGCCGAGATGATCCGGGAGAAGGCCTTGGAGCTGCTCAAGGACGAGGTGCCCCACGGCATCGGTGTCAGCATGGACAGGATGGAGCTCAGGGCCGACGGCCAGCTCATGGACTGCTACGCCACCATCCTCTGTGAGCGGGACAGCCACAAGGGCATCATCATCGGCCGGGGCGGGTCCATGCTAAAGCGGATCGGCTCCGCCGCCCGGGAGGACATGGAGTGGCTGTTGGGGGTCAGGGTCAATCTGCAGCTTTGGGTAAAGATCAAGGACGACTGGCGCAATCGGCAGAGCGTCCTCAACGAGCTGGGCTACGAGGGTTGAATAGGCACGCCGCTTTTCAGGCCATACTCTCCCTGAAAGGAGGCGTCCTGTGACAATGGCAGCCACAACGGAAGAACAGAAAGCCTTTCAGGCATTTTATGAGAGCGGCCGGGTGGAGGCGTACCTCAAGTATGCCCGGCTGCGGGAGAAGGAGCATGGCGGATCTGACCCTCAGGGGCATGGTGATCCGGACGGTGGATTACCGGGACAACGATAGGATACTGACGCTGTTCACGGCGGAGCAGGGCCGGGTGGACGCCAAGGCGCGGAACTGCCGCAAGGCCACGTCCCCGCTCTTGGCCTGCACCCAGCCCTTCACCTACGGGGAGTACCAACTCTTCTGTCATAAAAACAAATACATCGTGGATCAGGGGGAGGTGCTGGAGAGCTTCTATCCCCTGCGGGAGGACGTGGAACGATTCGCCGCGGCCGCCCTGTGCACGGCCCTGTGCCTGGAGGGCGTTCAGGCGGAGGAGAGCAGCGCGGCTGTCTTTTCCCTGCTTTACCATACCCTTTCCTTCCTCACCTATGGGGACAACGCGCCCGGGGACCTGGCGGCCTGCTTTTTGATCCGTTTCCTGTCCCTGGTCGGCTTTCGCCCCGCCATCACCCATTGCGCCGTGTGCGGGCGGGACCTTCGGGAGGACCCCATCCTTCGATTCCTGCCCGATAAAGGCGGGGCGGTGTGCGCCGCCTGCGCGCCTGTGGGGCGGCGGATCGGCAAAACGGCTTTGGAAGCCATGCGGCGCATGCTTCTGCTGGACGACGATCAGATAGGACGGGTGAAGCTCAAGACGCCGCTGCGGAAAGAAATCCTGTCGCAGCTGCTTCCCTATGCCACAGGGTATCTGCCCGGCATCGAAAAGGCCGCGGCGTTGTTCACCTCATTGCATATGCCCCCTCGTGCGGCGGAACAGGAGTGACCCATGGAGCTGTTCATCAACACCTTTTTCGCCCTCTGTCCGCTGTACTTCTACCTGGCCACCGGCGCCGTGCTGCGGAAGATGAAGATCCTGAAGGCGGAGGACCTGCCCCGGCTCAACGCCCTGCTGTTTCGTTCCTTCCTGTTCTTTTCCCTGTTCAACAACGTGCGCAGCGCCGACTTCTCCGGGTCGGACAGCGGCAGGCTCCTGCTGTTCGGCATCGTCGCCGTGCTCCTCGTCTTCGCCTTCTATCTGCTGACGGTGCCCCGGATCCTCCGGGATTTTGAGCAGTCGGCCGTGGCCGTCCAGGCCCTGTACCGGAGCAACTTCGTCCTGTTGGGCATGGCCTACGTGGAACAGCTTTGCGGGCCGGAGAACATGGGACCGGTGAGCCTGCTCATCTCCGCGGTGGTGCCCCTGTTCAATCTGCTGGCCGTGTGCACCTTCGAGTTCCTGCGGGGCGGCAAGGTTCATTTCGGCAGGATCCTGCTGAACATCCTGCGCAACCCTCTGATCATTGCTTCCGCTTTGGGCGGCCTCTGCGCCTTGTTGAAGATCAACTTCCCCGAGTTCATCGACAAGCCCATGCGGGCTCTGGGCAGCGCCGCCACCCCCTTCGCCATGGTGTTGACCGGCGCGTCGCTGACCCTCGGCGCCCTGGCCCGGAACCGAAAGCTGGTCCTCGCGGTGTCGGCGGGGAAGCTTCTGCTGACCCCGCTGTTGATGGTTCCGCCGGCGGTGCTCCTGGGCTTTCGCGGTGCGGCTTTGGTGAGCATCATGGTGGCGGCGGCGGCCCCCGCGGCGGTATCCTCCGTGGCCATGAGCTATGAGCTGGGCGGAGACGGGGAGCTGGCGGCCCAGATCGTGGCGGCGACGTCATTGCTGTCCCTTATCACCATGTTCCTCTGGGTCCTGGTCCTTCGGGGCATGGGATATTGCTGAGCGTCCGCCGGGCACGATCCCTTTTTTGCATCATTTCTTGCGCAGCGGCCCAAAAAAGATGAAAAAACCTTGCAATCCTGTCGATGGGCTGATATAATAAATCGTTCCGAAACCAAATCTTAAATGGGAGGAAAAAAACTTGGCACACAAATATGTTTACCTGTTTTCTGAAGGCTCCAAGGACATGCGCAATCTTCTGGGCGGCAAAGGTGCGAACCTGGCCGAAATGACCAACCTGGGCATGCCCGTGCCCCAGGGCTTCACCATCACCACCGAAGCCTGCATCAAGTTCTACGATGACGGGGAGAAGATCAACGACGAGATCCTGGCAGAGATCGACGAGTACGTCGAGAAGCTCCAGAAGATGAGCGGCAAGAAGTTCGGCGACCTCAACAACCCCCTGCTGGTCTCCGTTCGGTCCGGCGCCCGCGCCTCCATGCCCGGCATGATGGACACCATCCTGAACCTGGGCCTCAACGACACCGTGGTGGAAGCTTTTGCCCGCAAGACCGGCAATCCCCGCTTCGCCTATGACTCCTATCGTCGGTTCATCCAGATGTATTCCGACGTGGTCATGGAGGTAGGCAAGAAGTATTTTGAGGAGCTCATCGATAAGATGAAGGCCGAGAAGGGCGTGAAGCTGGACACCGAGCTGAACGCCGACGACCTCAAGAACCTGGCCGAGCAGTTCAAGGCCGAGTACAAGGCCAAGATCGGCGTGGACTTCCCCTCCGATCCCAAGGAGCAGCTGCTGGGCGCCATCAAGGCCGTGTTCCGTTCCTGGAACAACCCCCGCGCCATCTACTATCGCCGTATGAACGACATCCCCGGCGACTGGGGCACTGCCGTCAACGTGCAGATGATGGTCTTCGGCAACACCGGCAACGATTCCGGCACCGGCGTCGCCTTCACCCGTGACCCCGCCACCGGCGAGAAGCACCTCTTCGGCGAGTTCCTGATGAACGCCCAGGGCGAAGACGTGGTGGCCGGCGTCCGCACCCCCCAGACCATCGACCAGCTCAAGGAGGTCATTCCTGAGGCCTACGAGCAGTTCGTGGATATCTGCGGGAAGCTGGAAGCCCACTATCACGACATGCAGGACATGGAGTTCACCATCGAGAACAAGAAGCTCTACATGCTCCAGACCCGCAACGGCAAGCGCACCGCCAAGGCCGCGCTGAAGATCGCCTGCGATTTGGTGGACGAAGGCCTCATCACCGTGGACGACGCCCTGCTCATGGTGGACCCCAAGCAGCTGGACGCTCTGCTCCATCCCCAGTTCGACGCCGCTGCACTGAAGGCCGCCAAGCCCGTGGCCCACGCCCTGCCCGCCTCTCCCGGCGCTGCCTGCGGCCAGATCGTCTTCAACGCCGAGGACGCCACCAACTGGGCCAAGGCCGGCCATAAGGTGGTCCTGGTCCGTCTGGAGACCAGCCCCGAGGACATCGAGGGCATGAACCACTCCCAGGGCATCCTGACCGTTCGCGGCGGCATGACCAGCCACGCGGCCGTGGTGGCCCGCGGTATGGGCACCTGCTGCGTCTCCGGCTGCGGCGAGATCGTCATGGACGAGGAGAACAAGAAGTTCACCCTGGCCGGCCGCGAGTATCATGAGGGCGACTGGATCAGCCTGGACGGCTCCACCGGCAACATCTACGGCGAAGCCATTCAGACCACCGACGCCTCCATCTCCGGCGAGTTCGCCCGCTTCATGCGCTGGGCCGACGCCGCCCGCCGCCTGAAGGTCCGCACCAACGCCGACAATCCTCACGACGCCGCCGTGGCCGTGAAGTTCGGCGCCGAGGGCATCGGCCTGTGCCGCACGGAGCATATGTTCTTTGCCGCCGACCGTATCCCCGCCGTGCGCGAGATGATCGTGTCCACCACTGAGGAAGCCCGCCGGCATGCGCTGGACAAGCTCCTGCCCATGCAGCGCGGCGACTTCGAGGGCATCTACAAGGCCATGGAAGGCCGCCCGGTCACCATCCGCTTCCTGGATCCCCC
>CADCMN010000034.1 GCA_902802575.1 uncultured Eubacteriales bacterium | reverse complement strand
GCAGACCGGTCTGGGCCTCAAGGAAGCCAAGGCTGTGGTCGATGGCGCTCCCGCCCCCGTCAAGGAAGGCATCTCCAAGGAAGACGCCGAGAAGATCGTCGAAGCCTTCAAGGCCGTCGGCGCCACCTGCGAGATCAAATAAGCTATTTCCCCATCAACATGAAAGGACGGCCCAAAGCCGTCCTTTTTTCTATGCTTTTTTGTCGAGGGGCCGGCCGAAACGGACCGCGTCCCGTCCGTATCTGGAACGGATGCCATCCACTGCTTCGTCCAGACGGCGCGCCTTTTCCGCCGCATTTGTATCGGAAAACACACTGAGCTGCTGCACGCCATCCATGCTGAGGCCCGTGACGCCCACGCTCAGCATGCGAATGGGTTTTCCCAAGGGCCAGTTTTCCCGCAGCAGCTCCGCCGCGGTATCGCGTATGATCCGAGTGCTGCTGATGTAGTCGTCCAGCTTTTTCTGCCGGTTTATCACCGTCAGGGCGGCGTCCTTGATCTGGATCTGCACCACGGCAGCATACAGTTTTTTGCTGCGCAGCCGGGTCCCCACCTGATCGGAAATCAGCGTCAATCCAGCTATGATCTCGGATTCCTCCGCCAGATCGTGATCGAATGTCACGTTGTGGCTGATGCTTTTAGGCTGCTCCTCATAGCCCACAGGCAGGACGGGGGAGAGGTCCAACCCGCAGGCTGCCTTCTGCAACGAGGCCCCTGTTTTTCCCAAAAAAGACAGGGAACGGGGGTCCGCTCGGGCCAAATCACCTATGGTAAAGAAGCCCCGGTCCCGCAGCATGCTCGCACAGGATTTGCCCACGAACAGCAGCTGGTCGATGGGCAAAGGCCAGAGGATCTCCTGGTAGTTGTCTCGGGAGATCACCGTGGTGGCGTCGGGCTTCTTGTAGTCGGAGCCCATTTTAGCGAAGGTTTTATTGAAGGATACGCCCACGGAAACGGTAACGCCGATCTCCTCTCGGATACGGCGCCTGAGCTCGTCGGCGATTTGGCTGCCAGGCCCAAAAAGATGGCGGCTGCCGGTCACGTCCAGAAAGCTTTCGTCGATGCTGAACCGTTCCACCAGGTCCGTATATCCCTCATAAATGGCATTGATGCGTTCGCACACCGCCGCATATTTTTCATGATGGGCGCTGACAAGCAGCAGATCAGGGCATTTCTTCTTGGCGCTGTAGATGGTTTCGGCGGTTTGGATATGGTAAGCTTTGGCCAGCTCGTTCTTCGCCAAAATGATCCCGTGGCGCAGCGAGGGATCCCCGCACACAGCCATGGGCACCAGCTTGTATTCGGGATGGTCGATAGACTCCACGGAGGCGAAGTAGCTGTTGCAGTCCGCATGGAGGATGACCCTGTCCTGGGGCGTGAATCCGGGATCGCAGGGGATGTTTTCAGGCCGCCACATGCGCATCACTCCTCAGATCGAATTATGTCAAATCACGATGCCGCCGTCCACGGACAGGATTTGGCCTGTGACCATTTCGGCCTCCGCCAAATAGCAGACAGCCTGCGCCACCTGATCCGGGGTCACAAGCTGACCCAAGGGCGTGTCCTCACGAAAGGCATCCAGATCCTGCGGGGAAAGGGCGGCGTTCATGGGGGAGGGGACCAGGCCCGGCGCCACGGCGTTGACCCGGATATGAGCAGGGGCAAGCTCCTTGGCCATGGCTTTCACGAAGGTGTTGACAGCCCCTTTGGAAGCGGAATACACAGCTTCGCAGGAAGCGCCCGTAAGCCCCCACAGGGAGGAGATATGGACGATGGCGCCGCCTTCCTTCTTCAGCATTTGGGGGATGACGGCTTTTGTGATGAGCATGGTGCCCTTCACGTTCACGTTGTAGGCCCTGTCCATCTCCCATTCGCTCACGTCCGACAGGAGCTTTTGCGGCAAGGCCACCCCGGCGCAGTTGACCAGCAGCTGGACGGGACCAAGCCGTTCTTCAATGGTCCTGAAAAGCTCAGAAACGTCTTTATCTTTGGTTATATCGGCGGGACATATCACAATAGGGGTCAGGGGCGAAAGCTCTTTGAGAAGCGCCTGAGCCCTTTCGGCATGGCTGTTGTACTGGAGCGCCAAGGCGTACCCCTTCTGCGCTAATGCTCTGGCGCAGGCCGCGCCAATGACGCCGGAAGCGCCGATGATCGTCGCGATCTTCATGTGCTGAACCTCCCCGGATCGATGCGCTTCCATTATATCCCAACCCGCTTTTTCTGTAAAGAGAAGGGGCTGTCCTGAATGGAACAGCCCCTTGGGTCATTCGGTATATTCTCCTGTGTGCCGCACGTTCCGTTGAAAGAGCATTGCGATGCCCCAGATGCCGGCGATGCCGACCAAAGCGTATACGATGCGGGAGAAGGTGGTCATATTGCCGAACAGGGCCGCCACCAAATCAAAGTGAAACAGCCCGATCAGCCCCCAATTCAGAGCGCCGATGACCATCACGATCAGAGCAATAACATTCATTCCTTTGCCACTCCTTTCGACAATAGGTTGCCGATCGGAAGGGGATTTTATGCAAAGGAATAGGGATTTGAGCTTCTTTTTTTCTTTTCCGACAGGATCTCTACTTCAAATTCGTCAAAATCCACCGGTTCAATAAAATCGGCGGGCTTGAACACCACGCGGGAAAAGCGGACCAGATCGTTCACATGCTTGCGCAGGATCACGGGACGGCACAGATCAAGATCCTGACACAGATCGTGCAGCAGCGCGCTCCATCCCTCCATATCGGAAGGCCGTGCGGAAGAAAACTCCCGCACGGTCTCACGCATGATTCTATGATCTTGCAGAACCTTAGCCCAGATTCTCATTTCGTCTTTTTGATAAACCACGCCGTGACATACAGGCTGGTACCGTCGGTATACAGACCGTTGAGCGTGCAGTACAGGAAATACTTGTCACCCACATGCTTGTCGGGCTCCCACTTTTCGCTGGCGTTGAGCACGTAGATGGTGGCCTTCGCCTTGGAGGAGCTCTCGATCTCCATGGTGACGACGCCCGTGGCGGCATCGTACGCCATCACTTTACCGGAGAACCGGTAGAGGCCGGGTGCGGTAGGATCAGCCATGACATCATCAAACTTGATGCCCTTATAGACCTCATGGTAGGACTTGGTCTTGCCGAAACCGGTGACGGCAGCTTTCTGATCCGCATACATACGGGAAACGATACAGGTGGCTTCGCCCTCCTCGTAGCCTTCCTTCTTGGCATGAAGCATGATGGCGGCTATGCCGTAGTACTTATCGTTGAAAGTCACTTCGAAGGAGAAATTACCATCGGCGTCCACGACAGGCGCACCGCAGACCACCGCAGTCTGATATTCCGCCACGGGCGTCGCCGTCAGGGTCGCGCCGGCCACGGTGGTGCCCTTCACGACGACATTCTGGTGCTTGTCCGCTTTCAGCTTGTTGATGTCAGACTCAACGTTAAGTACCATAGGATCGGGAATGAATACGTAAGGCTTAACGGTGAATGTATAGCTGGTGGACACATAATCGGCCTTGTAGGCTTCGATGGTCACATTCTGAGGCTCGTCTCCGGTCATGACGTAGGTGTAATCAAAATTTCCGCCCTTGTACATATTTTTGACCGGCTGTCCGTTGACGGTGACGGTCACGGTATGATCGTCCACCTGGCCCTTGATGAACAGGGTGTTGTCCTCGGCCGCCATGACGCCGTCTGTGGGAATGAGAGCCTGTTCAGGATCGCTCAGCTGCAGCTGAACAGTGGGGAAGACGATGTCAAAGGAATCGACCTTCAGAGATTCCTGCGTGCCGTCGGCATGAGTAACCAAGACCTGCGGCGTCACCGTATAGATGGACTCCGTGAGTGGCGTGTTGGGATAGTAGCAGGACTGGGGAATGGTCAGCACATACTGCTGATCCGAGGCCGTGTTGTTCTGCTCCACGTGATCGTCCTGGTTCGGCAGCACAATGGTCACCGTATCGCCGGGTTTGGCAAACAGGTTGATTTTGACGCAGGGCCGACCCTCGTTGTCCAAGACCTCCTCCAGTTTAGTGGCGGAATAATCCACGGGCAATCCGGTGACCGGCGCATCGGTGCTTTCGTTCCCCTGGTTGGAATTGTCGGGCACGGTGGCCTGTTTCGGCGACTGGGTATCCGCTTCCGTGGCAGCCTTCCCGGAGCAATTGAACTGAAGGAAGCCGGGGAGCTTGGCCTTGGTAACGCCGCCCTTGATGTTGCAGAAGGCGATGATGCCAATGATGATAAGCAGGATCGCCAGCAGACATACGATAAGCAGGGTAACGATGTTGAATCCGTCGCCGCCGCGTTTGCTCTGGCTGCGATTGGTCTTTTTACGGCGAGGGGGCGTAGGCTCATACTCCTCATAGTCCTCGTCTTCTTCCTCATAGCCATCGTCATCGTCGTCTTCGTCATCCTCGTCATCTATCGGACGCTTCTTGGCGATAGGACGGGTGAATCGGGAGGTCTTGGGCTCGGACTCCAGCTTTTCCGTGCCGCTGTCCTCGTCCTCGTCCTCATCCTCTTCGTCGTCGTCCGTCTGCACGGGACGTTTCTTGGCAGGCGCCGCGGCGCGGGCGAAGAAGGGCTTTTTGCGCGCAGGCTTTACTTCCTCTTTTTCCTCCTCGTCGTCCTCGTCGTCCTCGTCCTCTTCATCGTAGTCCTCGTCGTCCTCATCCTCTTCTTCGTCAACGGAACGTTTCTTGGCAGTGCTGCGGGAGAAGAATGACTTCTTGCCGGCGGGCTTCACTTCTTCTTCCTCATAGTCGTCCTCGTCATCCTCGTCTTCTTCGTCCTCTTCATCAACGATGCGGCGCTTGTTCGCCGGGACGGCGTTGCGGGAGAAGGCGGGCATTTTCTTCGCCGCTGCCGCTTCTTCTTCCTCTTCTTCCTCCTCGTCGTCATCTTGTTCCACGACGGGCTTCTCCGCTTTAGGCGCAGCCTTAAAGGTTTCTGCACGGCGGGCGGCAGAAAAATCAGGCGCTTTCAAATTGCCTCTCCTGGGGCGAAATTCTTTTTCGACGGTCTCTTCCGCATCGGCGACTTTGGGCGTGTCGTTCTCATCGGATTGATCCTTCAGGTTGGCGGCGCAAACCTTGCAGAAGGTCGCGTGGTCAGGATTGTAGGCTCCGCATTTTTTGCAAATCATAGAATAGCCTCCTTGGACTTATTTACATAGAAACAGTATAAAGTATAAGATACCATTGTTGAGGTTTTGTTGCCGATACATGACGAATATGTAAACATTTGAAGGCGAACGCTTCTTTTTTCATTGTGCCTTTCCATTTATTATGATATAAATAGTGCGTTTGAAGAGATCGTCACCGGATAGCCTCTTTTTGAATAGCATAGAGTATACTTTGACAGGATGGAACGATTCATGATTTATTTGGATAACAGCGCCACCACGCGCACGTTGCCGGAGTGCGCCGCGGCCGCCATGCAGGCCATGACGGAGGAGTATTTCAACCCGGCGGCGGCCTATGCCTATGGCGCCCGGACGGAAAAGCGGGTCAACGAAGCACGCAGCGTCGTCGCCCGCCCGCTGCACGCAAAGCGGGAGGAGATCATCTTCACCTCCGGCGGCACGGAAAGCAATAACGCCGCTGTCTTCGGCAGCCTTCGCCCATGGCACGGCCCGAAGCGGGTCATCACCACGGCGGTGGAGCATCCGTCTGTGTACGAACCAATTCAGTCTCTTCAACAAAGCGGGGAGGTGGACGTGGTGATCCTTCCCGTCAACGAGCAGGGCTATCCGGATTTTGCCGTTCTGCGGGAATCGCTGACGGAAAACACGGCTCTGGTATCCATGATGCATGTGAACAACGAGCTGGGCACCATCACGGATTTGGCTGCTGCGTCGCGTCTGATCCGACGCGACGCCCCCCGGGCCATCTTCCATGCGGACGGCGTGCAGGCCTATATGAAGGTGGATACGGATCGTCTGGGGGTGGACCTCTATTCCGTCTCCGCCCATAAGTTTCATGCGCCCAAGGGCGTTGGCGCTCTCTATAAGCGCACCGGCGTGCGGTTTGCCGGCGGGCAGATGGGCGGGGGGCAGGAGAACAATCTGCGTTCCGGCACTCTGAACGTGCCCGGCATATTGGGCATGGAGAAGGCGGTGTCCCTCTATGAGCAGAACCTGGCGGCCTGGCGGCAGAGCATGCTCGTCTGCAAGCATCGGCTGTATGACAATCTGATGACCATCCCGGATGTGGTGCTCAACGGTCCCTCCCTGGAGGAAGCCGCTCCCCATATCCTGAACCTTTCCTTCATGGGCGTCCGCGGCGAAGTGCTGCTTCACGCCCTGGAGCAGTTCGACGTGTGCGTGTCCACGGGTTCCGCCTGCGCCGCCAGAAAGGCGGGGAAGAACCGCATCCTGACGGCGGCGGGTATCATCGGACCGCGGCAGGAAGGGGCCATCCGCTTCAGCCTTTGCCCCTTCAACACAGTGGAGGAGATGGACAAAGCCGCTCAGGTGGTTTCCGAGCAGGTCAAGTTTTTGAGAAAATACAGAAGAAGATAATGGGAGAAGATACATATGAACAACAGCGCATTGGTCGTCAAGTATGCTGAAATACATCTCAAGGGACTCAACCGCCCCTTCTTCGAGCGAAAGCTGGTGGAGAAGATCGAAGAGGCCCTGTCCGACGCCCGGCCCCGCGTGGTCCGCGAGCAGGGCCGCATCTTTGTCTATGATCTACCGGAGGAGCATTTGGAGGAATATGCCCAACGGCTCCAAAAGGTGTTCGGCATCCACTCCGTGTCCATTGCCGCCTGCGGGGAAAAGACGTGGGAGGACGTGCGCAGCCTGGGCATTCGCCTCATGGCTGCCCATGCGGAGGAACCTGCGTCTTTCAAGGTCTTCGCCAGACGGGCGGACAAGCGTTTTCCCATGACCTCGGAGATGATCTGCCGGGAGCTGGGCGGGGAGCTGCTGCAGGCGTATCCCAATCTGAAGGTGGATGTGCACCATCCCCAGATCTCTTTGACCGTGGAGATCCGGCAGGATAAAGCGTTCCTGTATACCGGCGAGATCCCCTGCGCGGGCGGCATGCCTGTGGGGACCAACGGCAAGGCCATGCTCCTCATCTCCGGCGGCATCGACAGCCCCGTGGCGGGGTATATGATCGCCAAGCGGGGCGTGTCGCTCTCGGCCATCCACTTCTACAGCTATCCCTACACCAGCGAGCGAGCGCGGGACAAGGTGGTGGAGCTGGCTCAGATCGTCTCGCAGTATGCGGGCGCCTTCGATCTCTATCTGGTGCCCTTCACCCAGATCCAGACCACCATTTACGATAAGTGTCCTGCCTCCGAGACCACGGTCCTCATGCGGCGGCTCATGATGAAGATCGCCGAGCGCACGGCCCGCGCCTGCGGCGCCCTTGCTCTCGTCACCGGGGAATCCATCGGCCAGGTGGCCAGCCAGACCATCGAGAGCCTGGCGGTCACCAACGACGCGGTGGACATGCCTGTGTTCCGCCCCCTGATCGGTTTCGACAAAGAGGAGATCATCAAGCGGGCCAAGAAGATCGGCACCTTCGAGACCTCCATCCTGCCTTATGAGGACTGCTGCACCGTGTTCGTGCCCCAGCATCCCGTCACCCGTCCCCAGGTCCAGAAGCTCAGGGAGAGCGAAGCCCTGGTGGACTTCGAGCCCATGATCGAGGAAGCCGTTCGTAACACGGAGGTCATACGGATTTCACACATTATTTCCGATTGACCGTACTTTTATATGGTATACTAAATCATGTTCCTGGAAAGGAGTGTGCACACTTATGAGATCTATCACCCGCTTTATCGGCGTTGTCGTCCTTGTCGCCGTTTTATCTGGTTTTGTTCTGTTCAAGCTGAATGAGAAGGGATTCTTGTCGGGCAATCTGTCCGAGTGGATCTCGACCATGACGGAGCATGTTCTTGGCATCAAGGACAGCACAGAGGATTTCCTCCACGAGGAAGGCTATCTTCTGCCCACGTCCACCATCGATCCCGGACAGTCACAACAGACCTCACCGACCTACTGAAAAAGGGTAGAGCAAAGCCGGCTGAATGAAAAGCAGCCGGCTTTTTTGTGACACGATTCAGATACAGCAAATCCCTGCAAGCTGCGAATCAGCTTGTGCTGTCTGCAATAATGATATATAATGAATAAGATAGTAATACTATTTCCCTCTGACTGCAGGAAAGGAGCAACGTAATGGGTTTGTTTGGCTTTAGAATGACGTATAAAGATTGGGAGAACATGAACCGCTTCGGCTATGGAGGCAGCGAAGAAAAAGCGAGGACCAACAGCATGAACAGCGTCATGTCCTCCTTCAGCATCTGGCATCTCAAAAAGGTCGCAAGACAAACTCAGTTCTTCGAGGTCAGGTGCGCCGCCCAAAGCAGGATCGACGAGCTCAAGAGATTGTCCCGCAGGGAAAGAAAGCAAAAGGAGAAAGAATTTATATCTGCCCGGGAAGAAAGAGAAAAACGCAGCACCCAACAGAAGGAACAATTCGATAAAGCTGCTGAGGATAAAAACCGGCCGGAACACTGGTTGAAAAGACTGTATAAGGAATACGCCACGGAAAACAGTGTCGGCAGAGACCAGATCGAATCGGGCCTGCTGTCTTTCGGAGACGCCGTATACCCGCTGGTGCGCCAGTATGTATTTACGCTGGCACAGGAATACCATGATTATACAAAAAAGATCCATGAGATCAGTTACGGTACCGATCAAGGCCGCCGGACCGGCGCCGTTGTTGAAGCGTATTCCGAAGCCCTTGGCCACGGGATACGTTTCCTGGCACGGTTTACGCACCCCGACAGGGTCAAGGATATCGATGTGTTTTACAGGTTCATCCAAGGCAATATCTATTCCCATGCGGAAGGCGGTTTTTCCGATATGTTTCATGCGGTAAAAGTTCGGGAAAACGCAGTGAGGGCCATGGGGAAAGCGGAGACAGATCACGCTAAAACGGCTCCGTTCTATACTGAGGTCCTGCAGGATCCATGCCGCTTTGTACGATGGGTGGCCATCGATACCCTCAAGGAGCAATGGACGCCTGAAGAAATCAAGGCCGATCCGTCCCTGTATCAGGCGCTGCTGAAAGCCTATGGGCATGAGGACAACGGCACGAGCAATCGCCGGGCCAAATGCGCCTTTTTGCTGGGAAAGGATTGATGCTGTATGTGTGGACATCCGGCATATCGAGTCCGTAGCGGGTGCTCATGCGCCGGATGCAGCGGGATTTGCTATACAGCGACCGAAGCTCAACCCCTCTTAGGGTTCAAGAGGCCTTAAGTTCATTTATCCACAATAAACAACAGAAGCAGGAAACATCCTGCCTCTGTTGTTTGGTCTGGGTGAGAAGATTTGAACTTCCGGCCTCGGGGCGGACTGCCGTTGCTACGCAACGTCTTGCCGCCCGTTGATCTTCTTTTTGACCATTCACTGGATGGTCAAAATTGCGCTTCGCGCAACCGAAGCTCAACCCCTCTTAGGGTTCAAGAGACCGAAAGTCCTCTTAACTTAGCGTAAACAACCGTTTTGTTTGGTCTGGGTGAGAAGATTTGAACTTCCGGCCTCTTGAACCCCATTCAAGCACGCTACCAAACTGCGCTACACCCAGAAATATGCGGTCCGTCTTTCGACTTTGCATATATTAGCATTGCGGCAGAAAAAAGTCAAGCCCTTTTTTGACACGCCAACCATTTGGCTCACAGGGCCCAAAAAGCGAAAATTTTTCGGTGATCCCGGGATCGGGGATCGAATGTCGCCAACAATTCCTGTATCATAAGATAGAACGAAATATATTCACGATATTCATTATATGGATTGAAAATATGATCCGTTTAGGCTATAATGAAGAAAAAAATACGGAGCGTGGAGATCGTGGACAGAACGGATATTCAAATTCTTTCCTGTTTGCAGGAGAATGCCAGAATGAATGCTTCCGCCATTGCCGAGCGGGTGAACCTTTCCACCTCGGCGGTGATCGAGCGCATGCGTAAAATGGAGAACAGCGGATGTATCGAACGGTACACCGCTATTTTTAGTGACAAGTTCATGGGCCGGGACGTGTCTGCGTTCATCACGGTGGGCATGGAGCATCCAAAATTTGTGGAGGGCTTCGTGAACACCGTCAACAATCATAAGGACATCCTTCAATGCTATTACATGGCGGGGGACTTTGATTTTCTCCTCCATGTGGTGACTTCCTCCACCAGCACCCTGACGGGTATTCTGGAGGATATCAAGCGCATCCCCGGCGTCAGCAAGACACGGACGCATCTGGTGCTCAGGACGGATAAAAACATTCTGTCTCCGCTGCCGGATGCGACGAAATAATCCAAAAAAACATAAGGGAGGAAACAAAAATGATCATCGGTATCCCCAAAGAAATCATGCACGGCGAACGCCGTGTGGCCGCTACCCCCGAGACCGTCGCCAAGTTCGTCAAGGACGGTGCCACCGTGCTGGTGGAGAACGGCGCTGGTGTGGGCGCCTTCTTCGCGGACGAAGTCTATGCCGCCGCAGGCGCCGAGATGGTGGCGGATGTTGCGGATCTGTACAACCGCGCTGACGTGATCCTGAAGGTCAAGGAGCCCCTGTTCAATGAGGAGAAGGGCTGCTCCGAGATCGACATGATGCATGCCGGTCAGTACATCATCACCTTTATTCATCCCGCTTCTCCCGTGAACCATCAGATGGTCAAGGATATGGCGAAGAAGGGCGTCATCGGCCTCACGCTGGACGGTGTGCCCCGTATCTCCCGCGCCCAGAACATGGATGCCCTCACCTCCATGAGCACCGTGGCCGGCTATAAGGGCATGCTGATGGCCGCTTCCGATCTGGAAAAGTTCATGCCCCAGATCTTCTGCGCCGTGGGTATGATCAAACCCTGCAACGTGCTGGTCATCGGCACGGGCGTGGCGGGCCTGCAGGCCATCGCCACCGCTAAGCGTCTCGGCGCCGTCACCTACGCCGCCGATATCCGTCCCGCCGCTGCCGAGCAGGCCAAGTCCCTGGGTGCCAAGCCCATCGAGTTGGGTGTTCCCGCAGAGGAAGCCATCGCTCCGGGCGGTTACGCCCTGAAGCTCCCCGAAGCGACCCTGCTCCGTGAGCGCGAAGCCATCGCCAAGGTCCTGCCCAACATGGACGTGGTGTTCTGCTCCGCGTTGATCCCCGGCAAGCTCGCTCCCGTGGTCATCACCGAGGACATGGTCAAGACCATGAAGGAAGGTTCCGTCATAGTGGATATCGCCATCGACCAGGGCGGCAACTGCGCCATCACCCCGCCGGGCAGCCGCGAGATCAAGCACGGCGTGGTCCTCGAAGGCATCAAGAACATCCCCGGCATGCTGGCCTCCAGCTCCACCTGGATGTTCGCTCAGAATATCTATAATCTGACCAAGTTCCTCACCCATGAGGGCCAGATCCGGCTGGATATGAACGATGAGATTGTCAAGTCCATCCTGGTCACCATCGACGGCAAGATCGTTCACGCCGGCGCTCTCGAGGCCATGGGTCTCAAATAAGGAGGTATCCCTTGCATCCGCTGATCCTTGTGGGCATTTTCATCGTTTCCAGCGTCCTGGGATACGTGCTCATCAAAAACGTGCCCAGCCTGCTGCACACGCCCCTCATGTCCGGCATGAACGCCCTGTCCGGCGTCACCGTGCTGGGCGCCATGATCGCCGTGGCCACCGCCGCCTTCACGGGCAGCAAGATCCTGGCGGTGATTGCCATCACCCTGGCCATGCTCAATGTGACGGGCGGCTTTCTGGTGACCCATCGGATGCTCCTGATGTTCGGCCATAAGAAAGAGAAGGAGGAGAAGGAAGCATGAGCGGCACCGTCACCGTCTACTATGTTCTCTGCGTCGTTCTGGCCGGACTGGTGCTGCTGGGCATCTCCATGATGAGCAAGGTGAAGACCGCCCTGTGGGGCAACCTGCTCTCCTGCGCCTGCATGGCGGCGGCCATCGTGCTCACCGTCATCCACTATGATCTCTCCGGCAGCTGGAAATTGCTCCTGGTGGGCCTGGCACCCGCTGCCGTTGCCGGTGCGATCCTGGCGAAGAAGGTCAAGATGATCGAGATGCCCCAGACCGTGGCCATGCTCAACGGCTTCGGCGGCGCGGCTTCCGCTTTGGTGGCGGCGGTCACATTGACCGACGGCAAAGCTGTCGGTGCCTTTGAAGCCGCCACGGCAGGCATCGCCCTCATCATCGGCACGGTCACCCTGCTGGGCAGCATCCTGGCTGCCGGCAAACTGGCCAAATGGTTCAATCAGCGTCCGGTGATCCTCAAGGGTCACAAGGCGTGGGTGCTGCTCACCGGCATAGCGTCGGTTCTCTGCATCCTGCCCCTGGTCCTCTGCCGTGAGAACAACGGAAAGATGATCCTGTTCACCCTGCTGTGCGCGATCCTCGCCGGCGCCTTCGGCTGGTTGTTTGTGCTTCGGGTGGGCGGCGCAGACATGCCCATCACCATCAGCCTGCTGAACTCCCTGTCCGGTGTGGCGGGGGGCATCGCAGGCATGGCTATCGGCGAACCTTTGTTGGTGGCTGTGGGCGGTATTGTGGGCGCCTCCGGTCTGATCCTTACCGAGGTCATGTGTCGGGCCATGAACCGTAAGCTCTCCGCCATTTTGACGGGTGCCACCACGGTGGCCGCCGCCCCCAAGGCGGCCGAACAGCCCGCTGCGGAGGAGCATGAAGAGCCCGCCGAGGTAGCGGCTCCTGTTGAGGAAGCCGCGCCTGTGGCGGACAAGGCAGCCGAGGAGCAGAAGGTGTTCGAAGCCTTCAAAGCCGCCAAGAACGTCATCATCGTGCCGGGCTACGGCATGGCCCTTTCCCAGGCCCAGTATGCGGTCCGTGAGCTGAAGGATGCCCTGGAGGCCCACGGCGCCACAGTGCGCTTCGCCATCCATCCCGTTGCCGGCCGTATGCCGGGACACATGAACGTGCTCCTGTGCGAGGTGGACATCCCCTACGAGGACCTGTTCCAGATGGAGGATATCAACGAAGACTTCGCCGCGGCGGACGTGACCCTGGTCATCGGCGCCAACGACGTGATGAATCCGGCGGCCAACACCGCCGAGGGCACGCCCATCTATGGGATGCCGGTGCTGAACGTGGGCGACTGCAAGAACGTCATCATCTGCAATTTCGACCTGCATCCCGGCTATGCCGGCGTGCCAAATCCTATGTACGAACGGACGGAGGGCGTGGCGCTGCTGATCGGCGACGCCAAGGAAAGCCTGGCAAAGCTGAAGGAAATGCTTTGAGATGCATCATGAGGGAGGACCGTCCGACGGGCGGTCCTCTTTTTTATGATCGCTCAGGAAGGTTCGATCGTTTCGGAGCAGAGAGGCCGGACAGATCCTTCCTCCATCGGAGGAGTGCCGATAAAAATATATTTTTAATTTTCCGCGATTATGGGCATATTTCCCCGCTTTTATCCACTGAACGGATATTGACATCGGGGAATGTTCTGATACAATAATGCCCACATTCAGCTAAAAAAAGCCAATGCGAGATTCATCGCCCGTAGGGGCGAATGAATAAGGGCATCGGTTCGTTTCCCGGCTTTTCGATCGCTTCCTCCAGTTGATCGCTCAATCATTTGGTTCGGGCCTGCGAGCCCGTTGCAGATGCGGATCGAAAGTCGGTGCGGACGTACCGATGCTTTTTTTGTGTTTTCTGATTTAGAATCTTGACGATAGGGCCTCAAAAAAAGTATACTATTTTTGTAGAGACGATCGGACCGTCTTTTCCATCATTCAGCGAACCGGGCACACAGGAGGCCAAATTATGAAAAAATCGATCATCACCATCAGCAGGGAGTTTGGCAGCGGGGGACGCACTATCGGTCATCAGGTGGCTGATAAGCTGGGATATCCGTATTATGACAAGGAGCTGATCAAGAAGGTAGCTGAAAAGACCGGCTTCGATCCCAACTATGTGGAGGAATACGGGGAGTATTCACCGGGAAAATCCCTGTTATCCCTGCTGTCCTCCTACACCGGGACCCATGGCACCATGGGCGGCATGAGCGTGTACGACTTTCTCTATGTGGTTCAGCGCAAGGCCATCCTGGAGGTGGCGGATCAGGGTCCCTGCGTCATCGTGGGCCGGTGCGCCGATTATATCCTGAAAGACAGGGAGGATGCCCTCCATGTGTTCATCCATGCTGACGAGGCCTTCAAGGCGGAGCGCATCGTCAGGCTGTATGGCGAAAGCGAGAAGCGTCCGGAGGAGCGTCTCAAGGAGAAGGACACCAAGCGGGCAGTGAACTACAAGCATTTTACCGACAGAAACTGGGGCGATTGCAGAAACTATGATCTCTCGCTGAACAGCGGGAAGCTGGGGATCGACCGCTGCGTGGAGCTGATCGTGCAGCTGGCCAACGAAGAATGACAGAGGGACCGGTCCGATTCATTCGGACCGGTTTTCTGATACATCCATTCGGAACAAAAAAACGGTTTTCTGTTGAAAATATGAACAAAGTATGATATAATATTTTTTGTTTGTGGAAACACAAAACATATAGGGAGGAAAACTATGAAAAAGAAAGTATTTGCTTGTCTGCTGGCTGCTTTGATGCTGCTCTCCGTGGTCGCCTGCGCCAAACCTGCCACCACCGAGCCGGTCGTCGAAGCGACTAAGGAGCCCGTTGTAACGGCTGCGCCCACCAAGGAACCCACAGCCGCCCCCACCGCCGAGCCCACTCCGGAGCCTGAGCCTGAGCCCAAGGATATCGTGATCCTCTACACCAACGACGTGCACTGCGGTGTGGATGTTTCCGCATCCTGCATCGGATACGAAGGTGTAGCCCGCATCAAATCGGCTTTGGAAGCAGCGGGCAAAGAAGTCATTCTGGTGGACTGCGGCGATGCGATCCAGGGCGATGTCATCGGCTCCTTCTCTAAGGGCGAGAACATCATCAAGATCATGAACGATCTCGAATATGACGTGTCCGGCGTGGGCAACCACGAATTCGACTACGGCATGGATCAGTTCATGAAGAACGTGGCGGATGCCAAGTTCACCTACGTATCCTGCAACTTTGCGGATAAGGATGGCAATCCCATTCTCGATCCGTACATCATCCTCGAGAAGGCTGGCAAGAAGATTGCTTTCGTCGGCGTCGCCACGCCCGAAACCTACTACACCTCCACGCCGACCTACTTCCAGAACGCTGATCGTACGGAATATATCTATTCCTTCTCCGAGGGCGATAATGGTCAGAAGCTCTATGACGTGGTCCAGAGCTCTGTGGATGCTGCGAGAGCTGAAGGCGCCGACTATGTTGTGGTGCTTTCTCACTTGGGCACTGACGCTTCCAGCGTTCCCTACACTTCCAGCGACCTCATCGTGAACACCAGCGGTATCGACGTGGTGCTGGACGGCCATTCCCACTCCGTGTTGGAAGGCAACTCCGTGAAGAATAAGGAAGGGAAAACCGTCATTCAGACCTCCACCGGCACGAAGCTTGCCAACGTCGGCTGCCTCACCATCACGCCGGAAGGCAAGATGTCCACCATGCTTATCAACAAAGGCGCTGTGAACTTTGCGACCATGGCCGGCGGTTTGACCGATGACGCCGGTGTTGCGGAGAAGATCGCCGCGGTCAAGGCCGGCTATAAGGATGCTGTCAGCGTCGTTGTGGCGCACACTGACGTGGACCTGGTTGTCAACGATCCCACGCCCGATGAGAACGGCAAGCCCATCCGTATCGTTCGCCGGATGGAAACCAACCTGGGTGATCTGTGCGCGGATGCGTACCGCAACCTGGGCAAGACCGATGTTGCCTTTGTCAACGGCGGCGGCGTTCGTGACACCATCCTTAAGGGCGACATCACACTGGAGCAGATCATCAAGGTCCATCCCTTCGGCAACGTGTTCACCGTGGTGAAGACTTCCGGCCAGCACATTCTGGACGCTCTGGAGATGGGCGCTTCCCGTCTGCCTGGTGAGAACGGCGGCTTCCTTCAGGTCTCCGGTTTGAAATACACCATCGATCTCAATGTGGATTCCCATGTTGTGAAGAATGAAAAAGGTGAGTTTGTTACCGTAGACGGCGAGCGCCGCGTCAAGGACGTACAGATCCTCCAGGCCGACGGTTCCTATCTGCCCATCGATCCCGAAGGCACCTACACGTTGGCCAGCCATGACTACATGCTCAAGAATGGCGGCGACGGATTCGTCATGTTTATGAAAGATGAGTTCGTCCAGCTCGACAGCTACGTCCCGGACAATGAGGTGCTGATCTCCTTCATCCGCGACGCCTTGGGCGGCTCCGTTGGCGCTGACTATGTCGATCCCTACGGTCAGGGTCGTATCACCATCATCCCGAAGGAGTAACGGTCCAGAACTGACATGTTTCAAAAGGCGGCGGGGCAAACCCACCGCCTTTTTTGTTGAGGATTGACAGAGCTGCAGTAAAATGATAGTATGGCTTGCCAAATGACAGAAGAACAGGGGAGAGAAGAAATGCCTGCTTGCTTTACATCCGAATCCGTCACCGGGGGACACCCGGATAAGCTGTGCGACAAGACCGCCGACGCCATCCTGGACGCCATCCTTGCCCAGGACCCAGCGGCCCGCGTGGCCTGCGAGGTGACCGCCAATACCAACCATATGCATATCATGGGGGAGATCACCAGCTCCGCCCGGGTGAACTATGAAGCCATTGCCCGCGAGGTGATCCGTCAGACCGGGTATACCGAATCCGGCCGTGGCTTTGACTGTGACAGCGCCATGATCGACGTGGATCTGAACCACCAATCCCCGGATATCGCCATGGGCGTGGATAACGCGGACCCCCTGGAGATCGGCGCGGGGGACCAGGGCATGATGTTCGGCTATGCCTGCCGGGAAACGGAATACTATATGCCCCTGCCCATCGAGCTGTCCCATCGCCTCACCCGGCGGCTGGAGACCCTGCGCCGTAACGGCGCGCTGCCGTTTTTGCTCCCTGACGGAAAAGCTCAGGTGACGGTGGAATACAGGGACAATGTGCCCAGCCGGATCCTCGCCGTGGTCCTGTCCGCCCAGCATCGGGAGGACATGGAGATCGAGACCCTGCGGGAGATCCTTAAGGAGCAGGTGATCCTGCCCGCCCTGCCCAAGCACATGCTGGGCGACTGGACTAAGTTCTTCATCAATCCCACCGGTCGGTTCGTGGTGGGCGGTCCTGCGGGCGACACCGGTCTCACCGGGCGCAAGATCATCGTGGACACCTACGGCGGCTACGCCCGGCATGGCGGCGGCGCCTTCTCCGGCAAGGACCCCACCAAGGTGGATCGCACCGGCGCCTACATGGCCAGGTATCTGGCCAAGAATATCGTGGCCGGCGGGTATATGGACCGCTGCGAGGTCCAGCTCTCCTACGCCATCGGCGTATCCCGGCCCACCAGCATCCGCATCGAGGATTTCGGCACCGCCCATATCAACGACGTGGGCGCTTTGAAGGATCATATCATGGACACGGTGGATCTTCGCCCCATGGCCATCATCAATCGGTTCGGCCTGCGCCGGCCCATCTACGCCAAGCTGGCCGCCTACGGGCACTTCGGCGAGAATGCCAAGGACATGCCCTGGGAACGGCTGGATCTGGCGCTTTGATCCGATCATACCGCATATCAAGCAAAAGGAGCCGCATTTAAGCGGCTCCTTCGCGTATAGTTCGTTGGATCTTAGCCCACCAGCTTCTCCAGGGCGGCGATCTTCACGCAGACGCAGAAGATCTCCATGGCCTTCTTCAGATCTTCGAGAGGCGGATAGGAGGGCGCGATGCGCAGGTTGCTGTCGTCGGGGTCCTTGCCGTAGGGATAGGTGGCGCCCACGTTGGTCATCACCAGGCCGGCTTCCTTGGCCAGGGTGAAGATCCGCTTGGCGGTGCCGGGCATGGCATAGAAGCTGACGAAGTACCCGCCCTTGGGACGGCGCCAGTTGGCGATATCGAGGGGCGCGATCTCCTTGTCCAGGGCGTCCAGCACGGCGGTGAACTTGGGCCCCAGCACGGCGGCGTGCTTCTTCATGAGCTCCAGAGTGTTGGCCTTATTCTTGAGATACTTCACATGGCGCATCTGGTTCACCTTATCGTAGCTGATGATCTGCGCCGTGAGGATCTTCTTGATGTGGGCCACGTTGGCCACGCTGCAGGCCATGCAGGAGATGCCGGCGCCGGGGTAGGTGACCTTGCTGGTGGAGGCGAACTCATAGAACATATCCTCGGTGCCCGCAGCGGCCGCCATAGACAGGATATCGGGGAAGGGCACATAGTCGCCGATGACCTCATGGATGCAGTAGGCGTTGTCCCACATGATGGTGAAGTCAGGCGCGGCGGGCTTGAGATGGACGAATCGGTCGATGGTCTCGGGGGAGTAGATGATGCCGTCCGGGTTGGAATACTTGGGCACGCACCAGATACCCTTCACGTCGGGATCCTTCACCGCGTTCTCCACGAAATCCATATCGGGACCGAACTCGGTCATGGGCACATAGATGAGCTCCATGCCGAAGGTGGCGCTGACGGTGAAATGACGGTCGTAACCGGGCGCGGGGCACAGGAACTTGACCTTGTCGAGCTTGGCCCAGGGGGCGGGAGAGTGGAGCAGACCGTGGGTGTAGGCTTTGCTGATGAGATCGAACATCAGCTGCAGGGACGCGCTGCCGCCCACGATGACCTTTTCGGGCACAGTGTCCAGAATGTCGGCAAACAGGGCGCGGGCGCTGGGGATGCCCAGCAGCTCACCGTAGTTGCGCACGTCCAAATTGCCGTCGTAGCAGTCTTCGGGCTTGGAAAGTACGGTCAGCATGTCGCTGACGATGTCCAGCTGGGCGGAAGAGGGCTTGCCGCGGGCCATGTTCAGGCTCAGACCCTTGGCTTTGATCTCGGCATATTGGGCCTGGAGCGCCTTAAGTTCCGCCAACCGTTCTTCCTTCGTCATGGATGCGTAGGGTTTCATTTGTTCCTCCTTACATTTTTGTCGAATTGTGGATATTGTGGAAACAGTGGGTGCTGTGGATAACCGACGGTTACAGGGAAACGGTGGTGCCGGCGGCGCCGTTGAGAGCGTCGACCGCCTTCTCCAGGGATGTGATGATGCACAGGCGACCGGGCTTCGACTGGGCAAACTTCATGGCCGCCTCCACCTTGGGCAGCATAGAGCCGGGGGCGAACTCGCCCGCGGCAATATACTTCTTCGCATCCGCCACGGTGAGGGCGGTCAGATCCTTTTGATCGGGTTTCTTATAGTGGATGGACACGTTCTCCACCGCCGTGAGGATGACCAAGGCGTCGGCGTCAAGATCCTCCGCCAGCTTCTCGCTGGCCAAGTCCTTGTCGATGACCGCCGCGGTGCCCGTCAGGGTGCCGTCATCGTTCCGGATCACGGGGATGCCGCCGCCGCCCACGGTGACCACCACGAACCCGGCGCTCTCCAGGGCCTTCACGGCGTCCAGCTCCACGATCTCCACGGGCAGGGGAGAAGCCACCACCCGGCGATAGCCCCGGCCGGCGTCCTCCTTCATGACGTACCCCTTTTCGGCAGCGATCTTTTCCGCCTCCTCCTTGGTGTAGAAGGGGCCGATGGGCTTGCTGGGGTTCTGGAACTTGGGATCGTTCTTGTCGACCACCACCTGGGTCACCACCGTGACCACCTGCTTGTCCACGCCCCGCTGCCGCAGCACCTTGCTGAGGCCCTGCTGGATGTGGTAGCCGATGTACCCCTGGCTCATGGCGCCGCACACGTCGAAAGGCATGGCGGGCGTCACGTGGGAAGCTGACTCGTTCTGCAGCACGATGCGGCCCACCTGGGGCCCGTTGCCGTGGGCGATGACCACGTCGTATCCGGCTTCGATGATGTCGGCGATATAGGCCGAGGTCTTTTCAACAACTTCCAGCTGGGATTCGGCCGTGGTTGGCTTTCCCGCTTCCTGGAGCGCGTTCCCGCCCAGGGCAATCACGATTCGTTTCATAAGTGTCCTTTCTTTCGTGCAAGATTTGTTTCATTTCTATATGATATTATAGAGCAGGAGGGGGACCCATGTCAACGTGACCCTTGCAAATATCGACAGGGTTTCTGTAGGTACTTTATATCATTGTAACACCTGCATAAACCCGTCCTATGTTTTTTCTGTTGAGGTTGATAGTCCCCGGCGTATGTGATACAATACTTCAAAACAGGAGGAAGAAAGCATGAAGGACCCTAATTTTGATATAGCTTTTTCCATCGGCAGATTTCATATCTATTGGTACGCCATTTTGCTGGCCCTGGGCATTGCTGCGGCGCTGATGATAACCGATCGCCGTGCCAAAGGTCGTGCGGTGCCAAAGGACATCGCATTGGATCTTTGTATCTTGGGGCTGCCCTTCGGCATCCTGGGGGCGCGGCTCTTCGCCTGCCTGTCCGGATCGGTGCCCTTCAGCCGCTTTTTGGACCTGACCAAGCCGGGCTTGTCCTTTTTCGGCGGCATCGTTATGGCGGCTGCGGCCATCCTGGTGTACTTGAAGCAGAAAAAGGTGCCCCTGGGCGAGATGTTGGACATACTCTCTCCGGGCGTTTTTGCCGGCATCGGCATCTCGGTGTGGGGCGATTTTTTCAACCGGATCCATTATGGCCCCCTGGTGGAGAGAGCCAGCCATAAGTGGTTTCCGCTGGCCACCTTCGGATCGGATCTGAAGATCCATTATGCCGCTTTCTTCTATGAGTTTCTGCTGTGCGTCGCCCTTATCCTCCTGTACTATACGACGCTGCGCAAAAAAGTGGCCCGCAAGGAAGATCGGTTCCTGTGGATGGCGCTCCTGTATTGCATCGTTCGATTTGGTATCGACGGCATTCGTCAGGATTTGGTCATGGTGGGAGCTATCGCCTTCGACCAGCTCTGCGAAATCGTTCTGGCGGTGTTGTGCCTGCTGTTGCTGTTCCTGAAAAAGCCTGCCCAGCTCGAGCAAGCCGAGACGGCTGAACCTTCCGCACATGCTGCGGACGAACAGGCGGTCGAACCTTCCCCAAATGTACCGGAAAAAGAAGCGGCGGATCGGTCTGATGAGGCTCAGGCGGAGGCCGGGGAACCTCTGCCGGAGGCCGAAGTCGGGCCGGGATCAGCGGCGAGCGACGTTTCCCCGGACGATGGGGAGGAACCGGCCAAGGCGGATGAACCTTCCGAATCCATACCGGACGTTCCCTTCTCCGGTTTATCCTGAGACGACCATGATGTGCAGACCTTTCCGTTCCATCTTAGCCCTTGGCGCGGTCTTGCTGATAACGGTCCTTCTCCTGGCAGGATGTGTACAGCAGGACGCCTGGCTCTCCTATTCCGTGCCCGAAACCCCGCCGCCCTCTCCCACAACCATTCATACCCCGGCGCCCACATGGGAACCCATGATCCTCACCGTGGATCCGATCCAGGGGGAGAGCTTTTACACGGACCGCAAGGGCATACCCATCCTGGATAAGGATACCCATTACTTCACCTACTACCTGTCTTTCTCCGATCTTCGCATCTATGAGGAAGACGGCTTCACCTATATGGACGGCGACTGCACCAACTCCTTTGACGGCACGCTGGCCGGGGAAGCCCGCATCTGCTTCTATGATGAGAACAAAAAGCTGGTCGGGTATGGCGACATTCACACGGCGGAAGGGGACATGACCCTGCCCGTGGGGACGACCCGCATCTATGCCGAGATATTGTCGGAGGTGGACGTTCAGCATCTCGATTGCATGGTCGAACAGATTTCCGCCTTTTATCCGGTCTGACGCCTCCCATCGGTAAACAATGCGTGAATTCCTGGCAAAGCGCCTTTACAGCCTTTTTTTGCTGGTCTAAACTTATTTCAACATTTTGAACGACATAGGGGACTGGAAGAACATGGAAACGGCTGAACGGATTTGCAAGCGATTTCACGGATACTTGCTCTCCGGGGAGTACACAGGGCGCATCGCGGCAGTCACGGGCGAGAAGCTGGATATAGAGACTTCTTTTGGTATCGTCAGCGTACTGAACGCCGGAGCGCTGCAGCCTTTTTCCTGTTACGTAAGCGGCATCCAGCCCTTCACAGCCATGAATCTTCAGCCCGGCATGGATGTGCTGCTGGACAAGAAGGGCATCGATATCCCCGACGGAGAATTCTCCGTGGATGTGACGCTGGCTGAGGATGTGGATCTGTCCATCGAGTGCATGGTCAATCTCTTCTTGCCGGTGGATATCTCCATTCGTGCCCGATATATCCATCGGATCGTGGAACGGTATTCGGCCAACGAGGATCTGTCGCTGCTGATCATTGACCCGAACGGCGCGCCGGAGCTCCAACAGATCCGAGGCGCCCTGCAGGAGCTTTCCGCGGCGTTCTTCGAGCAGGATCTTCCCCATATCGAGCGGGCCGCCGCCAGATGTTCCGGCTTCGGCAGCGGCGTCGTTCCCGCCTCCGACGCCCTGCTGTGCGGATATATGGCTTGTTTTTCCTGTTTGTCCTACGCCTTGGGCAGAAGTCGGGAAACGGTTCTCGGCATGACCCGGGCTGCCGCTGCGGGCGGCGTGACCAACACCAATGAACAGGGTTCCGTGGCCCTGCTGCAGGCGGGTGAGGGCGTGGTGGCAGAGGATGTTTTTCAGCTTTTGCGCAGCCTTTTCTCCGATATTCCCTATACCTCTTTATCCGCTTGGGGCAATCGTACCGCCAAAGGCGTCAATGGCGTCAACATTTTGGTGGGCGTCAGCATGGCTCTGCATGATCAGTATCTCAAGAATGCGTTATGATGCGCCTTTTCTCTTGTGAGACGGAAGCGCCTGTGGTACACTTATTATTGTATGGGCGCTTCTTTTCGCATACGCTCTTTGCTTTTCGGACAGCCTATCCCATGATATACTGTCTTACCCCAAAACAGGTGGTTCTATGAGAATGGATGGATATAAACGAATACTCTGCCTGCTGCTGGCGCTGTCGCTCCTGCCCATGGGGGCGTGCAATCGCGCGGAAAAGCTCCTGCACAGCACACCGAAGGACGCCCTTGTCATCAACGAAGTGGTCGCCAGCAATCAGCTGAGTTTGCAGGACGATGTGTATGGCAGCCCGGATTGGATCGAGCTGTGCAACAATTCCCAAGAGAGCATATCCCTGAACAATTATTACATCACCGACAACGTGGAGGCGCCCCAAAAGACGTTCCGCCTTCCGGATGCTATCCTGCTGCCGGGAGAGTTCTATCTTCTGTACGCCAATAAGAAGGGCGGCGACAACAGCCTGGGCTTTTCCCTGAATAAATCCGGGGAGACGCTGACGTTACTGGACGCGCACATGGAGGAGGTGTCCTCCCTGATCGTGCCGGCGTTGATACGGGATGTGTCGTATGCCCGGCGGCCGGATGGCTCCTACGGCTTTTGCGATCTGCCGACCCCCGGCGCGGCCAACGAGGGAAACATCACCGACGCCCTCCCGCTGACCTCCCAGCTGATGAAAGAACCGGAGGAAGCTGTGGAGGAGACGCCCCGCTCTTTGGACATCCGGATCACCGAGGTGGTCTCCAAAAACAGCGCCTCCCTGTCCGTTCCCGGCTGTGAGGGGTGCACGGAGTGGGTCGAGCTGTACAACCCAAACGATACCGCCGTTTCTTTGGCCGATTTCACACTGACCGACGACATGGACCAGACGCAGAAGCACAACTTCCCCGAGATGGAGTTGTCCCCCGGACAGTATTTGATCGTATGCTGCGGGCGAAAGGGCTGCCAGGCACAGACCCATGTGCGCATCGACATCGGCTTATCCGCTCAGGGAGAGGAGCTGTTTTTATACGACGCCAACGGCTATATGCTGGACCACGTCGCCTTTCCGGCGCTGGAAACGGACGTCTCCTGGGCCAAGCGTACGGACGGGACCTGGGGCTACTGCGTTCAGCCCACGCCCGGAGCTTCGCCGGCAGATGAGGGCATCCTTTCCGCCGTCTCCAACGAAACGCCGCAGCCTGCTCCCATGGAGGACCCGTTCCACACCGTGTACATCCACGAGGTCCTGTATCGAAACACGCGAAGCATCCTGGATATGGATGGGGATAGATCCGACTTTGTGGAGCTGTACAACGGCGCAGACGCCGTCATCTCGTTGAAGGGGTGGTACCTCAGCGACGATCCGCAGAAGCTCACGCGATGGGCCTTGCCCGACGTATCCCTGGCCCCCGGTGAATATCTGCTGGTGTTCCTGTCCGGCAAGGATCGAAGCGGGGATGAACTCCATGCCTCCTTCTCCCTGCGTGCCGGAGAGACCCTGGTGCTCTACAACAGTTCCACGCTTCGGTATGACGCCCTGCTGATCCCCGAAACGGTGGAAAATGTGTCCGTTGGCCGAAACGCTGCCGGCGAGATCGTCTTCTTCAGCCATCCCACGCCGCTGGAGGAAAACGGATATCCCATGACCACCGGCAAATGACCCAAAGAAAACCTAAGCCCGAAGCTCTCTTCGGGCTTTTTTTGATCGGCGGGAAAGAAACAGCCGAAAACGGGGCAGGCTGATCTCATGAGTCGAATCGCTGTTTTCATCGTGGGAGCCATTCTGTCCTTGACTTCCGAGATATTCTGGAAGGGCGCCGGCCGCCTATCTACGGCCCTGTGGGGCGGGACGGGCATGCTGCTGCTGCGGCGAATCGTGCTGCGCTATTCGGATACAAGCCGGGCCATGCTGTGCGTCGTCGGCGCGCTGCTGCTGATGACGCTGCGATTGGCCCTGCTCATTTTGGCGCAGTTGACATACCCAACCGGGGAACGAAGGCCCCTGCGGTCGATCGTGGAACCGCCCAGCTTTTCCTACGGACTGTATCGCTTTTTGCTCATCGCGCCTGCGTATACCATTATTGAATATGTGGAAGCCTGCTTCCGTATGTAAATCATAGAATTATATCTTGTTTGACATGAGGTTACATGATATACTATAACGGAATATGAAAGGAAGGTCTATATGCGGATTTTAGGGATCGACCCCGGATATGCGCTGCTGGGGTATGGGGTCATCGACTCCGATGGGCGCACCGCCACAGCCGTAGATTACGGCGTGGTGGAGACCAAGGCCGGCGTCCCCTTTCCCTTCTCAGCTGGTGGAGATGTATCGACCCGATTGTGCGGTGTTTGAAGAGCTGTTCTTCTATCACAACATCACCACGGCCATCTCCGTGGGCGCCGGTCGGGGCGTGGCCATTTTGGCCGCCCAGCAAAAGGGCTTGCCTCTCTATGAATACACGCCCATGCAGATCAAGCTGGCGGTCACGGCCAACGGTCACGCGGACAAGAACCAGGTGCAGCATATGGTGAAGCTCCTGCTGAACCTTTCCTCCGTGCCTAAACCGGACGATGCAGCGGACGCGCTGGCGGCGGCCCTGTGCCACAGCTCCACGGCAAGACCCGCCGCGGAAGAATACCGCATACGATAACAGGAGGGACCATGTACGCCTACATTCGCGGGATCGTTTCGGATATTGCTTCGGATCGCGCCGTGCTGGAAGCTGCCGGCGTGGGGTATGAACTTTTTGCCGGAAGAAAAACCCTGGACAAGCTCATTCTGGGGGAGGAAGCGCGGCTGTACACCCATCTGCATCTGGCGGAAGGGGTTCAGGCCCTGTACGGTTTTTACACCGAGGAGGAGCGGGAAATGTTCCGCCGGCTCATCGGCATCTCCCGGGTGGGGCCCAAGCTGGCCGTCAGCGTGCTGTCCGTGATGGAGCCGGCGGATGTGATCTCAGCGGTCGTCACGGACAACCCGGCCGCCTTTGATCCCGTCCAGGGTATGGGCCGCAAGATGGCCCAGCGGGTCATCCTGGAGCTGAAGGAGCAGGTCAAGGACACGGCTGTCCCCCTGGGTAAACCCGGCCAGCCCGCTATGACCAACGTGGCCGAGAATATCCGTTCTGAGGCCGTTCAGGCGCTGGTTTCTCTGGGGTATGACGGGCTCACCGCCTCTCGGGCCGTCACCGCCGTGGAAGAGGCGCGAAACGTGGAAGAACTCATCACCAAGGCCCTGCGCAAGCTGGCGCGATAGTGAGGAAGTATGAAAGCAGACGACAGGATCATCACCTCCTCCATGCGGGAGGAGGACATCAAAAACGATTACAGCCTGCGTCCCAAATTTCTGAACGAGTACATCGGGCAGGATGAGGCGAAGGAGCATATATCGATCTATATCTCTGCGGCCAAGTCCCGCGGCGAATCCCTGGACCACGCCCTTCTCTACGGACCGCCGGGCCTCGGCAAGACCACGCTGGCCGGGATCATCGCCAACGAGATGGGCGTGAATCTGCGGGTCACCAGCGGCCCGGCCATCAGCCATGCGGGAGATCTGGCCGCCATATTGACCAACCTTGCCCCCGGAGATGTGCTCTTTATCGACGAGATCCATCGTCTGAACCCGGCGGTGGAGGAGGTGCTCTATCCCGCCATGGAGGATTACGCCCTGGATATCGTCATCGGCAAAGGCCCCGGCGCCCGAAGCATCCGCCTGGATCTTCCCAAGTTCACCTTGATCGGCGCCACCACGCGCCTGGGCATGCTCAGTTCCCCCCTTCGGGACCGGTTCGGCATCAAGGAACAGCTGCAGCTCTATTCTCCCGAACAGCTCAAGGAGATCATCGTTCGCAGCGCTCAGATCCTGGGCATAGAGATCGACGATGAGGGGGCTTTGGAGATTGCCTCCCGCTCCCGGGGCACGCCCCGTATCGCCAATCGCCTGCTGCGCCGGGTCCGGGATTACGCACAGGTGAAGGGGACCGGGTCCGTGGATCTTACGACAGCGCAAAAGGGTCTCAACATGCTGGCTATCGATGAGCTGGGCCTTGACGCGGTGGATCGCCGCATGCTCATGGCCATGATAACCATCTTTAAGGGCGGGCCCGTTGGCCTCGACACCATCGCCGCCTACACGGGAGAGGATGCAGGCACCATTGAAGATGTGTACGAGCCCTATCTTCTCAAGCTCGGCTTCCTGGCCAGGACCAACCGGGGCCGTATCGTATTGCCGAACGCCTATATCCATTTGGACTATCCTGTGCCGGACTCGACGCCCTCGCCCCAACAGCTGAAATTGGAGGTATGATTACCCATGTTCAATAAAAAGAAGAAACTCATCGAATCGCAAAAACAGACCATCGCCGAGCTGAACGAAAAGCTGCTGTCGCAACAGCAGCAGTTGGACGCGGTCAAAGCGCAGCTGGAAGCCTATCAGCAGCGGGAATTCGCCATTTCCCGGGCGCTTACGGACGCTGCCGAAACCGCCAACCGGATCGTGCTCGATGCGCAGAAGGAGTCGGACGATATTCATGATGCCGCTCAGCGGGAGTTTATCCTCTCTCAGAAGAAGGGCGAGGCTGTGGTACAGTCTGCCTATGAGAAATCGCGGGACATCATCAAAGAAGCCGAGCAGTCCAGCGAACAGAGGATCAAAAAGACCGACGACGCTGTCAGCGCCTATGTACAGCTTCTCAATCAGTTTAACGAGGCCATGAAGGAGCAGGCCCGGCAGGCGGAGGAGAATGTCAAACGGATCTCCGACTATTATTCCCGGCTCACCACCGCTCTGCCGGAGTTGTTTGCGGAGGTGCCGCAGCTGGACGAAGCCCTCGATCAGAAGGCGGAGCCCCTGCCCGATCCCGAAGGAGACCCGGCCCAGCTCATGCGCAACATCTATTCCATTCAGAATCGGTATTTGCCGCGCGAGGACATTCCCGATCGGACCAGCGTGCCGGAGGAAGGGGAGGAGAAGGCGCCGGAGTCGTCTTCTGGCCCCGAGGAGGATATCGCCCCAAAGGCCGTCCCCGAATTTGCGGCGGAGGAAGGCCCTGTGCTGAAGGTGTCCGACATCGTCTCGGAGGACGCCGGGACCATCGACACGGACGAGCTCATCGCTCAAACGGTCGCTCTCAAGGATTCGCTTGCGGATCAGGCGGAATAATGCGGGCCTATACCCGCTTATGATACAGAGTTGAATAGGAGGAACAATACTATGGCAAAAAAGACTGTGGAAGACATTCAGGTCGCTGGTAAGCGCGTACTGTGCCGGGTGGACTTCAACGTGCCCCTCACCGAGGATATGAAGGTGGCGGACGACAAGCGCATCGTGGCCGCCATGCCTACCGTTCGGTATCTGCTGGACCATGAGGCCAAGGTGATCCTTTGCTCCCACTTGGGTCGTCCCAAGGGCAAGGTGGACATGAAGTACACGCTGGCCCCCGTGGCGGCGCGTCTGCAGGAGCTGCTGCCTGAGGTGCGGGTCCAGTTCGCCTCCGACACCGTGGGGGAGAGTGCCCAAAAGTGCGTGGCTGACATGAAGAACGGCGAGATCGTGCTGCTGGAGAACACCCGCTTCCAGAAGGAAGAGGAAGCCAACGACCCCGAGTTCTCCCGGAAACTGGCGAACCTGGCGGACATCTTCGTGTCCGACGCCTTCGGCACCGTCCATCGGGCCCATGCCTCCACCGCCGGCGTGGCGGCCTACCTTCCCGCCGTGGCCGGGTTCCTGATCGGCAAGGAGCTGGGCATCATGGGCGAAGCCCTCAACAACCCCCAGCGGCCCTTCGTGGCCATCCTGGGCGGCGCCAAGGTCTCCGACAAGATCGGCGTCATCAAGAATCTGCTGGAGAAGTGCGATACCCTGCTGATCGGCGGCGGCATGGCCTACACGTTCTACAAGGCCATGGGCTACGAGATCGGCAATTCCCTGCTGGATGAGAAGAGCATCGACCTGGCCAACGAGCTCATGGCGGACGCCAAGGCCCGGGGCGTCGATCTGATGCTGCCCGTGGACACCGTGGTGGCTCCTGAATTTGCCGCGGACGCCGAGTATAAGACCGTTCCGGCCAACGCCATTCCCGCCGGCTGGATGGGCATGGACATCGGCGAAGAGACCCGCGCCAAGTACGCCGAGGTCATCAAGGCCGCCAAGACCGTCATCTGGAACGGCCCCATGGGCGTGTTCGAGTTCCCCAACTTCGCCAAGGGCACCTCTGCCGTGGCGGAAGCCTGCGCCCAGTGTGAAGGCACCACCATCATCGGCGGCGGCGACTCCGCTTCCGCCGTGAAGAAGCTGGGCTATGCCAAGAAGATGACCCACATCTCCACCGGCGGCGGCGCCTCCCTGGAGTTCCTGGAGGGCAAGGTATTGCCCGGCGTGGCCGTTCTCAACGATAAATAAACAGAGAGGTATAAAACTATGCGTAAACCCATCATTGCCGGCAACTGGAAGATGAACAAGACCCCCGAGGAAGCCAAGGCCCTGGTGACCGACCTCATCCCCTTGGTCAAGGATGCCAAATGCGACGTGGTCGTGTGCCCGCCCTTCGTGGACCTGTGCCCCGTGCATAAGCTCATCGAAAGCACCAACATCCATCTGGGCTGCCAGAACATCCATTGGGCCGAGAGCGGCGCCTACACCGGCGAGATCTCGCCCAGCATGCTGAAGGCTTTCGGCGTGGAATACGCCATCATCGGCCACAGCGAGCGCCGCGCCTACTTCGGTGAGACCGACGAGGGCGTGAACAAGCGGGCCAAGGCGGCTCTCGCCAACGGCATCACGCCCATCATCTGCGTGGGCGAGACCCTGGAGCAGCGGGAAGCCGGCGTGACCGAGACCTTCGTCAGCGGCCAGACCGCCGCCGCCTTTGCGGGCATCCCCGCGGAGGACGCCGTGAAGGTCGTCGTCGCCTATGAGCCCATCTGGGCCATCGGCACCGGCAAGACCGCCACCAAAGAGGACGCTAACGCCACCATCGCCGTGGTCCGTCGGACCATCGCCGGCATCTACGGCGAGGAGGTCGCTCAGCAGGTGCGCATCCAGTACGGCGGCTCCATGAAGCCCTCCAACGCCAGCGAGCTTATGAGCATGCCCGAGATCGACGGCGGCCTCATCGGCGGCGCTTCCCTGAAGGCTGTGGATTTCGCGGGCGTGGTGAACTACTGATGAAGCCCATGACCGCATTGATCATCCTGGACGGCTTCGGCTACCGGGAGGAGAAGGAGTATAACGCCATTTTGACCGACGGCGCCGTCCACTTCATGCACCTGTGGAACACCTGCCCCCACACCCTGCTGTGGGCCAGCGGCATGGACGTGGGCCTGCCCCGGGGCCAGATGGGCAACAGCGAGGTGGGCCACCTAAACATCGGCGCGGGCCGCATCGTGTACCAGGAGCTGACCCGGATCACCAAGGCCATCGAGGATGGGGATTTCTTCGAGAACCCGGCGTTCCTGAAGGCCGTGGAGAACTGCAAGGCCCATGATTCCGCCCTGCATCTGTTCGGCCTCTGCTCCGACGGCGGCGTCCACAGCCACCTGGAGCATCTCTACGCCCTGGTGGAGCTGGCCAAGCGGAACGGCCTTTCCAAGGTATTCGTCCACTGCTTTATGGACGGCCGGGACACCCCGCCCAAGAGCGGCAAGGGGTACTTGGAGACCCTCGAGGCAAAGCTCGCCGAGATCGGCGTGGGCAAGATCGCCACAGTCTCCGGCCGCTATTACGCCATGGACCGGGACAACCGCTTCGAGCGGGTCCAGCAGGCCTATGCCGCGCTGACCTACGGGGAGGGCTTCACCGCCCCCACGGGCCACGACGCCATGCAGCTGAGCTACGACCGCGGCGACGCGGACGAGTTCGTCAAGCCCACGGTCATCGTGGAGGACGGCCATCCCGTGGCCACCGTGAAAGCCAACGACAGCGTCATCTTCTTCAACTTCCGGCCCGACCGGGCGCGGGAGCTGACGCGGGCCTTCATCTTCGAGGATTTCGACGGGTTCGAGCGTCGGAACGGGTACTTCCCGTTGACCTACGTGTCCATGACCCAGTACGACAAGACCTTTGAGGATAAGCTCACCGTGGCGTTCAAGCCTCAGACCCTGAACAACACCCTGGGGCAGTATCTGGCGGCCAATGGCAAGACCCAGCTAAGGATCGCGGAGACGGAGAAGTACGCCCACGTGACCTTCTTCTTCAACGGCGGCGTGGAGGCGCCCAATCCTTTGGAGGATCGGTGTCTGATCCCGTCCCCCAAGGTGCCTACCTACGACTTGCAGCCGGAGATGAGCGCGTACCTGGTGGCCGAAGAAGTGGTGAAGCGGATCGAGAGCGGCAAGTACGACGTGATGATCCTGAACTTCGCCAATCCCGACATGGTGGGCCACACCGGCGTCATGGAGGCGGCCGTGAAGGCGGTCCACGCGGTGGACGAGTGTCTCGACAAGGTGGTCACCGCCATCCTCAAGAGCGGCGGCCGCTGCATCATCACGGCGGATCACGGCAACTGTGAGTACATGTGGGACTATGCCGAGAACGCGCCCTTCACCGCCCATACCACCAACCCCGTGCCCTGCGTGTACGTGGATGCAGCAGAAAAGGACGTGCAGCTTCGTGACGGCGGTCGTCTCAGCGACCTTGCGCCCACCCTTCTCGATATGCTGGGCTTGGCTAAGCCTGTGGAAATGACCGGTTCCACCCTGTTTATCGGGTAAAAAAGTGCCCAAAAGGGCTGAATATCACCCTTGCAAACCGTGGAACAAGGTGGTATAATACCAACCGCAGTCAATTTGGGAGGAAGTAATATGAGTCTTGCTATTGAAATCGTTCTTGTTCTCGTGTCCGTCGTGCTGTGCGTGGCCGTGCTGATGCAGAAGAGCAAGTCCGCCGGTTTGGGCTCCGCCTATGGCAGCGACACCGAGACTTTCGGTGTGAAGGGTCGGGAGGCCAAGAAGGATCTTCAGCTGAAGAAGATCACTTTGGTTTGTGCCGGGATCATCGCTGTGCTGGCGCTGGTGCTCATGTGCATCCATTAAAAAAGCTGTATGAGAAGCGGTACAGCGAAGATCGTTGTACCGCTTTTTATTTTGAAAGGTGAAAGGAAGATATGCCCGTCCATAAGGGGATAAAAGTGGCCGCCGTCAACCGGAAGGCCCGCCATGACTATTTCATCGAAGATACCCTGGAGTGCGGCATCGCGCTGACGGGTACCGAGGTGAAGTCTATCCGCAAGGGTTCCCTGAATCTGAAGGACGGCTATGCCATGGTGAAGAACGGGCAGCTCCAACTCATCGGCGTGCATATCAGCCCCTATGAGCAGGGCAACATCTTCAACCATGATCCCTTCCGCACGAGAACGCTCCTCGCTCACAAGCGGGAGATCGCCAAGCTCTACGGCAAGCAACAGGCCGACGGGTACAGCCTCATCCCTCTGTCCGTCTATTTCAAGGACGGCAAGGTGAAGGTGGAACTGGCTCTGGCCAAGGGCAAGAAGCTGTACGATAAGCGCCACGACATCGCGGACCGGGATGCGGATCGGGAGATGGATCGGCGCATGAAGGACTACAAAGTGCGATAGACTATCCCATGGGGGTGAAATGGTTTCGACGGGGATAGTGAGGGCCGGATAAGCGAGCCGAAGCCCCGAGCTTCGTTAAAAGCGGGAAAACTGTTAAAT
>CADCMN010000033.1:16793-32595 GCA_902802575.1 uncultured Eubacteriales bacterium | reverse complement strand
GTGGTTCACCTCGTGGAGGCCGATGGAGGCGGTGTTGGTGATGTACATGCCCACATGGAAGGGCAGCTCCTCGATGAGGAACTTGGGGCAGATGCCGTATCGGTCCAAAAACTTCACCAGCCCCACGATCACCGTGGCGAGGCCCGGCACCGCGAACACGAAGGAGAGGAGCCTGTCGATGAACCCCGGCCCCTGCTGATCCTCGCCCCGGGCGGCGCTGACGGCGGCGTCCATCCGATCCCGCACGTCGTAGACGGTGTCGGTGAGGTCGAACTTGATCTTCACCACCGCCTCCCCCTGATCGGGCTGGTGGGGCTCCTTCAATAAGGTGAAGGCCGCGGAACAGTTGTTCCGGGCGAAGAGCTGCTTGTTCATGATGAACCGGTTCACGGCGGGGTTGTTGCTGACGGCCCGCACGTAGGCCGCCACGATGATCTGCATGTGGCTGAGCCGCTGCCCCTTTTCCGCCTGGGACCGGATATAGGCGGACATGGCTTCCATATCCGCCCGATGCCGCAGAAACACCTGGGCGTCGCTGCGCTCCGGCATGATGTAGGGGGTGATCTTCATGATGGGATCGATCCTGTCGATCCGCCGTCCGTCGGGTCGTCTTCCGAACATAGGGACCTCTCTCCTCCGACCCCGCTGAGTCGGATATATCTAATTTTTGAAGTATCTGCGGACAGTATACCACGCTCCGCCGCAAAACGCAACGGAGTGCGGAAAATCGTTGTTTGGGATTGAGAGCGGCTTACGCCACGGTCCCGGCGGCGAGACGGGCCTCATAGTCGGCCCGGACGGCCTCGTAGAGCTCCGCGTTGGTGGCCTGGATATAGGGCCCCACATAGAAGATGGTCAGAATGCCCAAGGTCAGCACGGACAAAAGGATCCAGCCGATAAAGCTTAGGTCCAGCACAAAGGCGTCCCCCTTGTGGCCCTTCATCATCTTCCGGGACAGGGTGATGGCGTCGGTGCCGGAGAGCTCCGGGTGCTCTTTCAGGATATAGGGCACCAGCCGGTAGGAATAGGACTTCACGATGCCGGGGATGAGGAACAGCAAGGACCACAGGACGATGAACAGGTTCCTCAGGAACATGACCAGCACCACGTTTCCCCAGCCATCCTTAAAGCCCACGCCCAGATGCTTGAGGTCCCCGTCGCCCCGGCTGTTCTGCAGGAAGAACCGATAGCAGCCCACGATGAGGGGGTTGAACACCAGGATGGACAGGACGAGACTGGCCAGCCCGGCGCCGCCCACCATGGCAGCCGTCGAGCCGTGCGACCGGACAGCGAGCATCCGGGTGCCGCGGCTGGCCGCGCGGAACAGGAACCGTTCCAGGGCGTTGCCGCCCATGTCCTCCATTTGCTCGGCCATGTATTCCATGAGCTGCCGATCCTCCATCTGAACGCTGCTGTCGGAAGTATAGGGCCGGCTGGTGCTGCTGCGGTAGCTGAGACCGCCCGAAATCAGCGCCAGGATCAGCGCCGCCAGCACGCACTTCCAATAATTCGCCAGGAAGGCCGCCTTGCCGCGCGCCTTCAGCTCTTTTCTGGTCCACATGAGTTTACCCTCCCGTTGCTCCGCAAATTGACAAAAATATATACCCGATGCGGCAAAAAGTCAAGCGCTCAGCCCCGCCGCGCCGCCCGGAGGGGCGCGTCCCACAGGACCGTGCCGCTCGCCGCTTCCGCCAGGGCGTCGATCTGGGCCCTAAGGCCCGCCAGGAGCTTTTCCTCCCGCTTTTTGGACCGGCGGCCGGGACCGTCGAAGAGGACGGCGCTGTAACAGGCGTCGTAGGACACGGCAAAGTCGTCCTCGTCCCCGTGGGGGAAGAAGGTCACCGCCGCCTCGTAGCGGATGTGCCCCGCCTGGGAATCGGCGATGAGCATGACCAGGGCGCCCCGGCGCGGCACGCCGTTGGCTGTCAGGTCCGCGGCAAAATACTGTTCATACACGTTGACGGTCATAACTGCCTCCTGTTCCTACGGTTCCATCTCTCCAAACAGCCGGGCCAGGTGGAGAAGGATCTCCACGTTCTTCTCCATGGACCGGATGGGGACGTATTCGAAGCGGCCGTGGGCGTTCTCGTAGCCCGCCGACAGGTTGGGGCAGGGGAGGCCCCGATGGGAGAGGGCCGATCCGTCCGTGCCGCCCCGGAAGGGGACGCTGCGAGGCGTGAGCCCCGCCAGGCGGATGGCCGACCTCAGATTCTCGATGAGGAAGGGGCAGCGGTCGATGACCTCCTTCATGTTCCGATAGGTGGGGGTGATGGTAAGGCTCACCCGCTCTGCGCCGTATTTCTCGGCCATCTGCGCCGCCAGATCCCGCAAAAGCTGCTCCCGCCGGGCGAAGATCCGGGCGTCGTGGTCCCGGACGATCAGATCCACCCGGGCCTGCTCCACGTCGCCCTGGACGGACACCAGGTGGAAGAATCCCTCCCGGCCCTCGGTGAACTGAGGCTTCTCCCGGGGCGGCAGCAGGGAGACGAACTCGGCCGCCATCTCCGCGGCGTTGATAAGGATCCCCTTGGCCGTGCCCGTGTGGACGCTGCGGCCTTCGAAGGTAAGGGCGGCGTGGGAGGCGTTGAAGGTCTCGTCCTCGTAGTAGCCCAGATAATCCCCGTCCAGGGTGTAGGCCACCTGGGCCCCGAAGCGAGAGAGGTCCAGATCCCGGGCCAGGCCCCCCACCTCCTCGTCGGGGGTGAATCCGAGGGCGATGGGGCCGTGGGGGAGCTCCGGGTGTTGTAAGAGGTGCTCCGCCATGGTCATGACCGCGGCGATGGCGGCCTTGTCGTCGCCCCCCAGCAGGGTGGTGCCGTCGGTGAGGATCAGATCCTGGCCCACATAGTTCAAAAGGTTCGGGAATTCCCGGGGGCCCATGACGATGCCCTGTTCCCGGTTCAGCAGGATGTCCCCGCCGTCGTACTCCTCCAGCACCCAGGGCCGGCAGTTGGCTCCGGGGGCGTCGGGGGCCGTGTCCATATGGGTCACCAACCCGAAGGCCATGCCCCGTCCGGCGGGCAGGGTGGAGGGCAGCCGGGCGTAGAGCACACAAGCCTTCTCGTCCAGCCACACGTCCGACGCGCCGATCTCAACGAGCTCGTCCCGCAGCAGATACGCCAGGTCGAACTGCTTCTTCGTGGTGGGCGTTTCGCCGCTTTCGCGGGAGGATTGGGTGTCCACCCGGGCGTACCGGATCAGCCGGTCCCGGACCTGCCCGTAGAAGGGCGTTCTTTCCATGGGGATAGCCTCCTTATTTCAGGATGGATAGGTTCAAATCCGTGCAGATGCGCTCCAGGGAGTAGCAAAACAGCACCTCGTCCGCCCCGTACTCCCCGCAGAGGTCCGCCACGCTCCCCCGATAGTACCGGGGGTCCACCAGCACGATCTTTCCATAGGAAGGCACCAGCAGGGGGGCCAGGGTGTTGCCGAAGGAGTCCTTCACCAGCACCAGGGTGGGGCCGTCGGGGGCGTTCCCGTTCTCCACCAGGGTCAGGGGGTGGTTGCCGTCCAGGAACAGGGGGTACCAGTCGTACTCCCGGAGATGGTCGAAGAAGAACAGGCTGTCGTAGACCGTCTCGTCGTCGGAAAAGGTCACGGTCACCGGCGTGTCCATGGGCGCGTCGATGGTCAGCTCGTCCGGCGTGGCGAGCCACAGGGCGGATCGGGAGCGGGTGGAGCCCACGTAGCCCGGCGCGGTGCGGTGCAGGAAGGCGTCATAGGGGAGGGCTTCCCGGCCCGCCGTTTCCATGAACAGGCGGTAGGCGGCATAGGCCCCTTCGCCGGTCCAGTGGTGGTCCGTCCGGTAGTACCAGCCCCGGCCCTCCTGCAGAAAGGTTTCGGCCAGGGACACCGCCGTGACGCCCGTCCCGTCCTCGATGCGCTGTAAGAGTTCGCCGTCAGGATAGAGCGCCGCCAGGGCCCGGGGCAGCATGTCCCGGCGCACGTAGCCGGCGGAGGGCACGGCCATGACATAGACGGGCAGTCCCGTCTTCTCCCCCAGGGCGGCCATGCGCTTGAGGCGCTTGTCGAGCTGCTCCGGGGCAGCGGTGACGGGCGCTTCGACGAGATACCCCTCCCGGTCCACCCAGATATCCTCCGACACCTGCCGTCCGGACAGGAGGACCGTGTAGGCGTTCAGGCCCACCAGGGCGTCCCGGCCGGGAAGCTGATCGGCAAGATAGGTCTCCACCGCGTCGTCGAAGGCCCAGTTTTTCAAATCCGCCGCAGCGAGCCGGGGCGGCTCGGCCAGGTATCGGCGCTCGCTGTCGGAGAAGGTCTTTCGGGGGGACAGGAGCCAGTAGAGGGGCACGACGCAAACGAGGGCCAGGAACAGGGCCACGGTGACGATATGCAGCGCTTTTGACTTCATCTGCTCACCCCCTCAGAACCGGAAATAGATGAACGGGTTGTAGCTCTGGGAGGCCAGGGCTCCCAGGCACAGCAGGAACAGGGCCGCCCCCAAAGCGAGCCGGACCCAGGGCCAGGCCTTTTTGTGTTCCAGCCGCCGGTCGATATTCGCCGCCAGGGGCGTGGCCGCCAGGGCGCAGACGATCAGGAGCGGCAGATAGCCCAGCACCCAGGCGCCGGCCTCGGCGGAGATCAGCTTCGGGCACCCCGCTCCGACGAGGGCGGCGAAGAAGGTCCCCAGGGCGGAGAAGTCCGTGAAGTAGAAGACGCCCCAGCCCAGGGCCGCCATGAGGAAGGTGAGGAGCTGCCGGAGGAATTTGGGGAGCTTTTGGAGGACCTTTCCCAAAAACAGCTTCTCCAGGATCAGCAACACCCCGTAGTAGAGGCCCCACAGCAGGAAATTCCAGCTGGCGCCGTGCCAGAGGCCCGTCAGCGTCCAGACGATCAGAAGATTCAGCACCTGCCGGGGGAGCCCCCGCCGGTTGCCTCCCAGGGGGATGTACACGTACTCCCGAAACCAGGTGGAAAGGCTGATGTGCCACCGCCGCCAGAAGTCCGTGACGCTGTCGGCCACATAAGGATAGCGGAAGTTCTGCACGAATCGGAACCCCAGCATCCGCCCCAGGCCGCAGGCCATGTCGGAGTAGCCGGAGAAGTCGAAATAGATTTGAAAGGTATAGGCCACAAGGCCCACCCAGGCCGCCAGGACGCCGCTCTGGGCCGGCGCGGCGGACAGCTCCCGCCAGAGGACGGCCACCCCGTTGGCCAGGAGCACCTTTTTGCCCAGGCCCACCACGAACAGCCCCACGCCCTGTGAAAACCCCTCCAGTGACAGATCGGGCTGATCCAGCTGGGCTTCGATGTCCACGTAGCGGACGATGGGTCCGGCGATGAGCTGGGGGAACATGGACACGTAGGCCCCGAAAAGGATGGGGTTTTTCTGGGCCTTGGCCTTGCCCCGATACACGTCGATGACGTAGGACATGATCTGGAAGGTGAAGAAGGAGATGCCGATGGGCAGCCGGATGGCCACGGTTTTTTCCGAAAGGGGCGCGGGAAAAAGGCCCTTCACCGTGTCCCAGAGAAGGCCCGTGTACTTGAAGATCAACAGCAGCAGCAGGTTGAGGACGATGGACAGCGCCAGAAACGCTTTTTTGCGGGGGCCGTCCTTGGCCACCTGGAAGCCCAAAAGCCAGTTGACGAGGATGGACCCCGCCATCAGAAACACGTACAGGGGCTCGCCCCAGGCATAAAAAATCAGGCTGGCCAGCAGCAGGAAGCCGATCCGCAGCCGCTTCGGCAGCAGCCGATAGCCCAGCAGCGTGACCGGCAGAAAGACGAACAGAAATGTGAGGGAGGAAAAGACCATCTTACCGGGCGGAGGAAAGGGACCGATAGGCGGCCAGCATCTCCTCGGCATGGGGGGAGACGATGAACAGCAGGCAGTCGCCCTCCCGCAGGAACACGGCCTTCTCCGCCAGAGCCAGGGCCTCCGGGTCATAGCCCCTAAACTGGGCCTTCACCGCGTCCAGGTGCGATTGCAACAGCGCCTCCGCCTCATCCAGACCGGCTTTGTCCCCCGTCAGGATCACCACCTCATCGGTGTATCCCACCGCGTCGGCGAACACCGCCCCGGCACGGCAGGCGGACAGGTCGATGCCGTAATAGTCCAGCACATCGCCCGGCTCCAGCTGATACACGTTCTCCAGGAGCCCAGCCCAGTCCCAGGCGGCCAGCAGCTCCGCCACCAGATCCTGAGGGACAGGATCGTCGGCGGGGGCGGGATCGTCGGCGGGGGCTGGATCGTCGGCGGGGGCGGGTTCGGAGGGCGCCGCGGTGGGCGCGGCCGTCGCCGCAGCTTCCGGCGCTGTCGGGGCCCTGCAGCCCAGGAGCAGCAGGACGGCAATGCAAAAAACGATGATCCGCTTCATGGTTCCATTCCTTTTTGTGGTTTTTCTGATTATACCAGACTTCCGCGTTTCTTTCAACACCGTTTCCCATCATTCGTGGGATCGCAACAGCGCCGTGGGAGCGGCGGCAGGGTTCACCAGATGAAGTTGGATTTGAGCTGCTCCCCATTGTCCATGAGGATATCTTCGCCGGTGATGGACCGGTTCACGGCGGTCATGTAGTAGATAAGGTCCGCCACCTCCTCGGGGGCGGCCCATTTGCCCAGAAGCGTCTCCGCCTTCACCGCTCTATACAGGGCAGGATCGTTCAAGATATGGTCGTTGGCCGGGGTGACGACGCCGCCGGGGGAAACGCTGTTCACGGTGACGCCCCGTTTCGAGAGGGCCAGGGCCAGGTTCTTCATATAGCCCACAAGACCTGCCTTGCTGGCCACGTATCGGGGGAACTCGGCCCCGTTGCGGGCGGAGGCGGAGGCCACGAAAAGGACGCTTCGCAGAGCGGGGCTGTCCAAATGCCGTTCCGTGAAGGCCATGGTGCCGGCCAGGTTCACCGCCAGGGCGTCCTCCTCCGCCAGGGTCCCGGCGTTGTTGATAAGGATATGGAGGTCCGGCACAGCCACGGTGAGGGTGCGGATGTCCCCCCGGATGTGGGTGTACGCGGGGTGCTCCAGGGCGGCGGGACGCAGATCCACGCCCCACACGGCATGGCCTTCCCGCAGATACTTTTGGACCGCGGCCAATCCGATGCCCCGACTGGCGCCGGTGACGAGAACGTTCATGCGGGGACCGCCTCCTGTCGCTGATTCAGGATGCTGCGGGACAGGCGATATCCCAGGGGGGAGAAGACGACCTCAAAGAACAGCTCCATCACGGCCCCGGTGAGGGCGCAGGTGAAGCACTGGACCGGCGTCCAGCCGAAGAAGGTGCGGCTCACCAGCAGGGCGAAGATCAGATTGTCGGCGAACTGCCCCAGGAAGGTGGACGCATAGGACCGGAGGGCAAACACGCCGAAGCCGGTCTTCCTCTTTGCCAGCCGGCCGATATAGTCGTTCAGATAGTTGTTGAGGATAGCCGAAACGATGAAGGCGATGGAACTGCCCAGGATGATGAACCAGGTGCCCCCAAAGGTGCTGTCCAGGGCCCCGTTGATGATCTCCTCGCTCCCCTCTGCGAAGCTTTCCCCCCACACCCCGGGGATGCGGCTCCCCAGGAAAAACATCAGGGCCATGAACAGGTTCAGTCCGAGGGCTGTGAGGGAGACCATGTTGGCGGCCCGGGGCCCGTAGCAGTGGGTCGTCACGTCCATGGCCAGGAACGCGAGCCAGGAAAACAAAATCCCGCAGTCCAGCGCCAGCCAGGAAACGCCTGTGGAAATGCTCTTGTTGGCCAGAAGGTTCATCCCCACCACGGAGATGACCGTCAGCGTGACGAGCAGCGGCGATGCGGTGCCGAGCAGCCTGCGGTATTCACGAAGGATCTGTTTCATTATGCGATTGCTCCTTGTTTTTTTAGGGTGGTTGTCAAGAGACACCCATATTGGCCGCCGGAGGCAGCGAAAGGCATTGTAGCACGGGGGAGGGAAAAATGCAAGAAGGATCTATTTTTCCTGGGGCTTGGGGGGCTCCGCCGGTTCGGGTCCGGGAGCCGGAGCCGGCTCGGGGATCGGGGCCGGTTCGGGGGTCGGGACCGGCTTGGGCGCGGACTCGGGCGCGGGGGACGCTTTCTTCTGCAGGAGTGAGAAGTAGTGCTGCCGCGCCTTGTCGTAGGCGGCGTTGAAGGTTTGATCGTTGCCGGCGTGAAGGCGCTCGAAGTACAAGTGCTCGTGATCGGCCAGCTCCGGATGGACCCGGACCATGGTGGCCACGCCCACGTTGGAGCATACGGCGCCGATCCGGCGAAAATCCACCATGAGATCGGAGAAGGTGGCATCGGCAAACACGTTGCACTCGCCGGTGCTCATGCGCTTCAAATGGTTCCGCTTCAGCAGGGAGATGAGCTCGCCCGTGACCTGGACCAGGGGCTCGATCCGTTCTGCCGCGGCCACGTCCCGCTTGCGGAAGGTCTGGTCCGTCTCATCCAGAATGTTCATGAGGGCGCTTTCCAGCACCGCCAGCTCCGAGAGAGCCGCGGGGGAGAAGGCGGTGTTGTTCCGCTTCAGGGCGGCGGCATGGTTGGCGATATTCACGGCGTGGTCCCCCAGCCGCTCGAACTCAGAGGTGACCTTATAGTACTGGTCCAGGATGGACACGTGGTAAGGCAGCTTCAGCTGGGGCAAAAAGCCCACCATGTATCGGCTGACCTGGTCGGTCATGCGGTCGATCTCGTCCTCATCGGCCTGGATCGCCATGTGCACTGCCGGGTCGTAGGTCTCGAGGAGCCGAAAGCTTCGTTCGATGTTGGTCCGGGAGGCGGAGAGGATGGACAGCAGCGCATGATAGCAGCTTTGCAGGGCCAGGGCCGGCGTATTGTAGAACACGGGGTTCAGAGCTTCTATCTCGCTCTTGAACCGGCTTTCCTTCACGGGTTCGTCCTTGACGATCCGGCGGCTCATGGTCTCGAAGACGTTGAGCAGAGGGAGCAGAGTCAGGGCGCAGCCCAGGTTGAAGACGGTGTTGGTGTTGGCGATGATGCTGGAGTTCACGGGCTTCTCCCATAAGGCGTCCAGAAGGCCCAGCTTGTGGACGATGGTCACCGCAATCAGCACCAGAGCCGATTTGCTCAGGTTGTAGAGGATGTTCATAATGGCCACCCGCTTGGGCTCCGCTTTGGCGCCGATATAGATGACGATGGCCGTGGTCACGCAGTCGCCCAGATAGATGCCCACGATGACGGTATAGATGGCCTTGAAGGTCAAGAGGCCCGTGGCCGAGAAGGCCTGCAAAATGCCGATGGTGGCGGAGGAACTTTGGAGCATGAAGGCCACGCCCGCGCCGGTGATGTAGCCCAGCACCGGGCTTTCGCCCAGGCCGGAGAACAGGTTCTCGATGAGCCCCGACTGGGCCAGGCTGTTCACCGCGCCGGTCATGTTCAAAAGGCCCGAGAACAGGATGCCGAAGCCGATGGCGATGTTGCCGATGGATTTGGCGTTCTTGAAGAAGCTGCCCATGATGAGTACAATGCCGATGATAAGGGCGATGGGGGCCAGGGTGGATGGCTGGAAGAACCGGAGGACGCTGGTGCCCGAGGCGTCGATGTCCAGCAATCGGATGATCTGGCCCGTGACTGTGGTGCCCACGTTGGCGCCGATGATGATGCCGAGGCTCTGGTGCAGGGTCAAAATGCCCGCGCCCACGAGGCCGGCGGTGATGACGATGGTGGCCGTGGAGCTCTGGATAAGGGCGGTGACCAGGACCCCCAGGATGAAGGCCTTCAGGGGGTTGTCCGTCACCTTGCCCATGGCCGCTTTCAGCGTTCCGGAGGAGTTTTCCTTCAGAGAGTCCCCCATGAGGCGCATGCCGTACAAAAACATGGCCAGCCCGCCCAGCAGGGAGATCACATTGAATATATCCATATCAATCGTTCCAATCGCCGGTAATTCCGATATTTTCCTAATATAACAATACTATGGAGCGCGTCAAGTTGTCAAGGGCATGTTCCTAAAGAAAGGCGGGCAGGGGGAATATATCATGGCAGCGCCATGAGCCCCTTGGCCCCGGCCTTTGAGGTGCGGGGGCTTTTTCCTTCTCTATGAACAAATTATCGGACGCACAGGCCGAGGTTTTCCGGTACACTGCAGACGAAGATAAGAAAAGGAGGACAAATCATTCCAATGAGAAACGAAAGGTACTATGCAGGCATTCTCGGAGCCCTGGGCGTCGGGGAAGACAACGGGGTCCCCGATCCGGCATGGCGGCACGAAGAGTATCTGAAGGCGATCTACGACGCCCTCAGGGACACGCCCAAGCTCCCGCCCGCCACGCAGGCGGATAACGGGAAGGTCGCCATGATCGTGGACGGCGTGTGGAGCAAGGTGACGATTCCGGCGGCGAACGGGGTGAGCTTCTGATGAACGATTATCTTGTGACCGATGCAGAGCTGACTGCCGTAGCGGACGCCATCCGCGCCAAGGGCGGCGTCAGCGGCCGGCTCGTGTTTCCCGCCGGCTTTGTGAGCGCCGTTGCCGCGATCCCAACGGGCGGCGCCGCCGCCGACGGCGGCAAGCCGGTGCTGTTTATCGACTACGACGGGACCCCGGTGTGCTCCTACACGCCGGAGGAGTTTGCCGCGCTGGATGCGCTGCCGGCGAATCCTTCCCATACCGGGCTGACGGCCCAGGGCTGGAACTGGACGCTGGCCGACGCAAAGGCTCACGTCGCAAAGTACAAACAGCTGGTAATAGGCCAGAACTATGTCACCTCTGACGGGAAAACGAGGGTCCATATCCGGCTGTCGAGTGGTCGGCTTTCCCCGAAGCTGGGCCTGTGCCCCAACGGGAGCGTCGACGTGGATTGGGGCGACGGAACGGCCCACAGTACCGTGTCCGGGACCAGCCTGACGACGATCGTCAATACCCAGCACACGTATGCGTCGGCGGGGGAGTACGTAATAACGCTGGCGGTCACCGGCTCTCTGGTCATAAAGGGGACGGGCGCGACGGGCTCTGCGCTGCTGTGGAAAAACACCGACAACGCCAACGAAAACAGGCCCTACCAATCCGCCGTCAAAAAGGTCGAATTGGGCGAAAACGTATCGCTGGGAGGACATGCCTTCGCAGGCTGTCTGTCGCTGAGCGCTGTTTCGATCCCCAACGATATGTCGTTCGGGAACAACGGGTTCCAGATCTGCAGCGCTCTGAAAGCGCTGGTGATGAGAAGCGGGATCTCCAGTATCGGCAGCAGCATGTTCAGGGATTGTATCTCGCTGCAGCACATTTCGACGCCGAAGAGCATTGCGGCGCTGGGAAGCAGCGCGTTTCAGAATCTTACGGCGCTGCAATCCATTCCCGCTTTCGATGGGGTAGCGAACACGGATACGTATCAGTTTTACGGGTGTCTTTCGCTGTCGTCCGTCGTGATACCGGAAAGCGTCGTTGCGATAGGAGCGAACGCATTCAACAGCTGCACAGGGCTGGGGGCGATTCATTTCAAGAATGCGGCGCCGCCGACCGTTTCGAACAGCAACGCCTTCACGAGCCTGCCGACCGACTGCGTGATCCATGTGCCGTACAGCGCCGATCATTCTATCCTGAACGCCTACAAGGCGGCCACAAACTACCCTGACCCATCCATATATACCTACACGGAGGAAGCGGTATGATCGTCATGGAACAAATCGGAAAACGGGAACGGCGGCACAGCGACCAAAACGTGATGCTGCGTCAGATCGAAACGGGCCGTCTATATGAAGACGCGACGGACATTGTGCCGTGCCCGTACACCTACGAGGAAACGGACGTCCCCCTGGCGGAGGAGGCCGAAGTCCAGGAAAGCGACCTGAAGGGAGCGTTGGAGGAACTGGGGGTGCGCCTATGAAAAAAAGAGAACTGGACGCCGCCATGGCTGCGGCGAAGGCCGAATACAAGGCCGGGCTGCAGCTGCTCTGGGAGAACATCAACCGCGGCCAGCAGAAGCAGCTCTACAAAATCCCCGAGATCAAAGCGCTGCTGGATCGATTCGGGGTATCGGCAACGTCGAACGAAGGGTAAGGAGAGGCCGGCTTAGCCTCGCGGAGGCCCTTTCCGGCGCTGACGAGACACCTCCCCCATTCGGTATCCGCCGGATGGGGGAGGTTTTTGTCCCCTATTTGTAAAAAACGGGAATGGTTTCCCGTTCGCCGTCTTGACAAAATGCGGTCGTTTTATTGGATGCGGTATCGATAGAGGGTGCGTGTGTCCACCAGACTACTATCCGGATTGCGATACCCTGAATCCACCCAGTCAGCATCGATATAGGTATAGAAAACAGCAGAAATATGCCATATGTATATGGCCTTATAGACCTCCCAACGTCCAGTCTCTTCATCATAGTAGCACTCATATTCATAATACCTGCCCAGCTGATCCGTTCCAACGGTACCGCCTATTCCGGGACGTTCGTCATAAGAGCCATAATGTTCATAGCTGTCAAGCCACGTCGAAGGGCCGGATGTGATTTTATAGTAATCCGCCCCCAATCGGGCTTTCTCTTCCAGAACTGCAGCTCTTGCATCACTATCCGAATTTCTGTATACCTCCCAGGTTTGTACGGTTTTATTGCGCCATTGTTCCTTCGTCTCCACCTCCAGCGCGTCCGCCGGCGGCTGCTCCGTGCTCCAATCGGACCAGACGGGTGCCGGGGTGGCCGTGGGCGTGGGCGCGGCGGTAGGGGTCGGCCTGGGGGTGGCCGTGGGCGTGGGCGCCGGGGTGGCCGTGGGCGCCGGGGTGGGGTCCTCCGTGGCGTCGGGGGCGGCGGCCTGCGGCTCGTCCGTCGCCTGTTCCGTGGGGGCGGCGGAGGATCGCCTGGCAGGGGCGCGGGTATGGGTCTCCATGACGGCCACGGTCTCCTCAGTCTCGTTATTTTGGATGATCTTGACCACGCCCGCTCCGGCACCGCCGATCAACGCCAGGGCCACCGCCGCGGCGACGGCCTTGCCCGTCATGGTGGTCAGAAAGGCGCCGAGGCCTGTGGCTGCGGAAGCCGTGGCTGTCGTGGCGACGGTGCCCGCCGCAGCTGTGGCCGCCGTGGCAGCGGTGACCGAAACCGTCGCCGTAGCGGCCGCCGCGATCTCGCCCGCCGCCAAAGGCGCGGACACGCCAGCCGCCGCTTCGCTGAGGAAGTAGGTGAGGAAGGGGATGGGGGAGAGCCCATAGAGCTTGACGCCCTGCTTCTCGAAGACCTTGACCCGCTCCCGGATGGTCTTGCGGGCGTAATTGAGGCGGCTCTTGATGGTCCCCTCCGACACGTTCAGAGCCTGGGCGATCTCCCGAGTCTTCATCTCGTCGTAATAGTAGAGCATGACGCACATGCGCTGTTCGTCGGGCAGCTCGTCCACGATGTCGTTGATCATGCGCCGAGTCTCGTCGTTATCGAGGGCCTTGTCCGGCACACGCTGCTCGTCCGTGTCCTCGAAGGCGGCGAAGGGATCCTCCCCCTCCTCGTTCTCCGCCAGCAGGAATTCCCGGTTCGCTTTGGAGAGCCGGTTCTTGCACAGGTTGGCGGTGATCCGCTTCACCCAGCCCACGTAGGCCGTGGGATCGGAGAGCTTGCCGAGCTTGGTGTACACGGCGATCAGGACCTCCTGGGCGGCGTCCTGAGCCCCCTGCTCGTCCCGCAGCATCCGGAGGCAGTTGTAGTACACCATGTCCTGTACGTCCGCCAATATGCGCTCCATGGCCCCGGCGTCCCCCGCCTGGGCCATGCTCACGTCCTTGGCTATGGTTTCAAAAGATCGTTTTTCGCTCATACCCTCTTCTTGCCCCTGTCTTCTGTTTCGCCCTGCCTGGAGCGTCTTTTTGCCGCCTCCCTCCGCCGGAGCTCAGGCGTCGTTCGGCGCCCAGACGGCGTACAGCGTCCAATCCTCCTCTGTGTCGAAGGGAATGCCTGCGCCATACACGATCTCATTCCCTTGTTCATCCTTGGACCAACCGATAAAGGTATATCCGCTGCGCGTCGGAAGCGGCTGAAACCAAACCGAACTGCACCGAGCGTGGGAAACGAAAACGGGCTCTCCGTTGCATAGACCCCCGTTCGCGTCCAGCCGGATCATGTAACCCTCTCCCCACTCCACGGGCTTCCTGGCCTCCCGAACGGTCCTGTGCAGCCGTTTCGTTCCCCACTTTACGGATGCTCTAAGGTCGTCTATACCATCCCAGTATACATAATAGGTCATTTCCTTTTCATCCGTTTGCAGCGCTTTTCTCAAGGCGTCCACCTGGGGAGAATAGTAGTCCCACGTTTCTCGGAACGCTTCTGTTTTTCCGTCCTCCGCGTATCCTACGCATTCGACCTGGTTTCCCTCCATACTCACGAAGATGAGATCGGATTCGCCATAGGCCGTAACGGCGTCCCTCACCGCATTCGTGAAGGGGCTCCAATACCATTCTGCGGTATACCAGCCCGGATGCTCCCCTATGGCGTCATACTCGCTCCATGTCTTTGCCATCTTAACGTTCGTCTCCAATCGAAAAATCCCATTCTCCGCGAATAGCCTCATGGAGGGAGAGGAAGACCCTGTGGACTCCCCGTAGTGGCCGACCAGCCGCTTCTCTTGGACGATCCCTTTGTCTCGGTCCCAATCCAGGGCGCTGATGAAATAACCGTCGTAATAGGCAAAGTCCGTCTCGTCGGGATGCAGATACCGGTCGGAGCGCCTGTTGATCATCAGCTCGCAATCCGCATCATCATCCAGATTGGCCCAATAGTATTCATAGAGCTCCTCCTTCTCCCCATCCGCATGGGTGACGATGTCCCAAACATCATATTCCGATCTTTTCACGGTCGCATCACGAAAGATGGTTTCCTCCAGATAATCGAGGATATGCTGTTCTGCGCTGACTTCCTTTGGCTCATCGTTTACGTCGGCAGGCTCAGCGCTCTTTTTGACTCCGCCCACGCCCAAGGCCCGCAAGCCGAACAGCGCGAGACACAGCAGGGAGATGACCAGCGCCCCCACCCCAAGGCCCCGCTTGTGGTTCCGGCCAAAGAGGGAAAAGAGGGCCAGCAGCGCCGTTCCGCCGCACCAGAAAAGACCCATCTTCGTCAGGAGATCCCCCACCTGGAAGCCCGGCATGCCCTTCTCCATCATCTGCCCAAAGGGGCTGCCGGCCGAGAAGAGCACAAAGACTACGAACGTGGAGAAGGCGCAATACAGCGCCAGCAGGAAGGAGAACACGCCCAGGAAGGTATTCCGCTTGGGGGGCGGTTCCGGGGAAAAGGGATGGGTATAAAATCTCATCGAGGTCCCGCAGAGGGGGCAGGCGACGCTGTCGTCCGCCATTTGGGTCCCGCATTTTGGACAAAACATGTTTTTTCTCCTTTGCAATTCATTATACATCGTTCATTACATATTACAACCATATCATGCCGTTATTTTGCATGGTATTCCTATGTGTTTCGCGTGCTGACACGTCCGTTTCCGTCTCGGCGGCGCCTCATTGCCGGGGGCATTTCCCCCATGCGGGCGACAGCAGGACGCCTTTCTTGCGGGTCTGCATCTCCGCCAGCGCGATGGCCCGTTCCCGGGCGGCGGCCTTTTGTTTCTCCGGCAGGACCTTCTGCCGGGCGTCCCACAGCAGGCATTGCCGGACCCATTCATAAAACGTCATGGCTGCGCTCCTTTCCCTTTCTGCTCAACAGGACAGGGAAGGGAGCGATTTGGTTTTAATTTTTTCAAAAAGGCGAATAAAAATCCGCGGTGGTCTGCTCGTGTCTGCGGCCTCGGTCGAGCCACGGCTCTCAGGCCCCACCGGGGCCTGATTCACCACCCGGGCCGGTTCGACTCCCTCCATTGAAGCGTCAACAGAAAAGCCACCCGGATGGGTGGCTTTTCTGTTGGTACCCGGTAGG
>CADCMN010000033.1:0-16672 GCA_902802575.1 uncultured Eubacteriales bacterium | reverse complement strand
TGGTACCCGGTAGGGGAGTCGAACCCCTGTTACCGCCGTGAGAGGGCGGTGTCCTAGGCCACTAGACGAACCGAGCGCGATTGCAGGTAATATAATACAGAAAAAAGCGGGGGATGTCAATAGTTTTTTTCATATCGCCGAAAAATACGGCGGCCAGCGGTCCGGGGCGTGGCGGAGCAGAGCGGGCCGGGGCGGCAGGGCCGGCCGGGGCAGGGGGCTCGTCATACTGAGATTGGGGTTGTAGAAGGGGTCACCCTGGCGCAGCAGGGGGTAGAAGACGTCCCGGCAGCGCCGAAGGTTCAGGGCGTCGGGGGCGGAGGGCGTCAGGGCGGGGAGCCGGAACCGGACGGAGGGCGCGCACAGGGAGAACAAACCACGGCGGCCAAGGCGCAAACACAGCTCCTCGGCATAGCCCAGGCGGCCCAATGAGGGGTCGAAGCCGCCCGCGGCAAGGAACCGGTCCCGGCGGATCATCAGCGCCCAGGGGCCGAGGCAGGACACGTCCCGGGGGCAGAGCAGAGCGGGGCAGGCGCCGCGGAGCTCGCTTTCGGTGGAGCCGGCCCCCGGGGAGGCGAGGCCGCCCAACAAGCCCACCGCCGTGCCGGAGGACAGGACGCGCCCCTGGCCGTCCAGCACCAGGGGCCCCACCGCGCCTACGTCCGGCCGGTCCGCCCATTCCGTGAGCCGCTGGCCGAAATCGGGGGAGAGGGGCGCGCAGCCCCCGTGCAGGAACAGCAAAAACCGGCCCCGGGCGGCCCGGGCGCCGTGGTTCCACAGGGCGCAGGGGCTGGCGTCGGGGCGCGCCAGGACGGTGACGCCGTTGCTTTTCAAGGCTTGGAGGAAGGGGGTCAGGGGGCGTCCGGCGGCCGCCACCAGCTCATAACGAGGCAGCTGCATCCGCTGCTCCACGGCCAGGAGGGTGTTTTTCAGGGCGTCGGAGCCGTTTTCGTCCGTGGCGATGACGGAGACCAGGGGCTCCCCTCGCACGCCGAACCGGGGCAGGAAGGTCCCCGACACGGGCCCGGGCAGGATCAGGGCGTCCCGGCCCAGGGCGGCCTGCAGGGGCGACGGGTCGGCGCAGGGCTTCTCCGGCGGCAGACTGAAGAGCACGAAGGGCAGATGGACGATCCGCTCCGCCAGCGTCACGGCCCGGAGCCAAAAGGCGTACCGGCGGGCCCCGTCCGGCCCCGGCCAGCCGCCCGCCGCCCGAAGGAGCGCCCGGGAGACGCAGACGCCCCGGCCCAGATAGTCGTGGCACAGCAGGGTGTGGGGGCTGAAATCGGGCTTGAACCGGGGATCGCAGCGGCGGCCCCGGACCAGGGCGTCCTCGTCTGCGTAGAGGAGCTCCCGCCCGCCGCCGGCTGCCATGGCCAAACGGAAGAGGGCGTCGGGAAGGAGCCGGGCTTCCCCCGGCAAAAACAGGTAGCAGTCCGCCTCCGGCCGGTGGGCAAGGTCGGACAGGATACACTTCGTATAGGTCTGTTTTTCCAAAGATGATCGCAGCGATCGGCCCTCATCCGTTTGTATGACGGCGAACCGGGGCGCGGCGAAAAACGCCGTCCTTCGCTGGGCGGCGGCGGCCTGGGGCGTCAGCGTGGCCAGGGCCACAAAGCGGTCATAGTCCTGCATGATGGGAGTATGGACTTTTTTAGAGGAATTTATTGAAAGCCGGATTCTTTTTCTTGAAAGAAAAAGGACCAAAAAGAACTTTAAGTAGATAAGTTGGTTTCGGCACTGTAGGAATACTGTTTCTTTAGTTTCTCTTTTTCCGCCGCTTTTTCTCTTTGCAGAAAGAGAAAAAGCGGCAAAAGAAAGAAAAAACTATCCCTCCAAAATCTCCTTCGCCCGCTGTAAAACCGGCAGCTCCCTGTTGGCGATGAGCCGGCCGATGGGGGTGCAGGACAGGCGCCGGTACTCTTGGACCGCCTCGTCGCAGGTGAGGCGCAGGGTGGACAGATGGAATTTTTCCACCTCGTCGGGCATCAGGTGCTTTTCCCCGAAGGACAGGACGCGGCAGAGGTAGTAGTGGTTCAGGTTGTGGCGGTGGATGAGGTTGTAGTAGTCGCTGACCAGGCCGATGGGGCAGAGGACCTCCACCTCAGCCCCCAGCTCCTCCCTGAGCTCCCGACGGATGGCCGTGAGCAAATCTTCGCCCGGCTCCACGCCGCCGCCGGAGGTCTCGATGAGGGTGGCCTTGCCGAAGTGGTCGTCCCGGCTGGCCCGGGTGAAATAGAGCCAGCCCTCATCGTCGAAGACGATGGCCCGGACGATTTGCCGATCGTGGCTCGTGTAGGTGAAGGGCCACTCCCGGTCCTCCAATTCAAGATACAATTCTTCCTGTTTCATAGCTTGCATTGCATAAAGTTCCCGTTGTGGACGAAGCCGCAGCCGGCGTAGAAGGGCACGCCCATATCCGAGGCGGTGATCCACACCGCGCCGCAGCCCTGCTCTTTGGCGGCGTCCGTCACCAGGGTCAGCAGGCGCCTGGCGATGCCCTGCCGCCGGTAGGCTTTGTCCGTGTACATGCTGGAGATGAGGCCGATTTTGCCCGTGGGGCAGCCGAACCAGGCGGGCTTCTCCACGATGGAGATGCCGCTGGTGCCCACGATCCTCTCCCCGTCCAGGGCCAGCCAGGAGACGAAGGTGCCGTCATGGAGGTGCCGCCCGTAGTAGTCCAGCAGAGCGGGCAGCAGATCCCCCTCCGCCTTGGCCCCCTCCTCGACGAGCTGGCGGATGCGCAGGCGGGCGAAGACCTCGATGTCGTCCGCGGTCATCCGGCGATACGCGATCATAGGGCGCTCCCCTCCGGCAGGCATCCGAGCAGCCGCTCGTGGGCCTCGGGCAGAGCCCGCTGCAGGCTCACCACGCGGCCGTCCTTCATGAAGCAGTGGGCGCTGATCGCCGTGGCGCAGAGCTCGTTTCGGGTCTTATTATAGAACGTGTAGCTCACCTCCAGCCGGACGCCGGTGTACTTGGCGATGGCGAGCTGCACCGCCACCAGATCGTCGAAGCGGGCGGGGCGCTTATAGTCGATGCTGAGGCGGACCACCGGGGAAAACACCCCGGCCGCCTCCATGGCCCCATAGCTGACGCCCAGCTCGTCCAGAAAGGCCACCCGGGCCTCCTCCATCCACTTGGGGTAGTTGGCATGGTGGACCACGCCCATCTGGTCGGTTTCGTGGTAGTGGGCTTTGCGGGAATAGACGAACATAGGACCTCCAGGATGGTCTCGCGGGAGGGGCAAGCCCCTCCCCTACGGTATCAGAAGCACGAGCGCGGTGCAGCCGCGCGCACGGGAGTGAATGGGTAAAGCGAAGGCGGAGCCTCGGTCTGTCGAAGTCATCGACTTAGGGCAGACTGAATCACGCAATGGGCAGATAGGGCACGGCGTTGAAGGAAAGGTCAGCGATATGCCCCTGCATCAGCAGGTAGAAGGCCGCCGAGCCGATCATGGCGCCGTTGTCCGTGCAGTATTTGAAGTCCGGGCAGTAGAAGCGGATGCCCCGGCGTTGGGATTTCTCGGCCAGCATCTCACGCAGGTTCCTGTTGGCGGACACGCCCCCGGCCAGGGCCAGAACACCGTGGCCGTTCTCTACGGCGGCCCGGACGGCCTTGTCGCTGAGGATGGTGTTCACGGCGTACTGAAAGCTGGCGGCCACGTCCGCCCGGTTCACGGTTTCGCCCCGTTGACTGGCGTTGGAAAGGTGGTTGATGACCGCGGTCTTGAGGCCGGAAAAGCTCATGTCGAAGCCCTCCCCCTCGTTGAAGGCGGAGTGGAAGCGGATGGCGCGGGGATCCCCCGCCTGGGCCAGCTTCTCCAGCTCCGGCCCGCCGGGGTAGGGAAGGTCCAGCACCCGGGCCACCTTGTCGTAGGCCTCCCCGGCGGCGTCGTCCCGGGTCCGGCCCAACAGGACGCAGCGGTCGTAGTCCGCCACCTCGATGATGTGGCTGTGGCCTCCGGAGGCCACCAGACAGGTGAAGGGGGGCGTCAAATCGGGAAAGGTCAGGTAGTTGGCGGCGATATGCCCCAGGATGTGGTGGGTGTTGACCAGGGGCTTCCCCGTGGCGAAGGCCAGGCCCTTGGCGTAGCTCACGCCCACCAGCAACGCGCCCACCAGGCCCGGCCCGCCGGTGACGGCGACGGCGTCCACGTCCGCGAGGGTCATCCCCGCGTCGGCCAGGGCCGATTCCACCACGGGCCCCACCTGGTCCACATGGTTGCGGCTGGCCAGCTCCGGCACCACGCCGCCGAACTTCCGGTGGATGGGGATCTGGGTGTAGACGGCGTTGGAGAGCACCGTCCGCCCGTTTTTCACCACGGCGGCGGCGGTCTCATCGCAGGAGGTCTCTATGGAAAGGACGGTGGCTTCACCCTGCTCCTGCAGGGCGGCGAGCCGCGTCCGGGCAACGTCAAAGTAGCTCATCGTAGTCGTCGTCTTCCTCCACGGGCTTCGTTTCGTCCACCGGCGCAAACTCGATCTTCTGCCGGCTCTCCACGGGGGTGTCCAATGCGGCGTCCCTAAGATCGGCGGCCAACCCCTCGTCGGGGGCGTCGATGGCCTGTTTGGCCTTCTCTTCGATCTTGTTGAGCTTGCGGCGCTCCGAGACGCTCATATTGGTCTTCTTGTGGACGGCCACCAGGTCCGGTCCCTGGATGGCGGCCAGCTCCTCCTGAGGCGTCTTGGGCCGGTTCGGATCGTCGGCCTCGGGGTTCATCTTCCGCCGCCGATGAGCCTGGAGCACCAGGACCAGCACGCAGAATCCCGCCACCGGCAGGAACAGCAGCAGCATCCGGCCGCCCATGCGCACCACCAGATCGTGGAACAGCTCCGAGGGCAGCATCTGGATCATGCGGGAGTCGGCGGGCAGGAGCCAGTTTTCACTGTTGGGGAAGACGATCCGGTGGAAGGCGATCCAAAAGCTGTCGAAGCTGATGGCGGCCCAGGTGCCGGCGAAGGCCACCAGCACCAAAAAGAGGCCCAGGGCCCAGAAGTAGCCCATGCAGGCGTTGCGGAGGGCGTCCTTGCCGTCCAGGACGATCCCCGCCAGGCACAGGAGGATGGCGAGGAGTACTCCCACGTTTCGGGCGGCCACGAACCATTGCCACAGGTCCTGGACCTCCTTCATGTGGACGATCTCCACGTCCAGATCGAACATACGGACCTGCTGTCCGTTCACGGTGACCAGCACGTCGATGGTCTCGACTTTCCCGTTCATATAGTTCACCAGCGTCCTGACCCCCGCGCCCAGGTCGCCCAGGGTCATGCCCATGTTCTCCGCCAGGGAGAGCCGGCTGAACTCCTGCTCGAACCAGGCGGTTTCGGAGGCGGTGAGCTGGACTACGGTGAAGGCGCCCGCGAGCAGGAGAACGAAAAGCCCCAGGGCCAGAAGGGTGATGGCTAAGGTTTTGCGCATGGTTCAGTCCTCCTTGGCGCCGCGAAGATAGAAGGTGTTGCCGCCGATGAATTCCCGAAGGATGCTGGTGGGCGGGATCTCGTCCTCCACCGAGGCGTCCTGGACGTAGTTCAAAAACTTGATGATGTTGCGGACCTGGTCATAGCAGGGTGTTGAAGATGGCGTCGGCCCCCTCCTGATAGGGGAAGATCCACCGATGCTCGCCCCGCTGGACGCTGTCCCACATGTTGAGGGTCCGTTCCACCGTGGCGCCCCGGGTGAGATAGTCCCGGACCAGCCGCCGAAGGAGCCGCACGTCCGAGGTGGGGATCCGGTTGTGGTCGTCCAGGTTCAACGTGGTGAGGGCGGACACGTAGAGCTTGAACACGTCCTTGGGGTCGATCTCCGGCGTGAGGAGCTGGGGGTTCAGAGCGTGAAGCCCTTCGATGATGAGGGGCGTGTCCGCCGTGAGGCGGATGGACCGGCCGCCGGGCAGGCTTCGGCCCGTGGCAAAATCGAAGACGGGGGGCTCCACCGCTTCGCCCCTGAGCAGGGCGGACAGGTCCCGGTTGAACCTGGCCAGGTCGATCATCTTGATGTGCTCATAGTCGAAGGTGCCGTCGGGCTCCGGCTCCACCAGGCTCCGATCCTTATAATAATCGTCCAGGGAGAAGAGGAGCGGCGTCTTGCCCAGGACTCTGAGCTGGGTGCAGAGCCGGTTGGCGCTGGTGGTCTTGCCGGAGGAAGAGGGGCCGGCGATCAGGATCGCCCGGGCGCCCCGGTTCACGATCTCCTGGGCGATCTCCGCGAACCGCTTCTCGTGCAGGGCTTCGTTGACCCGGATGAGCTCCCGGACGGAACCGTTCATGACCATGTCGTTGAGGTCCGCCACGGAGGCGCAGCGCATGAGCCGGGCCCAGCGGTCGCTTTCGGCGAAGACGGCGGCGAACCGGGGGGACTTCACATAGGTGGAGGGCTTGTTCACGTCCTTCGCCGAGGGCCGGAGCAAAAACAGGCCCGGCGCCTCGTATTGGAGGTTCATCACGCTGGCATAGCCCGTGGAGGGGCACATCTCGCCGTAGAAGTAGTCCACGTATTCCTCGTGGCGGTAGACGTCGAAGAAGGTGAACTGCCGGTAGTTGAGCAGGCGCACCTTATCGGTCTGCCGGTCCTTCTCGAAGAAGGCGATGGCCTCGTCGATGTCCAGACGCTGGCGCTGGAGCACGAAGTCGGCGGCCACGATCTCCCTGCACTTGCGGCGCAGGGCGTCCACCTCGGCGCGGACGAGGGGCGTTTTCTTGGCGAGGGTGATGTAGAGGCCCGCGCCGATGGCGTAGTTGACCCGCACGTGGGCATCGGGAAACAGCTCCCGCACGGCCAGCAGGAACACGAAGAGGAGGGTGCGCTCATAGACCCGCTGGCCCCGGTTCTCCCCGTAGCGGATGAGGGTGATCTTGCCCTTGCTGCGGCGGATGCCCCGCCGCTCCCGATAGCCTACGGACGCAGGGATCTTGTCCTGCTTCCGGCAGGGCACGTAGTTGAGCGTGAACACCTCGCCGCCCAGGTCTGCGGCCAGGGGGCGCTTATTGAGGTCTGTGGCATCGAGCCCCAGCCGCTGTACGATGCTGAGCAGGCTTTCGCCCGGCTGGGCCTCCGCCGGATTGCCGTCAATGAATATCTGCATAGATGTACTCCTTACCTTTGTACACGTCCTTTCAAGGTGTGGTGAAAACAGAATAAAACCGTTGCTCAACGGGCGGTGCAGCCGCCCGGCGCTCGATCAGCGGAGGAAGAACGAACGGCTGAAATACGTCAAATCCAGCGACATGCGCGTGTGCATACAAGAACGCGTTGCGTTCTTGCGACTCCTTGCAGCTCTTGCCGCCCGGTGCCCTGTCAAGGGCATAGGCAAGAGCTGGAAGCGAAGCGAAGACTGGAGCGTCGTGACGTTTCAGCTGTAAACAGAAACGTCACACTGAGTTTTGCTTTAGCAAAACTCACTCAGTCTGGCGAATCCGCAGGGTTCGGCAGACTGAAGCGTTTAGCCCCAAATGAGGGACAGGGTGGGCACGATCTGCTTCTTGCGGCTCATGACCCCGGGAAGATTGGCTGCGTTGTCCTTGAACTTCACGTTGAACACCTGGCCCAGCTCGTCCAGATCTCCCACGGCCAGCAGCCGGGTGCTCCGCTTGAGCACGTCGGTGAGCATGAAGAGAAGCATCTCATAGCCCCCCTTCACCCGCTCCTCCTCCATGATGGCGATGACCTCGGCGTGACGGGGGATCAGCTGCTCGGAGTTGGTGCTGGTGAACTGGCCGATGCCCAGGGAATGGCCCGCGATCTGGAATTGCTTGAAGTCGGAGAACAGCAGCTCCTTCACATCGGCGCTCAGGGGCAGGGTGGCGGAGAAGATGTCGTTGCCCAGCTCCGTCAGAGACAGGCCCGCGAGCCGGGCCATGCGCTCGGCCATGACCCGATCCCGGTCCGTGCAGGTGGGGGACTGGAAGAGGATGGTGTCGGAGAGGATGCCCGCCGCCATAAGGCCCGCCAGCTTTTGACCGGGCATGATGCCCCGCTCCTGGAACATGGCGGCGATGATGGTGGTGCTGGCGCCCACGGCCTCGGTGCGCACGTAGATGGGGTCCATGGTCTCCACGTCGGCCAGCCGGTGGTGGTCGATGATGGCCAAAATCTGGGCCTCGTTGAGGCCGTCCACGCTCTGGGCGGTCTCGCTGTGGTCTACCAGGACCACCTTCTTCCGGTTGGGCCGCAGCAGATGGTACCGGGACAGGGTGCCCACCACCCGCTCCTGGCTGTCCAGCACGGGGTAGCTCCGATAGCGGCTCTTCAACGTGGCCTCCCGGACGGCGTCCAGGTAGTCGTCCTCATGGAAGACCGTCAGGTCCGTGGTCCGGGCGATGCGGGACACGGGGATGGATTGGATCATGAGCCGGGCCGCCCGGTAGGGATCGTAGGGGGTGGTGATGATGACGGTGCTGCCCCGGTCCGCCATGTCCTCCGGCTGGAGCTGGCCGCCGCAGAGGATTACGGCGGAGGCCTTGGCGGCATACGCGGCCCGGAGGACGTCGCCGTCCCGCCCCGTGATGACGATGCTGCGCTCCGGAAAACTCTGGGTCATGCCGGGCACCGCGATGCACAGCTCGCCCGAAAGGCCGGTCACGTCCCCGTAGTCCCCCCAGATCTGGCCGTCCAGGCAGGACAGGAGGTTGAAGAGCGGCACGTCGCTGAGGAGGGTCTCCTCCACGAACCGAAGGTCGTATTGGGCCACGTCCCCGGAGGTGAGCATGCCGAAGAGCTTGCCCTCGTCGTTGGCGATGGGCAGGGACGCGGAGGGCAGGTTACTGTCGGACATGAGCTCCCAGGCCCGGTGGACCGTGACCGCATCGGAGAGGATGGGCGGCCGGTCGAAGGCAAGATCCTTCACCTGGGTGCGCACGTCGTGGAGCCGCATGGGCGATTCAAAGCCGAACCGCTGCAATATGCGGCTGGTCTCGTCGCTGAGCACCCCCAGGCGGCAGGCCTCATACTGTCTGTCTCCCAGGGCGTTGCGCAGACTCGCGTAGGCGATGGCGGCCACGATGGAGTCGGTGTCCGGGTTCTTGTGTCCGAAGACGTATACGGGGTCCATGAGCGATCCTCCTTGATGTCTTGTAACATCTTATTATATCAGATTTACGGTCATCCGCAAGGGAAAAAAACGATCCCGCCCGGTCCGACACGGGGTCCCGCGTTGACAAGAGCCGACGGGCTTTGTATACTGGAAAAAACACCAACAGCATCGAGGAGGACCGGTATGTTTTGTCCAAAATGCGGCGCGCCCATCAAGGACGGCCATAAATTCTGCACGGCCTGCGGCTTTTTCGTGGCGGGGAAGCAGCCGGCTCAGAAGGGAGCTCAGACGCAGGCCAAAGGCCAGGCGCCCGCCAATCGGCCGCCTCAGGCCCGCCCCGGAAAGCGGCCCTCCGATCTCCAGGCGGCGCCGAAGAAGAGAAAGCCGGCTTTGGGGCTGCTGATCGGCCTCGTCGCCGGCGGCCTGGTCCTGGCCACCGCGGTGGCGATCCTGCTGCTGCTCCATCCCTGGAGCGACGAAGAGCCCCGAGAGGCGGAGGAGCAGCCTCGCCAGACCGTCCGCAGGGAGGAGGATCCCACGGCGGTGCCGAAGGAATCGGCCGCGCCCGCGACGGAGGCCGCGCCCGCGGCGGAGGCGCCCGGGCCCGCGACGGAGGCCGCGCCCGCGACGGAGGCGCCCAGGCCCGTGACGCTTGCCCAGGAGTATGCCATCACCGTCTGGGCCAGCTATGCGGCGGCGGATCAGATGCGCCAGCAGATCGACGATTTTAACCGGACCAACGAATACGACCTGCAGTTTAGGGCCGAGATCGTGGAGATGGGCGAAGCGGATGCCTCCGATCTCATGACCGTGGACGTGGATTCCGGGGCGGATCTCTTCTGCTTCCCGTCGGACCAGCTGGCCCGCCTGCTCCACGCCGGCGCCCTCTCGCCCGTTCCCGACGACAGGGTCAGCGCCCTCCGCACCGCCAACGACGCCGGCTCCGTGGCCGCCGCCACCCTGGGGGACGCCCTCTACGCCTATCCCATGACCGCGGACAACGGCTTCTTCATGTACTATGACAAGTCCGTCATCCCGGAGGGGGACGTGGACAGCCTGGAGAAGCTGATCGCGGACTGCGAAGCGGCCGGCCGCATATTCGCCTTTGAGGCCACCACCTCCGCCTGGTACGCGGCCTCCTGGTTCTTCGCCACCGGCTGCGTGTCCCAGTGGACCGTTGATGAGGACGGTGTCTTCCTCAGCGTTATGGACACCTTCAACAGTCCCCAGGGCCTCGTCGCCGCCCGGGGCATGAAAAAGCTGCTGGACTCCAAGTGCTACCTTTCCGCCTCCAGCGCCGGCGAATTTGCCCGCGGCGCGGCCATCGTCGTCAGCGGCACCTGGGACTATGACACGGCTCTGAGCCTCCTGGGCGACAATCTGGGGGTCACCGATCTGCCCTCCTTCACGGTGGATGGCCAGACCTACCACCTGGGCTCCTACAGCGGCAGCAAGCTCCTGGGCGTGAAGCCCCAGACGGACAGGAACCGGACGCAGGCCCTGCACCGGCTGGCCGAGTATCTCACCGGCGAACGATGCCAGGCGGAGCGTTTCGCCCATACCAGCTGGGGCCCCTCCAATCGGAACGCGCAGCAGTCCCCCGCCGTCCAGGCGAACCCGGCCCTGGCGGCGCTGCTGAAGCAGAATCAGTACGCCCGTCCCCAGGGCGAGATCCACGGGTCCTGGTGGGATGTGGGGAAGGCCCTGGCTAAGGACATCCAGGGGGCAAAGAACGACGGGGACCTGCAGAAGGCGCTGAACGCCTATTACTATTCCCTCTGCGCGCTATTTGACTTGCCTCAGGCGGAAAAGGACGCCTGGGGCGTGATCGGCTGCATCTGCGGCACCAACTGGGACACCGACTTCCCCATGACGGAGACGGAGCCCGGCGTCTTCCGCTCCGAGCGGCTGACCCTCCATAAGGGCGAGGAATTCAAGGTCCGCCAGGGCAGGAGCTGGGACGTCAATTACGGTCAGAACGGCCGCGACGGCAGCAATGTCGTCGTGGACAAGGACGGCAATTACTGCGTCTGGTTCGATTCCGCCACCGGCAGGATCTGGCTGGAGAAAAAATAGATCCGGGTTCGCCAAAAAACACAGCCCTGGGGCGGGGCTGTGTTTTTTATGGGTCCGGGTTCAGTGATTCTTGCTGGCGTCGATGTAGGAGTACAGGGTGTACTTGCTGATGCCGAAATACTTGCTGACCTTGTCCCCGCTCTTGGTGACCAGGAAGGCGCCGGCGTTGTTGAGAAAATGGATGGCGGCGATCTTGTCGTCCTTGGTCATGAGGGCCACGGGCTTGCCCACCTTCTGGACGCTCTGCTCGATCAAATCGTCCAAAAGCTCGTTCACGTTCTGGGGGATGCTGGCGGAGGCCTTGGGCTCCTCCCCGTGGGAAAGGAGGCTTCCCACGGCCTTCTGGGCCATGAGCAGGTTGGTGATGTCGTAGTTCACACAGAAGATCCCGTCCACGCCCCCCTGCTCGTTGCGGATGTAGACGGTGCTGGACTTGACGATCCGCCCGTCGTGGGTCTTGAGCAGGTAGCCGGACCGATCCTGCAGCTGCTCGGGATGCTTTTCCTGCATGGCCTCCAGGGCCACCCGGGAGGGACCGTCGCCCTTTTGCCGGTGGGACACGTGGCCGTTTTCGATGGCGACGATGGTGTGTTCCGCGTCGCCTGACGTGAGATCGTGGACCAGCACCTCGCAGTTTTCTCCGAACTCCGCCGCCAGGGCCTTGGCCAGCCGTCTAAAAAAATCCAGATCCATCGTATTTTCCTTTCTGCGTACGGAATCGGGGATGGGAATACATCATCATGATATCCAAAATCCCGTGAGTTTTCAATCGTTTTTTTAGATTTGAAAAACTTTTTTCAAACATCCCTCCTCCACGGACAGAAAAAAACAAATAGCTATTGAAAAACCGGAGCGGATAGGGTAGAATATCCCCATCTTGGAGACAAAGGAGAGAATGCCATGGAAAACATCAACAACGACGAGCTGGATCTGGTCACGTTTTCCGACGAGGACGGCAACGAATTTGAGATGGAGGTGTGGGACTACTTCGAGCACGAGGGCCAGGAGTACGCCATTTTGTTTGATCTCGAATCCGAGCAGGACGAGGACGCCGAGACCGAGGTGTATATCATGAAGGTCTATATCATGAAGGTCACCGTGGAGGGCGAGGACGAGATCTTCCTGCCCGCCGACGAGGACAAGATGGACGAGCTCACCGAGATCGTGGAGAAGATGCTGGACGAGACCTTCTGCGACGAGGACTGCGCCAACTGCGACCAGGCCGACTGCGAGGACCGGAAGTAAAGCCAAATGCAACGAAAAACGCCCCGGTGGGGCGTTTTTTTCGTTGCGTGAAATTTTGCGCTTCTGGCGCAAAATGAAATTCGCCTTTCGGCGAGTGAAATTGCCGCTGCGCGGCAGTGAAATTTTGCACCGATGGTGCAAAGGTATGGTACGCCTACGGCGAATGGAAGTCAGGCTTACAATCCTTCCTCAACTCGCCCGCAGGGCGAATATCACTCTGCGGCAACGCCGCAGAATTTCATTTGCCGCAGGCAAATTTCACTCGTCGAAGACGAATTTCACTTGCCGGAGGCAAATTTAACTTCGCTTTGCGGTATTGATGGAGGCGATGAGCATCCGTCGAATGGTGCCGCAAGCGGAGCGCAGGGTGCCATAGCGTTCGTCGGAAAGAAAACCGGTGCGGGATAACAGCTCAAGCCAATATTCTGTTTCGTAGCTTTCCTTCAGGGCGATCTGTATCTTGGACACAAAGTCCGCCCGACTCTGGGCATAATTGGCCTCGTGAAGATTGGCCCCGATGGAGGTGCCGCAGCGCAGCAGCTGTCCGGTCAGCACATACTCCCGCTGTTCCGATTGGATGCCTCGGCACAGGTTCACGATCTCCACGGCAAAGTCCTTCGCTTTTTCCAATAAAACGTTTTCCGCCATGCTTCCAATCCTTCCTCAACTCGCCCGCAGGGCGAATATCACTCTGCGGCAACGCCGCAGAATTTCACTTGCCGGAGGCAAATTTCACTTTGCGCCTATAGCGCAAAATTTCACTCGATCCAAAAAAAGGCCCGAAGGCCTTTTTTTTGATTGTTCAGATCGACACGTCGTAGGCGACCTTGTACATGTAGGGGTCGATGCTCTTCTTCATCTGCAGGGCTTCGTCGATGGGGATGGTGACGATGTGGGAATCCCGGTAGCAGACCACCAGATTGGTGTGGCCCGCGGCCAGCTCCTCCACGGCGGTGTGGCCCATGCGGGCAGCCATGACCCTATCCCGGCCCGTGGGGGCGCCGCCCCTCGGCCACCACGATGACGAAGTGGCGCTTGCCCCGGTACTTGCCCTGGCGGACCCGCTCGATCACGTCCCGCTCGAAGTCCACCGGGAACTCGGGCACCAATATGGCGGTGGCGCCTACGGCCAAACCGACGTAGACCGCCAGATGCCCTGCGTGCCGGCCCATGACCTCCACCACGCTGGCCCGCTCGTGGGACTGCATGGTGTCGGAGAGCTTGTCGATGCACTGAATGGCGGTGTTGGCCGCGGTGTCAAAGCCGATGGTGTAGTGGGAGCAGCCGATGTCGTTGTCGATGGTGGCGGGCACGCCCACGGTGTTGACGCCGGCGGCGCTGAGCTTCTGCGCGCCCCGGAAGGTGCCGTCGCCGCCGATGGCGATGACGCCGTCAATGCCCGCGTAGCGGCAGGTGCGCACGGCCTGCTGCACGCCCTCGTCCGTGGTGAACTCCTTGCAGCGGGCGGTGTAGAGGATGGTGCCGCCCCGTTCGCTGAGGCCGTTGACGGAGCGGGCGTTCATCTCCACCGTGTCCCCCTGGATGAGGCCGTTGTAGCCCCGATGGATGCCCACGGGGGTGATGCCCTTCTGCAGACAGCTGCGCACAGCGGCGCGGATGGCCGCGTTCATGCCGGGGGCGTCGCCGCCGCTGGTCAAGATACCGATACGTCTTACGATCTTATCCATTGTGTTTTCCTCGCCGTGAATAGATTTTGTCCCTTGGTTTGTCCTGTTATCGTTCCATCAGCCCTTCGTAGAGCCGCTTGTACACCAAAGCGGATTTGTGCCAGGAGAAGTCGGTGGCCATAGCCCGCTTCACGAGCCGGTCCCACAGGGCTTCGTCGTGGAAATAGTAAACCGCCCGCTCGATGGTATAGAGCATGTCGTGGGCGTTGTAGTTGGAGAAGGAGAAGCCGTTGCCCTCGTCGGTATACACGTTGAAGGGCTGCACGCTGTCCTTGAGGCCGCCGGTCTCCCGGACGATGGGGATGGACCCGTAGCGCATGGCGATCATCTGGGAGAGGCCGCAGGGCTCGAACTGGCTGGGCATGAGGAACATGTCCGAACCGGCGTAGACCCGGTGGGACAGGGCCTCGTTCATCTCCACCCGGGCGGCCACCCGGCCGGGATACCTGCTCTGGGCGTTGCGGATGAAGTCCTCGTAGTGCTGGTCCCCCTTGCCCAGGAACACCAGCTGCACGTCCTGACGCATGATGTCGTCCAGCACCCGCTCGATGAGGTCCAGGCCCTTCTGGGCGGTGAGCCGGGCGATGAAGCCGATGAGGGCCGCCTCGGGCCGCTGCTCCAGGCCGCACTCCTGCTGCAGGTCCGCCTTGAGGACGGCTTTGCCCCGCCGGTTGTCGGCGCTGAAGGTGACGCGCAAAAACCGGTCGTTCTCCGGGTCGTAGGCGTCGGTGTCGATGCCGTTCAAAATGCCGGAGAGGATGTGCTGCCGCTTCTTCATGAGGCCGTCCAGCCGCTCGCCGTAGTAGGCGGATTTGATCTCCTCCGCGTAGGTGGGGCTCACGGTGGTGACCCGGTCGGAGAAGACGATGCCGCCCTTCATGCAGGAGAGCAGGCCGTAGAACTCCAGGTTCTCCGGGGAGAAGTAGCCCTCGTTGAGGCCCAGATAGGTGTTGAGCCAGTGGAAGTCGAAGAGCCCCTGGAACTTCAGGTTATGGATGGTGTAGACCGTGCGAATGGCCCGATACCGCTCGTCGATGCCGTATTGGCCCCGGAGCAGCACGCTCAACAGGCCGCACTGCCAGTCGTTGCCGTGGAGCACGTCGGGGAACCAACCGATCCGGGGCAGGGCCTCCAGGATGGCCCGGCAGAAGAAGGCGAAGCGATAGCCCTCGTCCTGGTCGCCGGTGTAGACCCGATCCCCGCCGAAGAGGGCCAGATTGTCCACGAAGTAGTAGCGGACCCCGTTCTCCACGATGGTGTCGATGCCGCAGTAGAGCCTGTCGCTCCCCATGAGCACGGTGAAGTCCACCACATGCTCCATGGAGCAGATGTAGGCGTTGGGGATCAGCCGGTACTTGGGCAGGATCACCCGCACGTCCATCCCCTCCTGGTTCAGGGCCACGGGCAGGGCGCCCACCACGTCCGCCAGGCCCCCCGTCTTGATGAAGGGCATGGCCTCGCTGGCGCACAGGAGCACCTTCAGGGGCGGCTTTTCGACGATAGGCGCCGGGGCGGGCGCGATCTTTTCGACCACCGGCCTTCCTTTGGCGGAAGGGGGCCGTTTCATGGCTTTTACAGTACTCATACGGTTTGATTCTTTCTGATCACGATGGGGAAGCTGTCGTAGCCCTGGAGGGTGCGGCCGGGCAAAATCTTCACGCCCTTGTCCAGGATCACGTGGTCGAGGAGGGAATTCTCGCCCAGCTCGGCCCCCTGCATAATGATGCTGTTGAAGACGCGGGCGCCGGGCTTCACATGGACGCCGCGGAAGAGGATGCAGTTCTCCACCTGGCCCTCGATGACGCAGCCGTCGGCCACCAGGGCGTTCTTCACCTGGGCGCTGACGGAGTAGCGGGCGGCCACCTCGTCCTTCACCTTGGTGTAGATGGGATGCTGGGGGTTGAAGAGGTCCGCCTGCACGTCGGGGTTCAGCAGGGCCATGTTGCCGGCGAAGTAGCTCTCGATGGACTCCACCCGGGCCAGGAAGCCCTCGTGCTTATAGCCCATGATGTTCAGCGTCCGATACTTCTTGAGCAGGATGTCCCGATGGAAGTCGTATTCGCCGCGGGCGTAGGCTTCCTCCACCAGGTACTCCAGCAGCTCCTTCTTGAGGATCATCACGTCGCAGCTCCGATTCACGCTCCGGGGCCGGTAGGCGTCCAGCTCCATGTCCGTGACCCGACCCTTTTCGTCCAGGATGAGCCGCAGATCCTGATTCTGTTCTTCCGGCCGGAGGGACCCGTCCTCCGCGTAGAGGATGGTGATGTCCGCACCGGTTTCCATATGCTGCTCCATCATGGCCGTGAGGTCCAGGTTCATGACCACCCGGGGCCAGGCCAAGACCGCATAATCCTCCTGGGTGCGGCGGACATAGCCCAGGACGGAACGGATGGCGTCCACAGCGCCTCGGAACACGCCGGCGTTGTCCTTGGTCATGAAGGGGGGCAGGATGAAGAGACCGTCGCGCTTGCGGTGCAGGTCCCACTCCTTGCCGGAGCCCAGATGGTCCATGAGAGAATGATAGTTCTTCTCCGTGATAAGGCCCACGCTGGTGAGGCCGGCATTGACCATGTCGGAGAGGATGAAGTCGATGATGCGGTACCGGCCGCCGAAGGGCACCGCCGCCGTGGAGCGGGAC
>CADCMN010000032.1 GCA_902802575.1 uncultured Eubacteriales bacterium | reverse complement strand
CGTGCGGGGCTTTGACATGGGCGGCCGCATCGCCTGGATCTACGTGACCTACATCCTCTTCGGCATGCTCTACACCTGCATCAACATCCCCTACGGGTCATTGGCCCAGGTCATCACCTCCGACGACAAGGAGCGCTCCGGCCTGTCCGTGTTCCGGTCCATCGGCTCCACCTTCGGGGCCATGCCCGCCATGGTGCTGGCCTCCGTGTGCTACGTGACCGTGGACGGGGTGAAGCAGATGGACGCCAAGCGGGTGCTCATCGGCGTCGTGGCCATCGCGGCCCTTTCGGTGCTCTTCTACTTCCTCTGCTACGGCTGGAGCAAGGAGAGAGTCGAGTCAAAGCCCGCCCCCAAACAGAAGGGCCAGACCGCCAAGGTGGTGAAGACCCTGCTGAAGAGCCGGGCGTTCATGGCGGTGAGTCTGGCCAGCATGCTGTTCCTGGCGGCCCAGATGTTCGGCCAGGGGTATAACGCCTACCTCTTCCATCACTTCTTCAAGGCCCCGGGGCTCACCATGCTGCCCACGGTGTTCCAGTACCTGCCCGTGGCCGTGGTCATGTTCTTCGCCACCAGGCTGGGGAACAGGTTCGGCCGCCGGGAGGTCTGCGCCTACGGGGTGCTGCTGGCCGCCGCCTTCTACCTGGTCCTGTTCGCTCTCGCCATCTTCGGCGTCACCAACGTGTGGCTGTATCTGCTGGCCTGCCTTATGAGCGGCATCGGCACGGCCTTCATCTTCCTCCTCGTGTGGGTGCTGGCCACCGACGCCATCGACTACAACAAGGTCACCTACGGCCTCAACGACGAGGCCACCAGCTACGCCTTCTATTCCTTCATGCGCAAGCTCGGCCAGACCGTGGCGACGATCCTCATCAACGTGCCCCTGCTCATCATCGGCTACAACGGCAGCGAACTTAAGACCGAGGGCCTGACCCCCGAGCGCCTCCACACCATGTACAACTTCTCCGTCATGATCCCGGCGGTCCTGTTCCTCCTGGTGTTCCTGATCCTCCGCTTCGTCTACCCCCTGAGCAAGAAGCGGGTCGAAGAGCTCCAGCAGCAGAAGGAGCAGATGTTCAAGGCCCAGGCGGAGGCGTAAAGGGAAAGCGACGGAAAATGATAAAACGTAAGAAAAGGGCTATGGTATCGTGCATAGCCCTTTTCTTTCTTTTCTGTCGAATAGCCTGCGGCGTAGAGCGTCAGGGCAGCTCAGGTTAGGGTCAATAAACCGTCGGGATTGAGGACGATCGTTTTCAGTTGGGGCTGCGCGTTCAGCAGGGGAGAAATGTCGTTTTTGAAATACAGCGGAGCGTTAGGCGCATACGCCACCGAGTAGATGGCGTTCGGTCCGCGTTGCAGCTCATACAGCCGCAACGTCCCGTCGTTTTTGGAAGCGATCTCGTCCAGGACTTCCAGGCATACGCACGAGAGCCCTCGGTAGGATTCGCCGTTCTCGTATCTTCCTTTGACGTTGGAATCGATATTGAAAGACTGAAGATCCTCGCTGAACCAAACGTGCTGGTTTTGCCAAAAGAGGGAGCGATCGCCATAGGTCGAATTCGTTTTTGGAGAGAAGAAGCAGTAGGGGGTATGGCCGTGGATAATACATGCGTTGTGTTCGTGCAGCTCTTCTTCCGACGGCCAGGAATGCCAACGAGAGCGCTGGGAATACAGACCTCTGCGGGACCATATGAGCTGCCGCAAAGGCTTGTCGTAGGCGGCGCAGGAATCGTCCAGGCGATAGGCGAAGACCCTTTGCTCCGAATTGTTCTCCATATCCCGGTTTATGAGATCGAAAGCTTTTGAAACCATGCCGGCGTGGACGATGAAGTAACGCATGACTGCGCTTTTGAATACGATCACGTCGGGCAGGTTCTCCAGCGTATACTGTGGGCACAGTTCCCGCTCGTGATTTCCCCGGATCAGATGGAAGCCCGGCTGATCGTACTCTTCGGTGAAGTGCTCGGACACAAGCGAAAGCAAGGCCCGGGGATTACCGCCGGCGTTGTAATCCCCTACGAAGAAAACACAGTCCTTCTGCGGATCGAATCGGACTTTCTGCAGCAGCCGCCGAAGGGTTTCCCGTTCACCGTGCAGGTCTCCCATCACAAAATGAAGCCCCTCCGGGTGCTTCATCCGGATCTCGCCGATATTGTCGTCGTCACACGTTATGATCGATGCCGCTTGCGTATCGTACCTTTCGATCATCCTGAACCTCTTCTCTTCCTATAGCATGGTGACAGATCCTTGTCAATACCTGTACACCTCAAACCCCATAAAGGTCGCCAGGGCTTCCAGCGCGTCCCCGCGGCGGCCCTGGATCACGGCGAAGTGGGGCTCGAAGCCGGCCCGGACGCTGCTTTCCACCAGGTCGCGGCTGGGCGCGTCGGTGCGGACGACCATGCTGGTGCCGATGAACTGCTTGGGCTTGTCCAGGGCCTCGCCTTCGGCGATGAAGAAGCGGAAGGAGCCGTCCGGTTCCCGGCCGATGCGGAACACCGTGACGGCGGGGATGGCTTCGCAGCCGAAGTCCATGGCCGGGCCGATCTTCCGGTTGGGATGGACGCCGATGGCGGCGCCGGTGTCCTTCCGGGCCAGGGCGCAGGCGGCGGCCCCGCAGTGCCAAAAGGTGATGGTGTTCTCTCCTTCATCGAGAGAGACCGGGTCCCCGAAGAAGGCGGGCCGCCCGGAGAGCCGCATCCCCGCCCACATGGACAGGGCCCCGTAGACGTCCGCCTCGCAGGCGGCGGCCACGCCGTCGTCGTTGAGGAGGGAGAGCACCGCGCACACCGGGGTGCCGTAGGCGGTGAAGAAATCGGGCCAGCACCGGGAGGCCAGGGCGCCCACGCCGCTGGTGCGCACATAGTCGCTGTAGGCCTTGTAGAGCCGGGCGTGGTCCAGCCGGTTCCTCTCGGGCGTCTGCTCGAAGCCGCAGGTCATCTGGGCGGTCTTTTCAAGATAGGGGCGGCACTCCTCGTCCGTGTACCCCTTGGCCCTGTCGATGAGCTCCCGGGCTTCGATGGCTTCCAGCTCCACGCCGAAGGCGTCCATGAGCTCGGCGTCCAGAGCCCTTCCGAAGCCGAACCCCTGGGGCGTGTGGCCCACGGCAGCCAGCTTCAATGAGCGCATGTCGTGCTTCAGCCGGGCGGCGGCTACGGCGGCCTGCAAAGCCTCCTGCACCCGCTCCTCCTCGGGCGCGCCGAAGACGTAGACGAAGGGCCGGTCCGAGAAAGCCCGCAGGGTGTTGGCGGCGGAGTAGGCTCCGGTCAGGGAGTTGAGCCGCAGCCGCCCTCCGTCGATGACCGGCTCCCGCAGCGTCCAGAGGACCACGGGGCAGCCGGTGCGCCGCAGCACCTCGGCCATGTAGGCGGCGTTGGCGAAGGTCAGGTTCTGGAACACGATGAGGTCCGGGGAGAGGGGCTCCAAATAGGTCCGCAGGGCGTCCAGGGACAGGAGCTTTTCCTCGGGGCAGACGAAAGCGCCGTCCAGGGCCTTCAGCGCGGTGACGGAACGCTCGAAGGCGTCCTGGGCGCTGGGCATATGAAAGGTGGGCACGCCCACCGGCACGTACACGGGAACGAAGGGTTTCATTCCGATCCTCCTATTGATTAACTCTGTTGAACAATATACCTGCAAACCTTTGTTTCGTCAATGGCTTTTGGCTTGACATGCGTTGAAAATGCGCATAGAATCACATTGGTTAACAAAGTTAATCAAAAGGAGAAAACGGGATTTGGAAAAGGATTTGAAGGAGATCTGCAAGGATCTGCGATGCGATGTGCTCATGAGCATCGGTCACCTGGGCGTGGGCCACATCGGCGGGTGCCTGTCCGTGGTGGAGCTGCTGGCGGTCCTCTATTTCGAGGCCATGCGCATCGACCCCAAGGACCCCAGGAAGCCCGGCCGGGATCGGTTCATCTGCTCCAAGGGCCATGCGGGTCCGGCGGTGTACGCGGCCCTGGCCAACCGGGGCTACTTCGACCGGGCGGAACTCTTGACCCTCAACCAGGGGGGCACCCATCTGCCCAGCCATTGCGATATGCTGTTGACGCCGGGCATCGACATGACCGCCGGGAGCCTGGGCCAGGGCTTTTCCTGCGCCGTGGGCGCAGCCCTGGGCGCCAAGCTCGCCAAGGACGGGGCCATCGTCTACACCCTCATCGGCGACGGCGAGAGCCAGGAGGGCCAGATCTGGGAGGCGGCCATGTTCGCCGCGGCCAAGGACCTCGACAACCTGATCGCCTTCACGGACTACAACAAGCTCCAGATCGGCGGCACCGTAGAAGAGATCAACGACGTCGCGCCCCTGGCCGAGAAATGGGCGGCCTTCGGCTGGCACGTGATCGAGGTGGAGGACGGCAACGATGTGGAGCAGGTGTCCGCCGCGGTGGCTCACGCCAAGCTGGGCCTGGGCAGCGGCAAGCCCACCATGGTCATCCTGAACACCGTGAAGGGCTGCGGCGTCCCCTGGATCGTGGACCTGGGCGCGGCAAACCACAACGCCAACATCACCGAGGAACAGGCCCAGGCGGCCATTCGGGCCATTCGAGGGGAGGCATAAGCGATGGAAATGAGAGCCATGTATGCCCAATGTTTAGCAGAGCTCATGGAGCGGGATGAAAAGCTGATCCTGCTGGACGCGGACCTTTCCAAGGCCTGCGGCACCTTCTCCCTGAGAAAACGGTTCCCGGATCGGATCTACGATTGCGGCGTGGCGGAGCAGAACATGATCTCCATTGCCGCGGGCCTTGCGAGCTACGGCTACAAGCCCTGGGCGGAGAGCTTCGCTCCCTTCGCCACCCGCCGGGTCTGCGACCAGATCGCCATCTCCGTGTGCTATGCCAAACAGAACGTGAAGATCGTGGGCACGGACCCGGGCATCGCCGCTGAATTGAACGGCGGCACCCACATGTCTTTGGAGGACATGGGCACGGTCCGGTCCATCCCCGGCCTGGTCGTCTTCGAGCCCACGGACACGGTGCAGCTCAAGGCGGCCATGCCCGTGCTCCACGCCTATGAGGGCCCCGTCTACATGCGCATGAACCGGAAGGAGTTTCCCACGGTCTTCCCCGAGGGCTATCGCTTCGATCTGTTCAAGGCCGATATCCTGCGGGCGGGCACGGACGTGACCATCTTCGCAGCGGGCCTTATGGTCAGCGAATCACTGAAGGCCGCCGAAGCGCTGGCCGCCGAGGGGATCTCCTGCGAGGTGATCAACGTCCACACCGTGAAACCCATGGACCGGGAGACCGTCCTTGCCTCCGCCCACAAGACCGGCCTGGCGGTCACGGCGGAGAATCACAACGTGATCGGCGGGCTCCATTCCGCCGTGCTGGAAACCCTGGCCCATCATCCCGTGCCCGTGTGGGCCGTAGGCGCTCAGGATCGGTTCGGCGAGGTGGGCAAGCTCCCCTATCTGAAGGAGGCCCTGGGCCTCAACGCGGATCGCGTCGCCGCCACGGTGAGAGAAGCGATCCGGACCAAATAAAAGGAGGAAACAGCTATGGCGTCCACCGGCATCTGCGCCTACTGCGGCGCGCCCGTCTCTTCCGCCAGTTTGAAGTGCCCCCACTGCGGGGCCGCCAACCCCCTGTATGTGGTCCCCGTCCGCAGCGCCCCCATGGCTCCTCGGACCGTGGCGGAGCTGCAGGAGTACTGCGCGGTCAAGGGATTGCCTCTTGCCAGGCTGCGCTACTTCATCGATCAGGATTACCGTCAGCCCCGGGCCTTCGGCATCTATCGGGACGGGGACGACTTCGTGGTGTACAAGAACAAGGCCGACGGCAGCCGCTTCGTGCGATATCGCGGTCCGGACGAGGAGAAGGCGGTAGGGGAGCTGTTTGAAAAGCTCCTGGACAGCTGCCGGCGCGCCGGCCTATGAGCCATATGAGATTCGGATCAGGAGAGGAGAAGGATATGGAAGAATCAAATCGTCGCCCTGCGTCCACGGGCGAATGCCCCTTTTGCCACGGCACGGTGCGTTCCGATGAGAAGACCTGCCCCAACTGCGGGGCAAAGAACCCCCACTACGTGGCGGACACCCCCCGGCGCATCTTTCACCCCAAGACCATCGAAGAGCTGAAGGAGTACTGCGCCGAGCGGGGCATGCCCCTGCTTCGGATGCGGTTCTTCATCGACGAGGACTATCGGGAGCCCCGGGCCTTCGGCATCTATCGGGAGGGGGACCGGTTCGTGGTCTACAAGAACAAGGACAACGGCAGCCGGGCCGTCCGCTACGACGGGCCGGACGAAGCCTACGCGGTCAACGAGCTCTTCCAAAAGCTCCTGTCCGAGTGCCACAACCGGGGCATCTACCCCGATCGGGAGCCGGGCGCAGGCTCCGCGAGCGTTCGTTCCCAGGGGCAGATGTCCGCCGGGAAAGCCCTGGGGAAGGGGTGCGGCGTCCTCGCGTTGATCACATTGATCATAATGGCTCTGGTCGGCATCGTTGTTGCGTTCGCAGCCTTTGCATCGAGGATCCAGCTCCATAAGGACGACGGGTATTATCGGTATCCGGATCAGTCGATCTACTACCAGGACGGGTACAGCGACTACTGCCTCCAGGAGGCGGACGACTGGTGGGCCCCCGCATCGTCCCTGCCATACGGCAAGGAGTCGGCGTTCCTGGGCAAGAAGTATTCGGAAACATACGGGTTCCGCTCCTTCGACAAGAGCCGGGCCGGATACCCCGCTACGGGCTATTATCGCCTGTCGGACGGAGCCTGGTACTACTTCTACGGCTCCGCCTGGTTCCGGTATGACGAGGGGTCGGCGGCCTGGCAGGAGCTGTACCAGCTGCCCCGGTGCCCGGCGGGCTTCAAGGGGACCGACGCCTATCAGAATTGGGATCACGATCCCGCCTGGACCGTGCCCAGCGTGGACACCGATTTCTATATCGCCACGCTGAAGGACTGGCACAGCCGGGACGGCTACTACCGCTTCGGGGACGACCTCTACTACTATTACGGCTACAACTACGACCGGGCGGAGAACTGGTACGTCTGCGGGGAGAACGGCTGGCAGAACGCGGCGGCCCCCGAGGGCGGCTATGGGGCCTATGACGCCGCCTTTGTGAGCGCCGAGTACGACCCGGCCTGGGGCGTGCCGGACGCCAAGGATTCCTTCGCCGTCGTCACCAGGAGCGACAGCCACGGCAAGGACGGCTACTACCGCTTCGGCGACGCCACCTATTACTATTACGGTTCCCACTTCGACCCGTCCGACAACTGGTACACCTATGATTCGGACAGCGGCGACTGGGTCTCGACGGACGCCCCTACGGGCTCCTACGACGAAAGCTACACGGGGGAGGATTGGAACAGCGATTGGGGCACGGAGAGCTTTACCGACTCCAGCACCTGGGACGATCTGAATCCTTCCCGTTCCGGTTCCGGCAGCAGTTACGATTCCGGCAGCAGCTACGACAGCGGCTATGACAGCTGGGATTCCGGCGGCACCGACTGGAGCAGCGACTGGTGATATCCACGAACAAAAGCGCAACCAAAATCATATCGGGAGGAAACAGCTATGAAGATCGCTATCGGCAGCGACAAGTCCGGCTTTGCGGCCAAGGAGGCGGTAAAGAATTACCTTTTGACGGCGGGTGTCGAATTCGATGATCTGGGCACCACCGATCTCCATGCGGTACACCCCTACTACCAGGTGGCGTCCGACGTGGCCCCCCTCATCCAGAACGGCACCTACGAGAAGGCCATTTTGATCTGCGGCACCGGCGCGGGCATGAGCGTGGTGGCCAACAAGTTCAAGGGCGTCTACGCCGTGGCCTGTGAGGGCGTATACTCCGCCAAGATGGCCCGGGCCATCAACAACGCCAACGTCCTCTGCATGGGCGGCTGGATCGTGGGGCCCGAGATGGCCGTGGAGATGGTCAAGACCTTCCTCGCCACCGCCTGGTGCCAGGATCTGGAGGACTGGCGGGCCGTGAACATGCACAAGTTCGCCGCCCAGGTCAGCGCCATCGAGGATGGGATCTATGGGGCTTGAGTTTCTGTATCGCCAGCCGGTGGTCATCCGCTTCGGCTGGGGCAAGATCGGGGAGCTAGGGGACGTACTGAGGGAGCAGGGGGCGGACCGCTGTCTGGTGGTCTGCGACCGGTTTCTGAGAGGCAGGGTGGAAGCGCTGCAGCGGGAGATCCCCGAGATCGCGGCCGTTTTTTCAGACGTGGAGGAGAACCCTCAGCTTTCCGGCGTGGAGGGAGCCGTGGCGCTCATCCGTCAGAACAAAGTCAGCGCCGTCGTCGGCATGGGCGGCGGCAGCACCATGGACACGGCCAAGTTCGCCGCGGCTATGGCCCTGGGCGACGGCGAAGCCATCGACTGTTTCCGGGGCGCCAGACCCTTTCCGGCGGAGCGCCTGCCCATGATCGCCGTGCCCACCACCGCCGGCACCGGCAGCGAAGTGACCCAGGTGTCCGTCATCAGCTGCGGGAAGGAGAAGAAGACCATCAACAACCCGGTCTTCCTGCCCAAAGCCGCCCTGATCGACCCGTCCCTCACCGAGACCGTGCCGCCCAGGACCACCATGAACACTGGGCTCGACGCCATGGCCCATGCCCTGGAGGGATACTGGAGCAAACACCATCAGCCCGTCAGCGACCTGATGGCTGTGGAAGCGGTGCGCCTGGTCCTCCAAAATCTGGAGGCGGCCTACCGGGACGGCCGCGACCGGACCGCCCGGGAGAACATGGCCCTGGCGGCCCTGCTGGGGGGCTTGAGCTTTGCGCTGCCCAAGACCGCGGGCAGCCACGCCTGCAGCTACCCTCTTTCCGAGGACTACCACCTGCCCCACGGGGAGGCCTGCGCCTTCACACTGGACAGCTTTGTCGCCATCAACGCCGACGGGCGCCTGGAGGAGCTGTGCCGCCGGGTGGGCCTTTCCGGCACAAAGGAGCTGGCTGACCGCATCCGTGAGCTCAAAAAGCTGGGGGGCCTTCGGACCCGGCTTTCCGATCTCGGCGAGGTAGATATGGACAAGCTCTGCCGCGATTGCGCCGTTCATCCGCTGATGAACAACAACCCCGTACCCATGGACGAAGCCGCCCTTCGGCGGATGTTCGAAGCCCTCCGATGAACGGCAAATGGCGGGACGGAGCCATGATCGCCGGCATGGTCGTGGCCTGGTCCGTATTCTATGCCGTCAGCAAGCGCATGGTGGACGCCACGGGCTCCCCCTTCGCGGCGGGGTTCCTGCTGCGCATGAGCGCCCTGGTGTTCCTGACGATCCAGCTCGTCGCCGACGGTCGCTTCAAAGCCCTCTTTCACCAGGGCCGGGCGGCGGTGATCCTGGCGGTCATCGGCGTGTTCGGGTTCCTGCTGGATCTGTTTGCCAATTTGGGCTATGCCGGCGGCACCCTCAGCACGGGCACGGCGCTGCTCAAGACCGACGTGCTCATGGTGAACCTCATCACCGTGGCGGTGTATCATAAGAAGCTGTATGCTTCCGACTGGCTGGGGAGCCTCGTCATGCTCCTGGGCGTGCTGCTGGTGCTGGGGCTGGACTTCTCCGGCTTTGCGTTTCGGCCCGCGGACCTGTTCTTCCTCCTCAGCGCCTTGTGCGTCACGGTGAACGCCTTCCTCATCAAGGCGGCCCAGGAAAAGCACGGCCGGGACACCGACAGCATCTCCTACTACAACAACTTCACGGTCCTGGTCCTCTTTGCCCTCTTCGCCCTCTTTCGGGGGGATCTCAAGGCGCTGCGCCCCGCCGCCACCCCCCACTTCTGGGGGTTGGTCCTGCTGGGCGGCCTGGCCCAGACCGGCATCTATTTCTGCTATTATCGAAACCTGAAGCGCCACGAGGTGTGGGTGGTGAAGCTGTGGCTGCTGCTCATGCCCGTGGTGAGCTGCCTGATCGGCGTGCTGTTTTTACAGGAGGCCCTGACCGCCCGAAAGATACTGGGCATTGGCGTGGTGCTTGCAGGCGCCGCGATCCTGCTGCTTCGGGGCAAGCTCCACCCCCAACCCCAGGAGGAACGTCATGGATAAACCGTTCGCAGGCGACAATATGGCCGGGATCCGCAGGAGCAACCGAGCGGCGGTGCTCCGCTGCCTGCAGGAGAAGGGGAACCTTTCCCGCAAGGGACTGGCGGCGGCCCTGGGCCTCACGCCCGCGGCCATGACCAAGATCACGGCGGAGCTGCTGGGGGAAGGGCTGCTGCAGGAAACCCCTTCGGCGGCGGCCGTCGGCGTGGGCCGGCGGGAGATCCTGCTGGGGCTGGATCCCCATGCCCGCTGCGCCTTGGGCGTGCTGCTGGGGCTGGGGCGGGCCATTCTCTCCGGCGTGTGGCTGGATGGGTCGGTGCTCTTTGCCGAGACCGTGACCCTGCCCCCCAAGGCGCCGGCGGAGGAGACCGTGGCGGATCTGTCCCGGCGGCTCATGGCCCTGGTCAGGGAAAGCGGGGTAAAGCGGGATCGCATCCTGGGCCTGGGCGTGGCCGTTCGCGGCATACTGGGGGCCGATGGCCGCAGCGTCCACAGGACCTTTGATGCGCTGGACGCCTTCGATTTTCCGATCTGCGACCGGTTCGAGGCGCATACGGGGATGCCCGTCGTCCTGTCCAACAACGTGCGGGCCCTGTTCGCTGCGGAGCTGTTCCTGGATCGGGGGCGGGCGGCCGACAGCCAGTTCTTCCTGCGCTGCGATTCCGGCATCGGCGGTGCCCTGTCCATCCGGGGCCGGATCTGGGAAGGGGAAGGCCGCCAATGCGCCGAGATCGGCCACATCCCGGCCGTGCGCCGGGGCGGCAGGCCCTGCCACTGCGGCAAGTGCGGGTGTCTGGAAACGGTGTCGTCCCCCACGGCCATCCTCCAGGCGGCCAAGGAACGATTGTCACCGGACAGGACGCCCCTCCTGTGGGCCAAGCGCGGGACGGATCTGACCTTTGACGACGTGCTGGACGCCGCCACCCGGGGGGATGTCGGCGCTCGGGAGGTGGTGGATCGGGCCGTTGAGTACCTGGCCGGAGCCCTGAAAGCGGCGGTCTATCTCCTGGACCCGGGGCGCATCGTCCTCTATGGCGCCGCGTTCGATCATCCCTATTTCCTGTCTCGGCTCCGGGCAGAGATGGACGTGGGCGTGGACGAGCGGCATGAGGCGCCCCTGGTGAAGAGCCCCTTCAACGGAGCGTTGGAACCCAAGGCCGCAGGCCTGCTCATGGCGGCCCGTTATTTGGAAAACGGAGGCGTATCGGTATGAACCTTTTGGAAGATTTGAAACGGAAGAACCCCGGCCTGCCCCTCTTCTCGGTCCTGGATGGGGCCTTCGCCCCCTACGGGCGGGTGCTGCCGGTCCTGGACCCCGCTTCGTTGAGGGCGGCCATGGCCCAGACGAAGATACCGGAAGCGGGGAATTGCTATGTGGCTTCGGACCCCATATTGGAGGCCACGGCGGACGTGCGGCACCTGGCCCATACGGTCTACGGGGGCATGGCCGTCCAGGCCGGCTGCTGCAACGGCCGGGGCTTCACCCTGAACGCGGAGGAGTACCATAAGTGCAGCGAGGTGAACTACTCCACCACGGGCCTGGTGCTGCTGCTGGCCCTGCCCTCGGACATCCGGGACCGCACCTTGGATTCTTCCGCCGTGGTGGGCTTCTACCTGCCCCCGGAGGTCCTGGTAGAGATTTATCCCCGGGTGCTCCACTTTGCCCCCTGCCGCGTATCGCCCGAGGGCTTCAACTGCCTGGTGGTCCTGACGCGGGGCACCAACGCACCCCTCGATCACGTGGATCCCTCGGCCCCGGGGGAGGAGGGTCTCCTTTGGATGAAGAACAAGTGGCTCCTGTGCCATCCTGACTCCCCCCAGGCCCGGAAGGGCGCCTTCGTGGGCATAAAAGGCGAAAACCTGCGGCTGTCCATGGAATAAGGGCTTGTGACCGGCGGGAAATCATAGTATAATAATTCGTTACGAAAACAGAGAAAGCGGGAGAATTCGCCCATGAAATGGCTGGAGATCAGCGTCTATACCACCGACGAAGGATTGGACTACGTGTGCGCCGCCCTGGACGGGGCGGGCATCACGGGCCAGAGCATCGAGGAGAGCCGGACCGCCGCGGCAGCCTTCCTGCGGGAGAGCGTGCTCTACTGGGATTTTGCCGACATGGACAAGATCGGCACGGACCGGCCCTGCGTGAAGGGGTACGTGGCCGACTGCCCGGAGAACTGCGACAAGGTGGCGGCGGCCAAGGACGCCGTGGCTCGGTTGAACACGCTGGATCTGGGCGTGGATCTGGGCTCCCTGGCGATCACCGTCCGCACCGTGGACGAGGAGGACTGGGCCAACAACTGGAAGCAGTATTATAAGCCCCTGCTGATCGGACAGCGGCTGCTGGTGCTGCCCTGCTGGGAGGAGCGGCCCGAGACGGACCGGGTGGTCCTGAAGCTGGATCCCGGCATGGCCTTCGGCACCGGCGCTCACCACACCACCCGCATGTGCCTGGAGTTCTTGGAGCGGGTCATGACCCCCGGCCTCGATATGCTGGACATGGGCTGCGGCAGCGGCATTTTGTCCATCGCCGCCCGGCTCCTGGGCGCGCGGCGGGCCGTGGCCGTGGACATCGACCCCATCGCCGAGACCGTGGCCCGGGACAACGCCGAGATGAACGGCCTCTCTCAGGACGGGTATGAGATCTGCATCGGAAACCTGCTGGCCGACGAGGCCCTCCGAAACAAGATCGGCGGCCCCTACCCCGTGGTGGCGGCCAACATCGTGGCGGATGTCATCATCGGTCTCGCCCCCTACGCCAAGACGGTGGTGGCCCCCGGGGGCTGGTTCATCGTCTCCGGCATCATCGACGATCGGGCGGCGGAAACGGAAGAGAAATTGAAGCAGGCGGGTTTTGAAGTGACGGAGGTCAAGTCCTCCGACTGCTGGTACGCCATGCTGTGCAGGAACCCGGGATGAACCGATTCTTTGTCAACGACATAGGCCCCGATTGGGCCGTCATTGAAGGCGAGGATCTCAAGCACCTTGTCTCGGTGCTGCGCCTTCGCAAGGGGGATCATGTGATGCTCTCCGACGGCAGGGGCAGCGAGTGCGAGGGGGAGATCGAGCATTTGGAACCCGGCAAAGCCCGGGTGAAGACCGGCCCCTGGCGGCCCTGCCTCAGCGAGCCCCATCATAAGCTCACCCTGTTCCAGTGCCTGCCCAAGGCGGGGAAGATGGAGACCATCATACAAAAGGGCACGGAGCTGGGCATGAACGCCCTGGTCCCCACCCTCAGCGCCCGGTGCGTGGTCCAGCCCGGCCGGGACTTTGACAAGAAGCTCCAGCGCTATCGGAAGGTGGCCCAGGAGGCCGCCATGCAGAGCCATCGGGGTCTCGTCCCGGAGGTGCTGCCTCTGGTGGAGCTGAAGAAGGCGGATCTTTCCATCTTCGACACGGTCTACGTGGCCTACGAGGGGGAGAAGGAGCAGAGCCTGAAGCGCGTCATGGCGGATCGCCCCGGCCGCCGCATCGCCCTGTTCGTGGGCCCAGAGGGCGGCTTCGAGGCGGACGAGGTGGCCGCGCTGACCGAGAAGGGTGCGAAGGCCGTTTCCCTGGGGCCGCGCATTTTGCGCACCGAGACCGCCGGCATGGCCATGTGCGCCGAAATATTGTTTGAGCTGGGGGAGTAGGGCGTGAAAGTTGCGTTTTATACCCTGGGCTGCAAGGTGAATCACTACGAGACCGCGGCCATGGCGGAGCTGTTCACGGCGGCGGGCCATCAGGCGGTGGACTTCTCGGAGAAAGCGGACGCCTACATCGTCAACACCTGCACGGTGACGGCGGTGGCGGACCAGAAGTCGAGGCAGATGCTCTCCCGGGCCCACGCCCAGAACCCCGACGCCCTCATCGTGGCCGTGGGCTGCTACAGCGAGGTGGCCAAAGAGAAGGTGGCCGCTCTGGCCGGGGTGGACCTGGTGCTGGGCACCGGCGGGCGCAAGGACATCGTGCCGTTGGTGGAGCAAGCTCTCCTGGGGCAAAAGCCGGACCCGGCGGCCGTGCCGCCCTTTTCCCGGCGGCAGTTTGAGGACCTGTCCGCCGTGGCAGACAGCCGCACCCGGGCGACCCTGAAGGTCCAGGACGGCTGCGTCAGCTTCTGCACCTACTGCGCCATCCCCTTCGCCCGGGGGGCCCTTCGGTCCCGGTCCATGGAGAGCTGCCGGCGGGAGCTGAACGCCCTCAAGGAGAAGGGCTACCGGGAGATCGTGCTCACCGGCATCGAGCTTACGGAGTACGGCAAGGACCTTGCAGGCAAGCCCACCTTGAACGACCTCATTCGCTTGGCGGACGAGTGCGGGGTGGAGCGGCTCAGGCTGGGCTCGTTGGACCCCCGGTTCGCGGACGAAGCCTTTGCCCAAACCTGCGCCGAGAGCCGGAGCCTGTGCCATCAGTTCCACCTGTCGCTCCAAAGCGGGTCGGACACGGTCTTGCAGCGCATGAACCGGCGGTACACTGCTGAAGAGTATCTCAGGAACGCGGATCGGCTCCGGGACTGCATGCCCGACGCCGCCGTCACCACGGACGTGATCGCGGGCTTCCCCGGGGAGACGGAGCAGGAGCATCGGGAGACAATGGCCTTTTTGAAGGCGGTGGGCTTTGCCCGCCTCCATGTGTTCCCCTATTCGAGGCGGCCCGGCACCAAGGCGGCGGCCATGCCCGGCCAGCTGACCCGACAGGAGAAAGCCCGGCGGGCCAGGGAGTTGATCGCCATCGGGGACGGGCTGGAGAAAGCTTTCATCGACCGCCAGATCGGCACCGTGCAGCAGGTCCTCATGGAGGAGGACGGCACGGGCTACACAGGAAATTACGTCCGGGTGCGCTGCCCGGGACCGGTGGGAGAGCCGGTCCGAGTGCGCATCGTGGGACGAACGAATACCATTGCGGAAGGAGTATTGTTATGAGTTGTTTATTCTGTGAGATCGCCAAGGGGAACATCCCCTCCACCAAGGTCTATGAGGACGAGCTGGTCTGCGCCTTTCGGGACATCGCGCCCCAGGCCCCGGTCCACGTGCTCATCATCCCCAAGAAGCACATCGAGAGCGCCCAGGCCCTGACGGCGGAGGACGACGCTTTGCTCTGCCATATGTTCGCCTGCGCCCGGAGAATCGCCGAGAGCGAGGGCGTGGCAAAGTCCGGCTACCGGCTCATCACCAACGTGGGGGACGACGCGGGCCAGAGCGTCCACCACCTCCATCTGCACCTCATCGGCGGCAAGACGCTGAAGTGGGACAACTGAGGCGGGCCATGGTCACGGTCAAAGCAGCCAAAACCTGGCGTGAGATCCGGGACTTCGTCCTCTTTCCCACCAAGCTCTATGAGAACGACCCCTACTACGTGCCCGATATGGTGGGGGACCAGATCAACGACCTCATGCCCGACAAGAACCCGGCCTTCGAGTACTGCGAGGCAAGGTGCTTCTTAGCCTATCGGGACGGGAAGATCGTGGGCCGGGTGGCCGGGATCCTGAATAAGAGGGCCAACGAGAAGAACAACGTGAACTATCTTCGCTTCGCCTTCTTTGATTTCATCGACGACGCCGAGGTCACCGACGCCCTGTACAGCGCCCTGGCCGACTATGCGAAGGAGCTGGGCTGCGTGGCCATCCACGGGCCCCAGGGCTTCTCCGATATGGATCGGGAGGGCATGCTGGTGGAGGGGTTCGACCGGCTCAGCCAGTTCTTCGTGTACTACAACTACCCCTACTATCTCGATCACATGGCCCGGCTGGGCTTCGTGAAGGAGGTGGATTGGGTGGAGTATCTCATCCACGTGCCCGATGCGGTGCCGCCCCGGATGGAGAAGATCGTATCCTACACCAAGAAGCGCATGTCGCTGAAGCTGGCGGACCTGTCCGACAAGAAGAATCTGCCCAAGTATCTCAGGGACGTGTTCGCCCTCTACAACGAGGCATACCAGGTCATCTTCGGCATGGTGCCCCTGACGCCCAAGCAGATCGAGAAGTACACCCACGAGTTTTTGCCCCTGGTCAGCAACAAGACCTCCTGCTTCGTCTACAACGACAAGGACGAGCTGTTGGGCTTTGGCGTGGCCGCCCCGTCCCTCTCGAAGGCCAATCAGAAGACCCGGGGCCGCCTGTTCCCCTTCGGCTGGATCACCACCCTCCGGGCCCTCAAGGGGAAGAACGATCGGCTCGACATGCTCCTCATCGCCGTGCGGCCGGACCTCAAAGGCGCGGGCATCAACCTGGTCATATTGGAGGATCTGCTCCGCAAGGGCATCCAAAACGGCGTGAAGCTGGCGGAGACCGGGCCACAGCTGGAAATGAACAAGGACGTGCTGTCCATGTGGCGGCTCTTCGACACGGAGCAGCACAAGCGCCGCCGCTGCTTCATCCGCATGCTGGACGGCAGCGAGCCCCCGGCGGTCACCCGGTTGGACGACCTCAACGAGCTCAAAGCCCGGGAGCAGGCGAAGGCGGAGGAGGCGTGAATCGCCCGCGTGGGTGCGATGCCTGGTCAGACGGCAGTAAATGCGACACGCTGCCGCCGTAGGGGAGGGGCTCGCCCCTCCCGCCGCGAACAGTTGCTAATTCTGTCGCAAAAGCGTATACTATAAGGAAACCTGGTGGGAGGCAAAAACAAGTGGCAGTTGGTTTGGATGATGTGAAGCGCATCCACCTCATCGGTGTGGGCGGGTGCAGCATGAGCGGTATCGCGCAGATATTGAAGAAGCAGGGGCACGTGGTCACGGGCTCGGACCGGGAGCGGTCCCAGTTCACGGACCGGCTCATGGAGTTGGGCATCCCCGTGTCCATCCCCCAGAAGGGCGAGCAGGTGGAGGGGGCGGAGCTGGTCATCTATTCCGCCGCCATCAAGCCCGACAACCCGGAGCGGGCCTACGCCCGGGAGCACGGCATCCCCGAGATG
>CADCMN010000031.1 GCA_902802575.1 uncultured Eubacteriales bacterium | reverse complement strand
CTGCGCGGACTGCATCGAGGCCGCGGGCGTGGACCGGGTCATCTTCATGGACCTGCACGCCGCCCAGATCCAGGGCTTCTTCAAGAAGCCGGTGGACCACCTGCGGGCTGAGCCCCTGCTCACCGAGTACGTGAAGCGGTCGGGCATCGTGGACGAGGATCTGGTGGTGGTCTCTCCGGACGCCGGCTCCGCCAAGCGGGCCAGGGACTTCGCCAAGCAGATCGGCTGCCCCGTGGCCATCGGCGACAAGACCCGCACCGATCACTCGGAGAACGCCAAGGTCCTGGAGGTCATCGGCGAAGTGGAGAACAAGAACTGCCTGGTGGTGGACGACTTCTCCATCTCCGGCGGCACCATGGTGGACATCGCCCGGGGCCTGAAGGAGAAGGGCGCCAACCGGATCTTCGGCGCTCTGTCTCACAACTGCATGAATGAAAAGGCCCTGAGCCGCTTCGACGAGAGCCCCTACGAGTTCATCGTCCGCAAGCACCCCAAGATCAAGATCATCTCCGCCGCGCCCATGTTCGCCCAGGCCGTGAAGATCATCCACGACAAGGCCCCCATGAGCACCCTCTTCGACAACCGCGTCAACAAGCGCATGCTGGACATGAGCTTCGCCGAGCAGCTGACCTTGCTGGGGGACTGAACCAAACGCCACACGGAAAGGAAGGGCACGCCCCTTCCTTTTTCCTTGCCCTATGCGGATGCGGGATTGTGTTCTGCCGTTTGGCATGATATGCTTTTTATATACTATTCAGATCTGATTAGAAAGAGACAAGATCGTCGGCGTTATGACGGATAAACCGAGCTGCGCCCCGGATGCACCGTGCGGCTACGACTCCGGCTGCGTCTCCTTCGGCGGCAAAAGGCTGTTGCACATCGCGAATAGTATGGTATACTGGGGATATTCCAAGAAAGAACGGGGTTTTTCCATGGAAATGAACAACGAATACGAATATGAATATGAAAACGAGGCCGAACAGGCCCCCGCGCCGAAGAAAAAGCGCACCGGGCTGATCATCGGCATAATAGCAGCCGTCATCGTCGTGCTGGCAGCGGCGGTGATCGTCCTCAAGGTCCTCATCCCCGGCAGAAAGTACGCCGAGGGCGAGGCGCTCCTGGCCGCGGGACAGTATGAGGAGGCCATCGCCGTCTTCGAAGGCCTGGGCGACTTCAAGGACAGCCCCTACATGGTGAACAAGAGCCAGTATAAGTACGGCGTCGCGCTGTACGAGGATGGCGAGTTTAAGAAGGCCATGAAGGTATTCAAGGCGCTGGGCGACTTCAAGGACAGCGAAGATCAGGTCGAGGCCTGCAAAGAGGGTCTGCGGAACCAGGCCTACACCGAAGCCCTGGCCCTGTACAACGAAGGGAAGTTTGAAGAAGCCAAGGCCGCCTTCGCGGACCTGGGCGATTACAAGGACAGCGAAAAGCTGGTCAAGCTGTGCAAGATCCGTATGTTGGGCGGGAACACCCTGGTGGACGGCTACTATCATTCCGTGGCGCTGAAGGCGGACGGCACCGTGGTGGCCGTGGGCTATAATGAGTATGGCCAATGCGACGTGTCCGACTGGACGGACATCGTGGCCGTCACGGCCGGCGATTACCACACGGTGGGCCTGAAGGCGGACGGCACCGTGGTGGCGACTCAGTTTAGAGATCAGATGCACAATTACGGCCAGTGCAACGTGGACCGCTGGACCGACATCGTGGCCATCGCTGCCGGCGGCTATCACACCGTGGGCCTGAAGGCGGACGGCACCGTGGTCGCCGTGGGCGAAAACGATGACGGTCAATGCGACGTGTCCGACTGGAAGGACATCGTGGCCATCGCGGCCGGCGCTTTCCACACGGTCGGCCTGAAGGCGGACGGCACCGTGGTGGCCGTGGGCTATAACAAGTATAGCCGCCGATGCGACGTGTCCGACTGGAAGGACATCGTCGCCGTCGCGGCAGGCGGTGTTCACACGGTGGGTCTGAAGGCGGACGGCACCGTGGTGGCTGTGGGCGATAACGATAACGGCCAATGCAACGTGAAGGACTGGAAGGACATCGTGGCCGTCGCGGCAGGATATATTCACACGGTGGGACTAAAGGCGGACGGCACCGTGGTGGCTGTCGGCTATAACAAGAATGGCCAATGCGATGTCTCCGACTGGAAGGACATCGTGGCCATAGCGGCAGGCTCGGGTCACACGGTGGGCCTGAAAGCGGACGGCACCGTGGTGGCCGTGGGCAATAACAATGATGGCCGATGCGACGTCTCCGACTGGAAGGATATCCGCGTGCCGGAACGGTAGGGTCCGGCGTTGTATAGGATCAAGGGGCGCTCCGCGGGGCGCCCTTTTTCCGAGCATATGATCCTAAGATCACCCCTGAAGAAAACACCTCATTCACCATAGATGGTCCCCCTTCCCCTCCAGGGGAAGGCTTTTTTTGACGAGCCATCCCGCCCGGGAAAGGGTCCTGCGGAGCCTTTTCAGCCGGTGCATAAAGTTATGATTATGCAAAGAAATGTATGAATTTACATTGGGGTTTTCGGTTGAATTTGTTGCGGAAAGTTGATATGATACCCATATGAAAAAGATTTCGGCCATTTTGATACTGATGCTCCTGGCGGGCTGCGGGCAGGCGACGGCGCCCCGGGCGGAAGCTGCGCCCACGGCGACGGCGGCTGCGGTGGAGATCGCCCCGACGCCCACGGCTGAGCCGGCGCAGATCCTCATCTTGGCGAAAGCCACCCCCACGGCTGCGCCGTTGGAAAGTCCCCTCCCCTCTTTGGCGCCCAGCTGCACGGCGACGGCGGAACCCACAGCCACCCCCGAGCCCACCCCGGAGCCCCAGCCGCTTACGTTCACGGCGTCGGAGGAGATGCCACTGCCCACCCTGGGCACCCAGGTCCAGAAGGGCCAGCCCTTCTGGATCGACGGCGTCGTCAGCGGGCCCGAGCCCCTGCTTCTGGTGCGGGCGGAGATCCTCAACGGCAAGGGCAGCCCGGTGCAGCAAGGCGAGCAGCGGTTCAGCCCGGAGGACCGGGCGCTGTCCTGTCGGCTGCTGGACGAGACCTTCTCCCCCGACGTGGACTGCATAGCGGAGCAGCTGAAGTTTCAACAGCTCCCCCTCGGCACCTACACCCTGCGCATCCTGGGGCAGGACACCGCCAGCCAGGAGAAGGTCCTGGCCGAAACCCAGTTCCGGGTGACCCATGAGGAATGGATCCAGCTGCAGCCCAACAACCTCCGGCTCAATTACTCCGCCGCCCTCCGCTTTTTCGGCGCCCCGGAGCGGTTCATGTTCCGATACAAGCTCCAAAGCGGCTCTCATCGGATCACCCTCGATCCCGCTTGGACCAAGCAGTACGTGGGCACCGCCCTCTGCCTCAAGGGCAAGAAGTGGACCTGCCATGTGGACGCCATCCCCTATTTCGAGCAGGCCTGCCGCTACATGGAGAACACCTATCTCCATCTCACCGGCCCCAATCTGGACACGGGGGCCGTGCGCCTCAGCGATCTTGTGACCAAGATGAACGGGACCATGGTCCGCCGCTTCACCAACTCCGGCGATTTCATCAGCCATCATTCCTTCGGCACAGCGGTGGATATCAACGCCAGCTTCCCCAGCAACAAGGACAATCGGACCAACCGGGAACGGATCTACGGGGAAGCGCAGAAGGTGACCTACAACGGCGTCGTCACCGTCAAGGGGAAGCAGTGCTACGACTTCACCTATTCCGGGACCGTCCGGGGCGGCGGAGCCAGCGGCGTGCCCGAGGTGCTGACCAACTATTTCCTGTATGAGCTGGCGTTCTACCGGGCCGGATTCTCCTGGGGCGTCTACTATCCCCACAAATCGGACGCCATGCACTTCACCCTTTCGGAGCTGTCGCCGGAGCTCTTCAGCGAGGGGCCCTACGCCATGCGAAAGGTGTTCTCCTATATCGACGATCCGGCACAGGCCACCGATCCCGCCTGACGGGACCGACCTTCGTTCCCCACGGTTCGCATACCGACACCAATAAAACGATGCAAAGGAGCAACTGTCTACCATGGATTCCCCCATCAGCGTTCGTTCCGAAGTCGGAAAACTCAAGACCGTGCTGCTGCACCGGCCCGGTGTGGAGCTGGAAAACCTGATGCCAGATTATCTGTCCCATCAGCTTTTCGACGATATCCCCTATCTGGTGTACGCCCAGCAGGAGCACGACACCTTCGCCTGCATCCTGCGTCAGTGCGGCGTGAACGTGATGTATTTGAAGGATCTGCTGTGCGAAGCGGTGAACCGGGGCGGCGTCAGGGAGGAGCTGGTCTCGGACTATGTGCGGGAGGCCCACCTCTATGGCTCCTATATGCAGGAGGCGGTGAAGGAGTATCTGCTGGCCCTGCCCACGGACAAGCTGTTCGACGCCATGGCCGGCGGCGTGCGCAAGAGCCAGATCGCCAAGCTCACCAAGTACCATTTGGTGGACTACGCCCAGGAGGACTTCCCCTTCTATGCCGAATCCATGCCCAACCTGTACTTCACCCGGGACCCCTTCGCGTGCCTTGGCAACGGGGTCATCATCTCCCACATGGCCAACGAGATCCGGCAGCGGGAGACCCTGTTCGCCGATTACATCTTCCGCTATCATCCCATCTATAAGAACGTGCCCCACTGGTACGAGCGCGGCAAGAGCTGGTCCATCGAGGGCGGCGACACCCTGGTCCTCAACGAAAGGACCATCGCCGTGGGCATGAGCGAGCGCACCAGCCCCCAGGCCATCGAGGATATGGCCGAGAAGGTCCTGGCCGCCCACATGGGGGTGGAGCAGATTTTGGTCATCGACCTGCCGAAGTTCCGCACCTTCATGCACCTTGACACGGTCATGACCATGGTGGACGTGGACAAGTTCGTGGTCCATCCCAACATTCAGCGGTCCATGCGCTCCTTCCTGCTCACCCGGGGCGACGGCACGCGGAAGCTGAACATCACCGAAACCGGCCTGCCCATCGACGAGGCGCTGCGGGAGGTCATGGGGCTGGACAAGATCACCCTGATCCGCTGCGGCGGCGCCAGCACCATCGACGCGGCCCGGGAGCAGTGGAACGACGGCGCCAACACCCTGGCGGTGGCGCCCGGGGAGGTCATCACCTACATCCGCAACCATGTGACCAACAGCATCCTGCGGGACCACGGCATCACCGTCCACGAGATCCCCTCCTCCGAGCTGTCCCGGGGCCGGGGCGGCCCCCGCTGCATGAGCATGCCTTTGGTGCGGGACAGTCTCTGACAAAGCGAGCAAAAAAACAGAGCTCCTGGCGAGCTCTGTTTTTTATGGCGTGAAACATGGTTTACGGCGTGACGGTGGGCGTCGGCGTGTCTGCCGGCCGGTCCGTGACGGTCGGAGTGGCCGTGGGGACGGGCTCGTCGTTGATCTGGGCCATCAGGCCGTTGAAGATGCCCTCGCACATGCGTTCGATGAACGCCTCGTCGTGCAAATTGGCGTAGTCCGTGGCGTTCTTCCAGTTGCCCAGGAGGTACGCCACGCAGGGGCAGCCGCACTTGGCGGCCACAGGATCGTCCTCCACCTTGACGCCGTTCTTCTTGTTGCTCTGCTTCTTCATGCCGGTGGCCAGGACGTATGCGTCGATCATCTTCTGACCGAAGCTCTTGTTCTTGCTCGTCACCTTGACGTAGCAGGCGGAGGTCTTGGCGTTGATGGCGTTGCATTTGAGACGGACCACATAGGTGCAGCCGGCCTCCAGGAAGATTTTGGCCCGGGCGCTGTCCGTCACCTTGCCCTTGTCATTCTCGGTCCGCCCCAGGACCACCGTGGCGCCCCGGTCCTCCAAATACCGCTTGAGACGGTTCGCCAGGACCAGGTTGTTTTCCGCCTCCTCCCGGTTATTGGTGCTGTCGCGGCAGGGATCGACGCCGATGACCTGGCCGTAGAGGGCGGCGCTGTAATTCCCGGCGGGGCCGGCGCTCACAAAGGCCGAGGGCTCGGGGGTGGCGACGCTCGGCGTGCCGAGGGCCGGGGTCTCCTTCACCTCCGGTGTGGGCGTGGCGGTGGGCAAAAGCTCATCCTTGGGCTCCCGAGACGGCTCCACGGTGGGGGTGGTCATGACCTCCTCCTGGACCACGGCCCGCATGGCCTTCACCACGCCCGGGCCGGTCTTGATGGCCCAGGAAATGCCCAGGTACAGCCCCGCCATCACTCCCAGGCACACCAGGCAGAACAGGCTGAACCCGATGGGATTGCCGATGCGGAGGATCCTTCTTCTCTTTTTGATCTGTTTCATATAAAGCCCCATTCCTTTCCGGGTGGTTTCACCGGTGTTGCTCACATACTGTCCCCGTATGTCCGGACGTTGCCATTGTATCATTTTGTGCCGCCCCTGTCTGTCGAAAAACAAAAGGTTAACAAAAAAGATAAAATAAAAGCAAGTTTGCCAGGACAAGCCCGAGAAAATGTGGTATGATTTTCCTGCTATGGATGATCCGATCCTCAACAGCACACCCATCCGGTCCGTCTGCTTCACCGGACACAGGGAATTGCCGGCGTCCCGCTCCCCCGACTATCGACGGTTGGTGGCCAACGCGACGGCGGCCATCCGTCGCGCCTACGAACGGGGGGCCCGCAGGTTCTACTGCGGCGGGGCGGAGGGCTTCGACCTGCTTGCGGGGAAGCTGGTGCTGCTGGAACGCAGCCGGCACCCAGATATGCAGCTCATCCTGCTCCTCCCCTTCACCGGCTTCGGAGACCGGTTCAATGCCCAGGACAAGGCGGAGCTGCAGCGGCAGAAGAAAGCCGCCGAAGAGATGGTCTTTCTGTCCGCCCACTTCTTCCCCGGCTGCATGGCAATCCGCAACAGGCAGCTGGTGGAGGACGCGGACCTGTGCATCGCCTACCTGACCCACTCCCCCAGCGGCACCGCCCAGACCGTGGGCTTCGCCCGGGAGAAGGGGATCGAAGTCATATATGTATAAAAAAAGACCGGCGAACCGGTCTTTTTTCTCAGTTTTTCTTCTTGGCAGGAGGCGGCGGGGTGGCGTGGACGTACTTCACCTCCTGGGGCACGTCCTCGATGGTCCAGTTGTCGGTGTAAGGCGCTGACCCCGGCGCAAGGCCCGAGACCACCGCAGGCGGCGGCGCCAGCTTCAGCTGCTCCCGGATGGCGCGGGTCTGGGCGTCGTTCTTGTCGCCGTCGCGGATCTCCACCTCCGTGCCGTGCGCGCAGTTATAATAGATCCAGCGGGCGTCGGGCACGGGCAGGCGGATGCAGCCGTGGCTGTCCGGGGTGCCCAGCTTCAGATACTTATCCACATACACGCTGTTCAGGTCCTTCTGTCCGTTCCGGGCGCCCCGATGGTACACCACGGAATGGAAGTAGGTCCGGGACACGATCAGCGTCCAGTACTGGGCGGAGAAATCGCCGCTGGCGAAGGTGCCGAACCGAAGGCGGCACTCCTTCAGCTTGAACTTTCCGATCTTGGTGAGGCCGTTCTTGGCGCTGCCGGTGGAGCAGAGCATGTACCGGACGGGCACGGTGTACTCCCCGTTGGCGTCCTTCTTGAAGGCCATGACCACCTGCCAGGTGACGTCCACGATCAGCTTGTAGGTGTCCGCAGCCGGATAGCCCTTGGGCCGGACGCTGACAGGATCGATGCCCTCCGTCTCATAGTAGGAATCCGCCAAACCTCCCACCAACTCCTCGAAGGTCATGTTCACCGTGGGCGCATAGTAGGAGAAGGGGATGGGCGAGGCCGTGGGCGTGGGCGTGGGCAGGGGCGTGGCCGTGGGCGTGGGGCTGGGCTGGGGCGTCAGCGTGGGCGCCGGGGTGTTCGCCGCCACGTTCACCTCCTGACTATGGATCTGCTGAGTAGGAGCGACCGTCAGCGGGACCTGGGTCTGTCCCGCCATGACGGGGACCGGCGAGGGTTCCCCTGTCTCCATGGATTGTATGGCTTCGGCACTTTGCTTCGACCCGCACGCCTCCGAGAGGAGCAGCAGCACGATCAGCAGAATGACGCAGCAGCGTTTCAGATTCACTCGAATACCTATCCTTTTATAAAATCAGTGGGTATTGTACCATGGACAAGCCGTCTCCACAAGACAAATTCTGTCAAATTCCTGCAAAATTACTATGAACGTCTCAGGCGATCCGGGCGGCTTCGATGGCCCTGGTGAGCTGGTCGGCGCAGGAGGTGGCGTTGCGCCCGCAGGTGTTGCCCTTGAGCAAAGCGATGACCTGGTCCGCGTCCATGCCCTCCACCAGCTTGCCGATGGCCTTGAGGTTGCCGTTGCAGCCGCCGGTGAAGACCACGTTATGGAGTTTGTTGTCCTCAATGTCGAAGTTGATCTCGCTGGAGCAGACGTCTTTTGTTTTGTAGCGATAGTGCATGGGTGTATTTCCTTTCTTATGATTTTGAATCGGTGTTCGTCTGTGCCTCTTCCGGGATTTCGGGCTCGGGCGTCGGCGCTGCCGGCGCCTTCGGCGCGCCGCAGGACATGATCCATCTGCGGCAGGGGCGCTCCCATAGATAGGTGAGCGCCGCCGCCAGCACCAGGGACAGGCCCAACCCCTCCAGGGTGAGGAAGATCTGCATCTTCGTCCCCGCCGCCGCCACGTCCGCCCCGCTTTGGAAGCCCAGGCTCATGCGCAGCAGCACGATCAGCCGCTGGTGATAGAGGTACAGGTTGTAGGAGATGGCCCCCAGGAACCGGGCCGCGGGGTTGGAGAACAGCCATCGCAGCGGCCGCCACGACAGGGCAGCGCTGAGGAGGAACAGGGTGAAGCACAATGACAGAACGATCCGATGCTCCAGCTGCCAGAGCTGCTTATCCTGGGGATACATCTGCGCGGAGACGATCTGGTTGCGGATGAGCACGGCGCCCACCACGGCCAGGACCGTGAAGAACGCGCCCCACAGGCGCTTATAGGGGACCTTCACGCAGTACCAGGTGAACAGATACGCCGCCAGCATCCCGTTGGCGAACACGGGCAGGAAGGTGGGCAGCTGGTTCACCTGCATGTTGACGGGCTGCTGCTTCAGGGCGTACTGAAAGATGAACCAGCCCCCGAAGCCCGTGAGCGTCCCCCAGAAGAGCAGGGGGCTCTTGCCAAAGAGCTTCACCAGCAGGGGAAAGAGCACATAGAACTGGACCTCCAGCCCCACGGTCCACAGCACTCCGTTGATGGGGGCGTAGACGTAGGTGTCCGCCCGGAACATATGGGTGAAGGTCAGGTGGGAGATGAGGTCCCGCACCGCGTAGGAGACCGTGGGATAATGATTCCAATAGATCTGGAAGCCGAAGGAGATGAGGACCGCCAAGAGATAGCTGGGGTAGATCCGGGCAAAGCGCTTCTTATAGAACGCGCAGACGTCGTCCATCCCCTCGCCCAGGAGCATGGACCGGGCCACGGGCAGGGTGAGGCAGAAGGCGGACAGGAGCACCATCATGTCCACGAAGATGTACCCCACCCAGCGGATATGGCTGGGGGTCAGGTCCGTGATGCCTAAGAAGCTGAGCCAGGGCGTGGGGTAGTTGGGCATGAACCAGGTCTGCTGCCAGAAATGGAACCACAGCACCATGAGCACGGTGAGGCCGCGGATACCGTCCACCACGTCCACGTGCCGATAGTCGATGTCCATGTCCAGGCTGAACCGGCTATGCTGTTTGACCTGCTCCTGCTCCATGTCGCTCCTTTCCCGCATACCTTCCCTTAGTATATTGCATTATAGCAAGATTTTCCGGGGATTGCAAGCCAGGGCGAAAGGGTGTATACTGTTGCCAGAGCAACAAGGAACACCTCATCAGTCGCTACGCGACAGCTTCCCCTCAAGGGGAAGCCTCAATAGTACCCCCTTCCCCTCGAGGGGAAGGCTTGGAAATAAAGGAACATACCAGTGAATGAAACACAGAACAAAAAGCTGACAACCTATGCACAAACTCTTCGGAAGGAAATGACCCCCGAAGAGAAACACTTATGGTACGATTTTCTTAAGAAGATCCCCTGGACCGTCAACCGGCAAAAGGTGTTCGGCAACTATATCGTCGATCTCTATATCGCCTCCGCCAACCTGGTCATTGAGGTGGACGGCGGTCAGCACAACGACGAAGAAGCGATCCTACGGGATAAGGAGCGGGACACCTGGTTCCAGAAACTCGGAATAACTGTCCTGCGGTATTCCAATTTGGAAGTAAAGCTGAACTTCAACCTCGTTTGCATCGACATCCTGGAGCACCTGCCCGGCTTGCCCTTCACCGGCAGCTAACTGAATAAACGAGCCTTCCCCTTTGAGGGGACTGAGCGCCCGGAAAAGGCCACTGAGCGGCCTTTTCAGCGAAGTCGGGCATAGCCCATGGGAAAGGGGGACCGCTTGCGGTGGATGAGGTGGTTTCTCTTCACCCGTCACACCTCATCCGCCGCTTCGCGACGGCCTCCCCGCCGGGGGAGGCCGAAGTTTGAGAAAGGAGTACCCCATGGACGCCATCGCCCTCTCCCCCGCCCTGTTGTCGGCGTCGCTGTTTGCGGGATTGGACCCGGACAGGGTCACTGAGTTTTTGAAAAGCGCCCGGTGTCGGCTGGACAGCTTCCCCCGGGGGGCCATGCTGCTCTCCCAGGGAGACCGGGTCACCGCCGCGGGGGTGCTCCTCTCCGGCAAGATCAAGGCCTACCGGCTGAACCGGCAGGGGGAGGAAAATCTGCAGAGCGTCCTGAGCCCCGGCAGCATGTTCGGGGACATGCTCATGGCCACAAATAACGGCAAAAGCCCCATCACCGTGGAGGCTTTGGAGGACGCTCGGGTGCTGTTCGTGCCCTTTGAGAGCATCATGGCCGCTCCCGGCGACTTCGGCAACCGGCTGAGGATCAACCTCCTCCACGAGCTCTCCGCCCGCTACTGGGCGTTGAACCGAAAGGTCCGCTACCTCTCGGAGCGCTCATTGCGGGGCCGGATCGCCCTGTTCCTCCTGGACGCGGCCCGTGACCAGGGCGGCCCCACCTTCACCCTCAACATGACCCGGGAGGCCATGGCGTCCCTGTTGGGCGTGAACCGCAGCGCCCTCTCCCGGGAGCTCTCCCGCATGGAAAAAGACGGCCTGCTGGCCGTCTATCGAGGCTCCTTCCGGCTCTTGGACCGGGAGGGGTTGGAGGGGTGTCTAAGCTGAAATCACCGTTGGTCTGGGTGCTTTGGCTCCTGCCAGGCTTCTATAGGCGGAATATGGATATAATCAAAACGTTCCGCCATCTCCTGGAATATTGCGAATGGGCCTTCTATACTGTCGCTTTCGGTATCGACCACGTAATACGCCACAACGCAGTTTTCTTTTTCCTCATCGGTAATAAACGCGTCTGCCGTCGAGATGCCCTCCACACAGATGTATGGATCCACAAGACAGTATTTGGTCACAAAGCAGTTTTTGATGACGGTCGTGGACCCAGATCCGACGTCCTTTTTCTCCAGCACGATACGCGAGCCGTTCACTCTGTCGATCCGGTAATCTCCTATCAAATCGATATAATAATCTCCCCTAAAGCCGTCCAGGCTGAACCATCGACGAAGCCTTTCCCCGGACAGCCGGCAGCCTATGATCCCGCACAGCAAGACCAGCAGAAGCAGCAGGCGATACTTTTTCACAGGTCCCTCCCATGCATCATCGATCAACAAGCTTTAGAATACTATCCAACAAAGAATATCCATCAAATATCCGATAGGGGGAAAATATCTGGTTTCTACATACGTCGCCAGCCACCAGTTGGCGTCCAGCTTTTCGATCGTATCCCGGGTAAACCGCGGATGATACAAGACCGCTTCCTCCGTATCCTCCGGCACATAAAAGAGGGAATAATGAAGGAAGAACCTCCCGGCCTCATTCTTCGACCCAAAACCGATTTCGACAGCGTCATATTTGATTATGTATCTCTCCATGCGCGGGATATGATATCGCTCCATGAACGCGTCGATCTCCTGCATTTCCTCTTTCGAAAAAAAGTTTTCCCGGATATAGGGGTTATCCCAATCCCCCCAGATGGTCCAGCAATCTTCGCCGATGTTCCGGGTATGCTGCAGAAGGGGCTCATTATCGCAGATGATCTTGGCCACCTGCTGGAAACAGGCAGGGTCGTCATAGTACAGCTGCTTGACTTCTTCCGCAGTATACAGTCGATCGTTGGCATGTCTCCTGGTATGCGCCGAACGAACGACCAGCGCCAGGCCGACATAGCCGAAAAGCACCGCCAGCAGCACTGCGATCCACACGATTCGCTTTGTCCGTTTCTTTCTATCCATTTATCCATCCGTCCGGGCGACGGTGTAGCCTTGCTCAGCGCTGCCGGTGAGGGTGACGCAGACGGTCTCGCCGTAGGTGCAACCGCTCACAAGATTGGTCCATTTCCCTGCGCCCTGATCGCTCTCCACGCACAGCCGAAAGCGAACGGAGGATTCTTTCTCAGCATAGTGTTCGTTGCCCGTTGACCCCTGTTCCAGTTCAAAGAAGACCTTTTGGCCGCAGCCAAGGGGGCTGCCGTCCGCATTAGTGACGATACCCGCCGTATGCTCGATGCGATCCTCCCCGAAATACTTGCAGCTCAGGGCGGTGAAGTCGTCCTCCGTCTCGATGCGCACGGTGACATGGAGGGGCGCCTGCCAGTAAGGTTCACAAATGGCCCGGGCCCTCAGGCCGGGGACGCCGTGACAGAGAGCGTCGAAGGCGGATCGCTGGCCGTGGCGGCTCAAAAAGTGCTTAATTTCGTCTCCGTACCTCGCATCGTTCACCAGCCGGGCGGCGGCGGGGACGGCGGAGTCCCCCAGATCCCAGAAGACGCCGGTGTCCACCGTTTCAAGTCGCCCCTCCTCATAGGCCCGGACGTTGTAGTCCGCGATGAGGGCGTTGGTGTCGCAGAGGCACAGCAGGCCGAACATGACGACGAACAGGCCGAACAGGGCCCGGGTGATGTTCAGCTTCTTCCAGTAAGTCCCTGCCAGGGCCAGGAGGAAAGCGATCACCAGCAGGATCATGGCCCAGCTGGAGTACACCCGGTTGGGGGTCAGGCCGTAGGTGCGGATGTACAGGACCATCTTGGAAAAGGCCGTGGCCGCCAGGATGAGGCTGCACAGGCACAGGAGGGTCAGCAACGCCCAGCGAACGCCCTCCCCCCGCTCCCGCTTGGTGAACAGGCTGACGAAGAGGTAGAGAAAGCCATTGATGGCGCAGACCGCGCAGAGCTCAAAAAAACCTTGCCGGGCGTAGTCGGCGTAGGTGTAGCCCTTGGGCAGGACGCCGGTGAAGGCCGAGGTGTAGAGGGGCCACTGGCTGAAGAAGAACAGGCCGTAGACCGCCAGCAGGGGCACCAGCATGGCGCAGCTGACCAGGAGGGGCAAAAACCGGCGGCGAACGCTGTGGACCGCCCAACGCTCCCGATCCAGCACCCGACCCATGCAATGCTCCCGGCTGCCGAAAATGCAGCTCATGAGCAGGGCCGCCATGGCCACCGCCAGCACGAGATACACCAGCCGCCGGAAGATGACCTTGGGGATGTCCTCGGAAAAGAGGCTGTCCAGGAGCCTGGAAAAGGCCGCGTCATATTGGAGCAGATTCACCACCAACAGCAGGGGGAGGAGGGCCAACCCCAGGCCCAGCAGAATCAGCAAACCAGTCTTGAGCCAGTTCCGCTTGCCGCCGGAGAAGGCGGCGGTGAAGAAGGCCCCCAGCTTGGAGAAGGGCATAAGGATATTCGCCTTGAAGGCTTCGGGGACGAACATGTCCCCCAGCCGCTCCTCGGCGGAGTTGCCCCCGGCGCAGTAGACCCCGTAGCCCCAGAGAAGCACCGCGAACCAGCGGGCGAAGAAGCGGACCGGGCCGTTGTCGGTCAAGAGGTGAGACAGGAGGAACAGGAGGCCCACCGCCCAGACGCCCAAAGCCCGCTTCCCCGCCTGGCCGCGGAAGTGCCACACCGTCAGGCCGAAGAGGACGAGGCCGTAGACCAGGCCCAGCAGGGGGTGTTCAGAGATCTGGAACCGGCAGACGAGATACCCCAGGATCAGCAGCCCGAAGGCCAGTACCCGGTCCCGCAGGGGTACGGGGGGTCTTTGAGGTGTAACAGGCTCCGGCGCAGCCGTTTGCTGCTCCGTCAGGTTCGTATGCAATTCTTCCATGTCAGTTTTCCTCTCTGTATTCGAGAATGTCGCCGGGGGTACACTTTAGCTCCCGGCAGATGGCGTCCAGGGTGGAGAAGCGGATCGCCTTGGCCTTGTTGTTCTTGAGGATGGACAGGTTGGCGATGGTGATCCCCACCCGGTCACTGAGCTCGTTGAGGCTCATGCGGCGCTTGGCCATCATCACGTCCAGATTCACTTCGATCATAGCGCTGCCCTCCCTTTAGATGGTGAAGTCGTTCTCGGCCTTCAGGGCCACGGCTTCCTCGATCACGTTTTTGACCACCCGCAGCACCAGGCCCAAAAAGCCCGCCACAAAGGCCAGGACCAGGTCGATCCCGAAGAACAGGACGCCGGTCACCACGAACAGGCCCGCCTCGATGAAGCAGCACCAGCTGATGGTCCTTAGGCAGCTGACGGCCTGATCCGTGAACACCTGACGCCGCCGCACCAGCAGCAGGAGCTTCACCAGAAACCCGTTTGCCACAGCCACGGGGACCAGCAGCAGATAGTCGAGGACCAATATCCACACGGAGGCCGCCCTGCTCGCGGCCTCGGGGATCATATGGGGGAAGTACCACGCCAGGAAAACAAGCCCCAGGAATCCGACGATGCAGCAGATGAGGGACAAGGTGACGGAGGCGTTTTTGCTGATCTTGGGCATACGGATCGATCTCCTTTTTTCTTTCGTTGGCTATACCATATCACCATTCGCATCGTTTGTCAATCTATTTTTATTGTTATTCGATAATTCTTTTCTGTTTTTCAAAGCGCAACTTTCCTCTTGTATTTGTCAGGAAAGGGTGATACTATATACAAAATCGCGTCAAATACACATAAAAGGAAAAAAACTATGGAACTCATAATGGAAGCCCTGGAAAAGAACGCCAAATTTTTCCCCCACGAGGTGGCCCTGGTGGAGATCAACCCCGCCGCCCGCCCCGCCGCGGAGATGACCTGGCGAGAGTATACCCTCATCGAGACCAGCGCCGAAGGCCGCTATCGCCGGGACATGACCTGGCGGGAGTTCGACACCAAGGCCAACCGGTTCGCGAACCTCCTCTTGACCCGGAACGTGAAGAAGGGCGACAAGGTGGGCATCCTGCTCATGAACGGTCTCGAATGGCTGCCCATCTACTTCGGCATTTTGAAGACCGGCGCCCTGGCCGTGATGGCTGCCCATCTACTTCGGCATTTTGAAGACCGGCGCCCTGGCCGTGCCCATGAACTACCGGTACACCGACGAGGAGATCGCCTACTGCGCGGACCTGGCTGAAGTGAGCGTGCTGGTGTTCGGGCCGGAGTTCACCGAGCGGGTGGCCTCCGCCCTCCCCCGGCTCCCCCGGGTGAAGACCCTCTTCTACGTGGGCGCGGACGTGCCCGCCTTCGCCGACAGCTATGATCGGCTGGTGGAGTTCTGCTCCAGCCGAGCCCCCGCCGTGGAGCTCACCGAGGACGACGACGCGGCCATCTACTTCTCCTCCGGCACCACGGGCTTCCCCAAGGCCATCTTGCATGCCCACAAGGCCCTGATGCACGCCGCCGTCTGCGAGCAGCATCACCATCTGCAGACCCATAAGGACGTGTTCCTCTGCATCCCGCCCCTCTACCACACGGGCGCCAAGATGCACTGGTTCGGGAGCCTGCTCTCCGGCAGCCGGGCGGTGCTGTTGAGGGGCGTGCGGCCCGATTGGGTGCTCCAGACCGTCAGCGAGGAGAAGTGCACCATCGTGTGGCTGTTGGTGCCCTGGGTCCAGGATATTCTGGACGCTCTCGATTCCGGCAGTCTGAAGCTCAGCGACTATGAGCTCAGCCAGTGGCGGCTCATGCACATCGGCGCTCAGCCCGTGCCCCCCTCCCTGGTGCGGCGGTGGTTGAAGGTGTTCCCCAAGCACCAGTACGATGTGAACTACGGTCTTTCCGAGTCCATCGGCCCGGGCTGCGTGCATTTGGGCATGGAGAACCTCCACAAGCTGGGGGCCATCGGCAAGGCCGGCTACGGCTGGCAGATCCGGGTGGTCAACGAGAAAAACGAGGACACCGCCCCCGAGGAGGTGGGAGAGCTGTTGGTGAAGGGCCCCGGCGTCATGAAGTGCTACTATCGGAACCCCGAGGCCACGAAAGAGTCCCTCATGGGCGATTGGCTCCGCACCGGCGACATGGCCAAGATGGATGCGGACGGATTCGTGTACCTGGTGGATCGGAAGAAGGACGTGATCATCTCCGGCGGCGAAAACCTGTACCCGGTGCAGATCGAGGACTTTCTCCGCACCCACAGCAAGATCAAGGACGTGGCGGTCATCGGCCTGCCCGACGAGCGGCTGGGCGAGATCGCGGCGGCCATTATCGAGGTCAAGGAAGGGGACGCCCTCTCCGAGGCGGAGGTCAACGACTTCTGCCGGGCCCTGCCCCGCTACAAGCGGCCCCGGAAGCTGATCTTCGCCAAGGTCCCCCGCAACCCCACCGGCAAAATCGAAAAGCCCCTCCTGCGGGAGCGCTACGGCGCGACCCGACTGGTGGAAGCGCAGATGAAGGGTTGATTGGATACAATCTACTCAGATTATGTATTGAAGGAATACAAACACTTATTCACTATACCTTCTCAAAAGCAATGAGCACACCATTTCTGATGTGCTCATTCCTTTACGAGGTCCATTTCATGCCAATGTCGCTATCTTTATGACATTGCTTTGATGAATGGAGCGTTTATAATGTTGCTGATATAAGGATTCATGCCCATTATAATTATTTATAGATGTAGCGAGATTTAAATTTTATACCCGTTTGACTCACCTTTTCAGCAATGCACCCGGTTCTCCAATCTACCCATTTACTATACCATGAAAGGCTATCGTTGATTCTAACGGCTCTGCGCTGAATCTTATATTCCACTCTGTCCAGCTTGCCATATGCCTCAAGTACCGCTTCTTTGACTCTTTTCCCCCCATTTTTTACGGGCACTGTCCATTCATCACTGCTCGTTATGCTGATTTTATCCGTTTTGCTATTACTCCAACCTATTCCAGTGTTGATTTCTTTGACCGATACGTTTGCTGTGACTGAATAGGTACGGCTCTCTTCTTTTGTTTTTTTGATTGATAATTTGTGTCCCGGTTCGCCCACGACATCATAAATTGGGGTCTTTGTATATGCAGCATCGAGGTCCTTGACTTTAACAACCCTATACTGATACCAATCTCCTACAAATACAGTACAGGAAGCAATAATGTTTTTGTTATCCTTTGATGTTGCGGTAATCGTAACCTCTCCTTTAAACGTTGCTAAGTCATTTGCGGACGTTACAACCCCTGAACTGCTGACTTTTGCTACAAGCGGGTTGCTGGAGGACCAGGTCACATCTTTATTGGTTGCATTTGATGGCGTAACCGTCGTCTTTAAGGTAATTTTCTCTCCTCTTAGAAGGGTAAGATATCCCCCGTTTGTGATTTTCAAGCTTTTAACTGGAACATAGGGCGGTTCAACCGTAATCTTGCAGGAATGGTTGATTTTTGAATTATCCTTTGACGTTGCCGTGATCGTGACTGTTCCAGCCTTGAGCCCCTTTACAACCCCAGAGCTGCTAACTGTTGCAGTCTTATTGTCACTGGAGGACCAGGTCACGCCTTTATTGGTTGCATTGGATGGCGTAACCGTCGTTTTTAAAGTAATTGACTCCCCAACGCTGATTTTAGTATTCCCGTTTACAATTACCAAGCCTTTAACTGGAACGGATGCAACTTCGATCTTACAGGTAGCTTTGATTTTTTTGTTATCCTTTGACGTTGCAGTGATCGTGACTTTGCCAGCCTTGAGCCCTTTCACAACTCCTGTACTGCTGACCGTTGCAACCGCTTTATTACTGGTGGACCAGGTCACCCCTTTATTGGTTGCATTGGATGGCGTAATCGTCGTCTTTAAGGTAATTGATTGTCCAACCTGAATGCAAACATCCCCGTTTGTGATTTTCACGCTCTTGACCCGCACGGTCGCTGCGAATGTTTCCGCCGAAAACGCAAACAGCATACAAGCCAAAAGAAGTAACGCGACAATTCTTTTTTTCATATATAATCCTCCCCGCTTCATACAATTTGACATTCACTGAATGTCATATTATTTTTATCATAAGAGCATCCTTTTGTCAAGCAGTGAATGTCAAAAGGAGGGCTTTATGTTCATCAACAAAACGAAAGACGGCAGAAACAATTTGATCGGAGAACGTCTGGCTGTGCTGCGCACAGGCATGAAGCTGTCCCAGCGAGCATTTGCAGACAAATTGCAGATCGGAGGACTGGAAATAGACAAAAACGCTATCCAGCGGATCGAATGCGGAAAGCGCTTTGTCACAGATATTGAGTTGGTCAAGATCTGTCGAGCGCTGAAAACTACGCCTGACGGTTTACTGGCTGACTATCTTGATGAATGACCTTATTTCAAGATGATGAGGAAAAAACAGTGGAAAAAGAGAAACGCAGGAAGGGGTAAAGCTTTTCGTGTGAAAAGCAATACCCCTTCTTAAGTTCTTTTGGGCACCCTTTCTTTTCGAAGAAAAGGTGCAAAAGCTTTCAACAAAATCCACTATTCCGAAATGCTTCGGAGCGACTCCCCGTTGAGCCAGCGAAGGAGCTGCTTCGGCGTGGCGGGGAGCGGCACGGTCTGGAACTCCGTGCGGCCGAGGATCATCTTGGTGTCGTCGTCGCTGGTGGCCCAGGTGGACGACTTCTGCCTGGCCCTGCCCCGGTATAAGCGCCCCCGGAAGCTGATCTTCGCCAAGGTCCCCCGCAACCCCACCGGCAAGATCGAAAAGCCCCTCCTGCGCGAGCGCTACGGCGCCACCCGCCTGGTCGAGGCCCAGATGAGGGGATAACTGCTTTGTATCAAACCGGCCCCACCGTCGAATGACGATGGGGCCGGTTTATCGAATTGTATACGTGTGCTTCATCAGGTGAAGGCTGAGGAGAAAAACGGCCGCTATTCGCAGAACGCTCGATAGATGGCCCGGACCGCGTTCTCGAAGTCCCGCTGGTCCACGCCCACGATCAGGTTCATTTCCTTGGGGCTCTGGTCGATGATCCGGGAGCTGATGCCCGCCGCCGACAGAGCGGTGAAGAGCCGGGCGGCCACGCCCAGCGTCCTGGCCATGCCGTGGCCCACGGTGGCGATCAGGGCGATGGAGCTCGCGATCTCCACGGTGTCGGGCTTGAGCTCCGTGCGGATCTCATGATAGATCTGATCCATCTTGCCCCGGATGTCCGTGTCGTTGAGGATGACGGTCAGGTTGTCGATACCGGAGGGCATGCTCTCCACCGCCACATCGTGCCGATCCAAAATCTTCAGCAGCGTATAGGCGAAGCCCGCCTGCTTGTGAAGATTGTCCTTGGTCAGGGTGATCATGGTGAAGCCCCGCCGCCCGGCAATGCCCGCCACCAGGCTGTGACGATGCTCCTTCATGAGGGTGCCCTCGTTCACGATCCAGGTGCCGCCGGCTTCCGGCCGGTTGGTGTTTCGGACATGGATGGGGATGCGGGCTTGCCGCACCGGGAAGATGCTCTCCTCGTGGAGCACGGTCGCGCCCATATAGGAAAGCTCCCTGAGCTCCGTGTAGGACACGGCGTGCATGGTCCTCGCCTGGGGCACGATCCTGGGATCGGCCATCATGAACCCGTCCACGTCCGTCCAATTCTCGTATTCGCTGGCCTTCACCATTCGGGCCACAATGGCGCCGGTGATGTCGGAACCGCCCCGGGAGAAGGTGCGCACGGACCCGTCGGGCATAGCCCCATAGAAGCCGGGGATCACGGCCATGGGCATATCCCTGAGGTCCAGGCAGCAGCGCTCCGTAGCCATCATATCCAGCTTTCCGCTCTCGTCGAAGCGGATCAATTCCGCCGCATCCACCATGGGCACGTGAAGATAGGCCGCCATGAGCCGGGCGCACAGGTATTCGCCCCGGCTGGCCACGAAGTCGCGGCTGGCCTGACCGGTGCGCAGCGCTGCCTCGATCTCGTCCAGGGCAGCGCCTATATCCGCTTGTTCAACCGCCAAATCCCTTTCGATGGAAAGGAACCGGTCCCGGATCTTGCTGAAGGGAACGGAGAAATCTTCCCGAGCGCCGGCCAGGGCGGCGCAGCGGTAGAGAAGGTCCGTGATCTTTTCATCCCCGGAAAACCGTTTGCCCGGGGCGCTGACCACGATGAACCGACGCTCCCTGTCGGAGCGCACGATGTCCGCCACCTTTCGAAACTGGCCCGCATCACACAGGGAGGACCCGCCGAATTTCGCGGTTTTACTCATAAACGTATGGACCTCCTTCCCCCCATAATAAGCACATTATAGCGGTTTCATGCCCGCAGCGCAAGTTTTTCCTCCTTTTCCATGAAAAAATATGCCCGCGGACTGTTCCCAATCCCGTCGATCCATGGTATACTGGCGCCATGGAACAGAAAGAGAAGAACAATTTTCCCTCCGCCTGGGCGGAGGAGCCGATGGACCCGCTTACCGCGGAGGAGTTCGAGGAGGTCCAGGAGGACGCCCCCTCCTTTGAGGAGGAGTTCAAAGGCCGCCGTCGGGGACCGGATCTTCGGCTGCCCCTGGGCCTGCTCATCACGCTGCTGCTTATGGGCGGCGTGGGGTACTTCCTTTGGCAGTATATGCAAACGGAAGCATCGTCGGGCGGCGCCACCCTCATCATCAACGAGATCTGCACCGCCAATCATGCGTCCCTAACATCCGAGAAGCTGGGTACGCCGGACTGGGTGGAGCTGTATAACGGTTCGAAAAAAGCCCTGAACCTGAAGGGGTACGGGTTGACCGACAATCCCAAGCAGAGCTATAAATACACCCTGCCCGACGTCACGGTGGCGCCCGGCGGCTATCTCATCGTCTACTTTACCGGCGGGAGCGAAGAAGCGGACGCCGATCCCCTTTGCACGGGCTTCGGCTTGAGCCGGTATGGAGAGTCCCTGCTGCTGGTAGACGCAAACTATAATCTGCTGGACAGCGTGGAGGTCCCCGCCCTGGAGGCGGACGTGTCCTATGCCCGCAGGGCGGACGGCAGTTGGGGGTATGCGGTGATCCCCACCCCCGGGGAAGCCAACGGAGAGGACGTCATACCCGCATGGAAGTGAACACCCAACAGCGCATGAGCCGGGCTCTTCGCTACCCGGTGGAGGATCCCCGGCAGATACCGGCTTTGAACCTGGCCTACGTGGGGGACACCGTCTACGACCTCTATGTGCGCGCCTATCTCATCCACACCCATCCCGAAACGGTCCATGCCCTTCATCTGCTTTCGGCCAGGATGGTTTGCGCCCAAGGCCAGGCCCGGGCCTTCTTCGCCCTGGAAGGAGAGCTCACGCAAGAGGAGCTTTCCGTCTACCGCCGGGGCCGCAACGCTCACAGCGGCACCGTGCCCAAGAACGCCAACGTGGCGGACTACCGGGTGGCCACGGGGCTGGAGACGCTGCTGGGACATCTCTGGGTCCTGGGCCGGGAGGAACGGATAGATCAGCTCATGGCCGTGGCGATCCGGGTCAACGAAGAAGCAGGAAAGGAAGGATAATATCCATGGCATACAAGCGTTTTACAGAAAATGACGGCAGAGGGCGTCAAAAGAGCGCCGGCGACCGTCGGGACGGCAGCGTCCGCGAAAGGAGCGGCGCGCCCCGTTCGCCTCGCACCGACCGGGGCGGCAAAGCCTATGCCTACGGGGACGACAGGCCCCGCCGGGAAAAGTCGCCCAAGTCCCCCTCCCCCGCGCCGGCTTTACCCGAAGAGAAGGAGCCCGACGAGCTGCCCTTCCTGATCTTCGGCCGCAACGCGGTGAAGGAAGCGGTGAAGGCGGGCCGCAGTATCGACAAGATTTTGGTCCAATCCGAGCCCGACGGGTCGCTGCGGGAGATCGTCGCCCTCGCCAAGGAGGCCAAGATCATCGTCCACGAGGTGAACCGCCGGAAGCTGGACGAGGTATGCCTGCCCTTCGGGCACGGGGACAAGACCGCCAACCACCAGGGGATCGCCGCCTATACCGCAGGCGTGGAATACTGTGAGATCGCCGACATCCTGTCTCTGGCCGCGGAGAGGGGCGAGAAGCCCTTCGTGGTGGTGCTGGACGGAGTGGAGGACCCCCACAACCTGGGATCCATCATCCGCAGCGCCGACTGTGCCGGGGCCCACGGCGTGATCCTGGGTAAGCACAGGAGCGCCCCCGTCACCGCCGCTGCCGTGAAGGCCAGCGCCGGGGCCAGCGAGCATATGCGTATCGCCCGGGTGGTGAACATCTCCGCCGCATTGGAGGAGCTGAAGGCCGCGGGGCTTTGGATCGCCGGGGCCGATATGGCCGGAGAGAGCATGTATCGGCAGGACATGACCGGCGCCTTCGCCCTGGTCATCGGCAACGAAGGCGACGGCCTTTCCCGGCTGGTGAAGGAGCGGTGCGACTATCTCGTGTCCATCCCCATGCAGGGCCATGTGGATTCCCTGAACGCGGGCGTGGCCGCCGGCATCCTGCTGTTTGAAAAGCGGCGTCAAGAGCAAGGCAAGGTGTGATCGTGGAAACGAAACGCAGAAGCGACGAGGCCCTCCTCGCCCTCTTGCGACAGGGGGACGAGGAAGCGGAATGGGAACTGTACGACCGGTACAAGCCCCTGGTCCGGGCGCGGGCGCGCACCTTCTTTCTGGTGGGCGCAGACAATGAAGACCTGGTCCAGGAGGGGATGCTGGGCCTGTATAAGGCCGTGTGCGAGTATGATCCCGCCAAAAACGCCTCCTTCCGCAGCTTTGCGGAGCTGTGCGTCACCCGCCAGATCCTGACCGCCATCAAGGGCGCCACCCGCAAGAAGCATCAGCCCCTCAACACCTATGTGTCCTTGAACCAGCCGGTCTACGAGCCCGGGTCTACGGACCGGACGCTGATGGACGTGCTGTCGGGCATGGGCGTGTCGGACCCGGAGGAGACGCTCATCGGCCGGGAGAACATGGACGCCATGGCCAAGGACATCGAAGAGAAGCTGTCCCCCCTGGAGAAGCAGGTGTTGGGATTGTATCTCAAGGGCCTGTCCTATCAGCAGATCGGCCAGCTCCTCAACAAGCCCCCCAAATCCATCGACAACGCCATCCAGCGAGTAAAGAAGAAACTGGAAGAGCACATTCGAACATCATAATTCCCGAAAGACAGAGCGACCATGGAAAAAAAGAAAAACAGTCTGAACATCAGCGCCAAAAGCTTTATTGCGGCCATCGTCATCATTTTCCTGCTCATGGTGCTGACCTACGCCCTGACCTTCCTGGTGCCCGGCGGCGAGTACGCCCGGACCGTGGACGATCTGGGCCATACCGTCATCGACACCCAGGCCGGCTTTCGGACCGTGGAGGGCGGGCTGCCCTTCTGGAAGTGGCTCCTGTCGCCCTTTTTGGTCCTGGGGGCCGAGGGCTCCGGGGCGCTCATTGCGGTCATCGCCTTTTTACTGGTCATCGGCGGCATATTCAACGCCCTCAACGAGTGCGGGCTCATGGGGTATATGCTCAGGAAACTGGTCCATCGCTTCGGGGCCGTCCGGTACAAGCTCATGGCGATGCTGATCCTGTTCTTCATGGCCATGGGTTCCCTGGTGGGCTCCTTCGAAGAGGTGGTGCCCCTGGTGCCCATCGTCACGGCTCTCGCCGTGGGCCTGGGGTGGGACGTGCTCACGGGCGTGGCCATGAGCCTGCTGGCCGCGGGCTGCGGGTTTGCCGCGGGCGTGGCCAATCCCTTCACCATCGGCGTCGCCCAGACCCTGGCGGGGCTCCCCATGTTCAGCGGCATCTGGATGCGGCTGCTGTCCTTTGTCTGCATCTATATCCTGCTGCTCCTCTTCGTCCGCTTCCACGCCAAACGCCTGCCGGAGCGTGCCTCTGAGAGAACGGTGGGGGATCACGTGCCCGATGGGCGCATGGACCGGGGGCTGCTCCTGTTCGCTCTGATCCTGGGCGCGGGCATCGCCCTGGTCCTGTCCTCCGGGTTCATCCCGGCCCTTCGGGACTACACCATGATCATCGTGGCGGTGATGTTCCTGGCGGCAGGCGTGGTCGCGGTGCTGGCGGCGGGCATGGGCGTGAAGGGGCTGTTGAAGTCCTTCCTGTCGGGGCTCATCGCCATCGCGCCCTCGGTGCTGATGATCCTCATGGCCGCCTCCATCCGCTATACCCTGGTGGAGGGGAAGATATTGGACAGCCTTCTCCACATGGCCGTGGGCGCGGCGGGCGGCATGTCCCGAGGGGTGCTGGTGCTGTTCATCTATCTCATCTGCCTCATACTCAACTTTTTCATCCCCTCCGGCTCCGCCAAAGCCTTTTTACTGATCCCCCTGATCGTGCCCCTGGCGGGCATGTTTGAGGTCAGCGCCCAGCTGTGCATCCTGGCCTTCGCCTTCGGGGACGGGTTCAGCAACGTGTTCTATCCCACCAACCCCTGCCTGCTCATCTCCCTGGGCCTGGTGGACTCCAGCTATGGGAAATGGGCCCGCTACTCCGGCAAGTTCCAGCTCATGAACCTGCTGCTCACGGCGGGGCTGCTGCTCTTCGCCCTGGCGGTGGGATATTGACGGGGAAGGGAAAATGTATGTTTGAGTTTTTGAAACGGAAGAAAGCGCCCTATATCCAGTCCTCCACCCAGGACTGGCAGGACCAATGGCGGAGCCTGGTGCCCCCAGAGTGCCGGAACGTGCCGGTCACGGTGGACGGGGTGAGCATCGAAGCCTACGTGCTGGTGAACCACTTCGCCATGATGCTCCAGGACGGGCTCTTGATGGAGGCCAGCTTCTTCGATGTGTGCGAGCACTTCCAGCGGGCGGGCTATCACGTGATCTGGCTCATGCGCTGCACCCAGGACGTATACAATGGCTATCTCAAGCGCGTCGGGGAGAAGGGCGGCAGCACCCGCTGGCTCTGGAAAGCGCCCACCACCAACTTCGGCCGCTGGATCTCCGACAACGGGCAGGCGTCCATCCTGATCCAGCACACGGAGCTGCCCGAGGGGGACATCCGCACCTCAGACGCGCCTATCCTCGCGCGGGTCACCTGGGCCACCAGCGACGACGACACCAAGATGGTCCCCGGCCGCACGGAATTTCAGACCGTGGCCCTGCCCGCCACGCCGAAGCAGCTCCTTCGCTGGCTCAACGGGGAATCCCTTAGAAGCGTTGCCGAAAAGAATTGAATGAAATCGGGCCCCCTTTCCGCAAGAAAAGGGGCCCGCTGTGTTCGATCCCTTATTCCTCCCGCGGCACGCACCAGCACAGGGGCTTGGTGCGGTCCACGCTCATGCCCAAATGCTCCTGGAGGGAGAAGGATCTCTCATTGTCCAGAAAGACCTGGCCGTAGGGGGTCCAGCCCCGATCCAGGCAAAAGTTGATGAAGAACTTCTCGATGGCCCGGCCCACACCCAGCTTCCGAAACTCCGGGAACACCTCCAGCATGCCCATGGACCCGTCGCTGTGCAGGCCCATGAATCCCGCCAGCCTCCCGTCCAGGACCGCAGCGAACAGCTCTCCTTTCTCAATGTGGGCGCGAGCGTCGGATTCGTCCTCCATATCATAATGCGCCAAAAAGGTTGGCACCTCGTCCAGCCGGAAGGGCCGTATCTCAAGGCCGGGACGGTCCCAGACAAGGCGTTCCTGCTTCAGATAGGCCACGTTGCAGCAATAGATGCTGAGAAGCAGTCCGAACCGCTCCCCCATCCGCTCCGCCACGCCCGGGCCCCGGGCCACCACCCACCGGGGCGCGGGCAGCCCAGCAAAGGCCGCCTCCCCCGCCGCCGGGTCTTCGGCGGTCAACAGATAGAAGTCCGGCTGCTCGTTCCGCCGGATGAGCACGGTCCGCCCTTCAAAGAAGACCACCCGGCCCCGGCCCCGCCGAAGGGCCTCCAGCATGTCGATATGCCACAGGAGCTCCTGTTCGAGATACTTTACGGCCGCCTGTTCCCGTTCGTTCGTCATCGCTTCACACCGCTCAATTCCTTATAAAAATGCTGATAATCCTTGTTGGTGGAGAAGTCGCCGCCCCACTTCCAGCCGTGGGCGCGGAAGACCTTGTAGCAATAGTCGTTTTTGTCGATCATGTGGGGGCGCTTGTCCTTGCGGTTCAGATAGTTCCGGCTCTCCGGGGGGGACACCCGGCTGCCGTTGATATAGGGGTTCTGAACGGGATTGATGTCGATCGCCGCCCCAAAGCTGTGCCAGCTGAGCTTTTTTGAGCCGGTCACCTGCCGATAGCAGAAAGCGGAGGTGTTGTTGTCCGCCATGGACAGATTGTCGTCCGCCGCCTCCCCGTAGTCGTCCACCAGCTTCACGGAGGAGAGCTGATACCCGGCCTCATAGAGCTGGTAGAAGATGTCGATCACATCGTCCGCCACCCGGCGATGGACCATGAGCTCCCCCTCCTGCTCCGCGCCGTCGAAGTCCACATAGAGGATGCGCACGTACCGCAGATCGTCATAGCTGACCTTGCAGGGTTGACCGGGCGCCGGATAGCTCATGCCCGTGATGCGCGTCTTCAGCGCCTCCGTCAGCGTCACATAAAAGAACCGCTCGTCCTTCCCGTGGCTCACCCGGACCTGGCCCTCATAGGGATCCGGCGTGGCCGTGGGGATCGGCGTGGGCGTTGGCTCCGGCGCGGCCGTGGGGGTGGGCTCCGGGGTGAACGTGGGTGCGGACGTGGGTTGAGGGGTGACGGTGGGCATGGGCGTTGCCGCCGCGATGACGGTCACCTTCTCCGGCAAGGGCGTCTCTACGGCGGCTGAGGCAGGCGCGTCCGCGGCGGCGGGCGCCGTCTTACCGGGGGCCGATGTTGTTTTGCAGCCGATCAGCAGCAGGAACGGCAAAGCCGTCAATACGATTCTTTTCTTCCACATGACCGTATTATACCGTATATTTCGATTGTTGTACACAAAAATCACTTTTGGTCTGGAAATCCTGAAATTGTATGGTATAATAGCGGCGTTACGTAAACGAAACAGGAGATTTGCAACATGAAAGTCAGCCAGCTTTTGGGCGAACGTTATAAGGACCGGGTCGCGGACATCGAGAGCCAGAATCTCATGACCCGGGGCGGGTATATAAAACAGGTGGGCAACGGCATCTATTCCCTGCTGCCCCCCGCCAAGCGCATCCAGAACAAGATCGAGAGGATCCTGCGGGAGGAGATGGACTTGATCGACGGGCAGGAGGTCCTCTTCCCCGTGGCCATGCCCGCCGCTCTCTGGCAGTCCTCGGGCCGCTGGGACAGCATCGGCAGCGAGCTTCTGCGCTTCAAGGATCGGTCCGGGGCGGACATGTGCCTGGGCATGACCCATGAGGAGGCCGCCGTCCACATGGCCAACAACATTGCGGGCACCTATCAGAAATACCCCTTCATGATCTATCAGATCCAGACCAAGTTCAGGGACGAGCCCCGGGCCCGGGGCGGACTCATCCGCGTCCGGGAGTTCACCATGAAGGACGCCTACTCCTTCCACACCTCCCAGGCGGACCTGGAACAGTACTACGACCGGTGCTACCGGGCCTACGAGCGCATCTACGCCCGGGCCGGCATCCCCGAGGTCATCGCCGTCAAGTCCGACTCCGGCATGATGGGCGGCAAGGTGAGCCACGAGTTCATGCTCCTCACCGACATCGGCGAGGACACGCTGGTCATCTGCCCCGAGTGCGGCTACCGGGCCAACATGGAGGCGGCGGAGTGCATCGTCCATAACGAGGCGGACGCCGTTCTCAAGCCTCTGCAGAGCGTGTACACCGGGGAAGCCAAGACCATCGAGGACGTGTGCCTGCTGTTGGGCAGCAAGGCGGAGAAGTCCTGCAAGGCCGTGGTCTACCAGCGCAACGCCGACGACAGCTTCGTGCTCATCTTCACCCGGGGCGACGTCGAGGTCAACGAGACCAAGCTCACCAACTATCTGAAAGCGGCCGTTCACCCCGCTGTGGACATCGAGAACGCCAACCTCTGCGCCGGGAACATCGGCCCCGTGGAGCTTTCCGCCAAGGCCACGGTGCTCTTCGACCGGTCGCTGGTGGGCGCCACCAACCTCATCTGCGGCGCCAACAAGGAGGCCTGCCCCAGCTGCCACAGGCACAGCATCCGGATCCGCCGGGGCATCGAGGTGGGCAACATCTTCCAGCTGGGCCGCCGGTACACCGAAGCCATGGGCATGACCTATGACGACGAAAACGGCAACCGGGTCAACCCCATCATGGGCTGCTACGGCATCGGCGTGGGCCGGCTCATGGCCTCCGTCTGCGAGGAGAAGCACGATCAGTACGGCCCCATCTGGCCCATCACCATCGCCCCCTGGGAGGTGGAGATCTGCGCCCTCCGGTGCGACAACGCCCAGGTGAAGGCCGAAGCCGCCAGCCTCTATGACGCGCTCACCAGGCGAGGCGCCGAAGTCCTGCTGGACGACCGGGCCGTGTCCGCCGGGTTCATGTTCTCCGACGCGGACCTCTTCGGCTGCCCGGTGCGGGTCATCATCAGCCCCAAGACCTTGGGCCGCGGGGTCATCGAGCTGGTCACCCGGGACAAGTCTCTGAAGGAGGACGTGGCCCTGGCCGACGCCCCCGCCCGGATCATGGCGCTCATCCAGGAGCTCAAGGACCAGATTTGGGCCAAGGTGCCGGAAAGCATCTGAGCCCTGTGAACGGAGAGTGGCTGCCTCCCCGACAACGGGGAGGCTTTTTGCCGCCAGGGCCATGTTTTCCGTTTTTTCACTTTTGCTCACCGGTAAAGGACGACCGGCGATTTGCTTTTCCCATGGGTTGCGTGTATACTACAGAATAAGGAAAGAAGAAGCAAGGAGTTCCCCCGTTCCCGTGAAAGATCGCAAACAGATTTGGAGCATTCCCAACCTCATCAGCCTCTTTCGGCTGCTGCTCATTCCCCTGCTGGTGACGCTGTATTGGAAGGGACGGACCCTGGCCGCCCTGGCCGTGTTCGGCGTTTCCGCGGTTTCCGACATTGCGGACGGGCAGATCGCCCGCCGGTTCAACATGGTGACGGATCTGGGGAAGATGCTGGACCCCCTGGCCGATAAACTGACCCAGGGGGCAGCCGCCGTCTGCGTGGCCCGGAACCATCCCCAGGTGTTCCTGCTGTTCGCTCTCATGGCCGTGAAGGAGCTGACGCAGGCGTTTATCGGCGCCCGCTCCATGAAGCGGACCGGCCGGGCGTTCAGCGCCCGGTGGTACGGCAAAGCCTGCACCGTCATCACCACCGCCTGCCTGATGGTCATGTTTGCCTTCCCGCAGATACCGGGCCCATGGATCAACGGCATGCTGCTCCTGTGCGCGGTCGTGATGTTTTCTACTCTGACGCTCTACGCCAATTACTTTCTCAAATCCATGGCGGCCGCCGCAGAGAAGGAGGAGGTCTCGTGAGCGGCGTGCGGATGGCCGTTTTTGATTTGGACGGGACGCTCCTCGATCACGGCGCCCTGACCAAAGAGGCCGTCGGGATGCTGCGGACCCTGCGAAAGAACGGCGTTCAGGTGGTCATCGCCACAGGCCGTCATCGGGGCACGGTGCCCTTGCGGCTCCAAAGCCCCCGGCTGGTGGACTACATGATCTGCTCCAACGGAGCCGTGCTGACGGAGCCCTGGAAAAAGCCCCTGCTGGAAGCGACCCTGTCCGCCCGGGAACTGAGGACGTTGATGGAATTGGGCAGGGGATTTGGCTGCCGCTACGCCGTGAGCGTGGGCCGCGCCACCTATCTGTCCCGCCGAGAGCCCCTGCAGCGGCGGAAAACCGACGGCGGCAGCGACACGAAGAAGTATTTTTGGCGGTACTACATGTACCCCCTTCACAGTCGAATCGTGAAGCGCTGGGACGTCTTTCTCCGCCGGCCCGACGCCCGGGCTGAGAAGGTGGTCTGCACCACCGCCGATCCGAAACAGGAGCTGGCCTTCCGGGCTCTGGCGGAGAAAAGCGGTCCCTTCACCGCCACCGGCTCCGGCCAAGCGGCGGAGATCACCGCCGCCGGCGTCAGCAAGGGCAGCGCTTTAGGCCTGTTGGCGGCGCGGCTGAACATCCCGAAGGAGGCCGTGGTGGCCTTTGGGAACGACGACAACGATCTGTCCCTCCGCCCGTACGCGGGCCGCTTCGTGGCCGCCAAAAACGCCACCGCCGCCGCGTTGGAGGCGGCGGACGAGGTGGCGGACAGCATCCCGGCGGCGGCGCTGCGGATGTGTGTATCTTCCGAAAGAAAAGAGGCGAACCGTCCATGGTGAAACGTCGTATGCCTGTTGCCATTGGGATGGTGGCGATGACGCTTGTATGCTGCCTGTGGGGGCCTATCCCCCGGCTGACGTTCCTTCTGTGCTGCGGGCTTGCGGCCACCTGGGAGACCTGGCACATCCTGTCCGGGCGGCACTGGGCCTATGGCGCCGTCCTGCTCCTTTTCGTGGCGGCCTGCGGGCTGCTGAGCTTCTTAGGAAGCCAGCCCTTATGGTTCGTCGCGGCCTTTCTGGCCGCCCTTCATCTCATCTTAGCCATCGGCGCCCTTATCTATCGGGAGGGCCAAGGTCAGGAAGCCCTGAGAGCCCTCACGGCGCTGGCCTATCCCGGCAGCCTCTTCGGGGCGCTGCTGTTCATCAGCCAGCTGGACCATTGGCTGTGGCCCTTCGCCGTGGGCCAGCTCACCGCCTGGATCTGTGATTCCGCGGCCCTGATCGTGGGCAAAAAATGGGGCAAGCATCATCTGCCCACATCCGTGAGCCCTCACAAGACGATGGAAGGGTGCGTTGCCGGAGCGGCGGCCGCCCTGCCCACGGGGCTCCTGTGCTGGGCGTTGTTCCGAAGCGCCTGCCCCCTGTCCCTGTGGGCATGGATGCTCCTCTGCCTCATCTGCTCCAGCTGGGGACAGCTGGGGGATCTGGCGGCGTCGCTGGTGAAGCGCGCTGTGGGCGCAAAGGATTTTTCCAACCTTCTGGGGCCTCACGGCGGCGTCATGGACAAGTTCGACAGCATGGTCTTTTCCATCCCTTTGGCCTATTTCTGTTTGAGAATCATGGGAGTCATGTGATATGAAGAAAAAGGTGCATTTGGACAAGGACAGCAAAAAACTCCTGTTCATCGTGAACCCGGTGGCCGGGCGCAAGCTCTACAAACGGTATTTCCCGGAGATGATCCAGCAGTTCATGGACGCCGGGTATCTGGTGACCACCTATCTCACCCAAAGTCCCAACGACGCGGAGCGCTACGCCGCCCTCTGCGGCGCCGACTACGATCGGGTGGTGTGCCTGGGCGGCGACGGCACCTTTGCCCAGGTGGTCTCGGGCATCCGCCAGTGCGGCCGTGATATGGCCATAGGCTATATCCCCGCCGGGTCCTCCAACGACTTCGGCTCCCTCCACGGGCTGAGCGCCGATCTGGTCACCGCCGCCCATGACGCGGTCACAGGCCGGGTCAAAGCCGTGGACTGCGGCACCTTCAACGATTCGTTCTTCGTGTACGTGGCCGCCTTCGGGGCCTTCATCGCCACCTCCTACGCCACGCCCCAGGATCTCAAGAATGCCCTCGGCCGTCCCGCTTATTTTCTGGACGTGATGCGGGAGCTGCCCCGAATCAAGGCGGAGCATCTGAAGATCACCGCCAACGGGCAAACCTATGAGGGGGATTATATCTTCGGCGCCGTCACCAACAACGTCACCGTGTCCGGCGTCATCAGCCTGCCCGAGGGATCCGTCGTCACCGACGACGGGAAGTTCGAGGTGGTGCTCATCGAAAATTTGAAGACCCTGCCGGAGCTGGGGGACGCGGTCTACTCCGTCCTCTCCGGGGATTTCATCTCCCAGCAGATCACCTTCCTCCACGCCAGCGAGATCACCATCGAAGCGAACAATCCCATGGACTGGACGCTGGACGGGGAATATCACGGCGGAGATCGTCTGGTGAAGATCGTCAACCACAAACAGGCTTTACACGTCTATGTGCCCGAGGCAAACGCGCCTGAGGAGCCCTTGCCCTGAGCGTGTATACAGGAGGTATCGTATGCAATCCCAACGCAAAAAGGAGCTTATGCGCTCGTTGAAATTCCTGCTGTTCTCCATCTCGGCAGGCGTCATCCAGATTTTGAGCTTCACCTTGCTCAATGAGCTGGCTCATCTCCCCTACTGGGCGTCCTACCTCATCGCCCTGGTCCTCTCCGTGATCTGGAACTTCACCCTGAACCGACGCTTCACCTTCCGCGCCGCCAACAACGTGCCCATAGCCATGCTGAAGGTGGCGGCCTACTACGCGGTGTTCACGCCGCTGTCCACCCTGTTGGAAAAGTATCTCACGGACACCGTGGGCTGGAACGAGTATCTGGTGACCCTCATCAACATGGTGCTGAATTTCGTCACCGAGTATCTCTTCGACACCTTCGTGGTCTTCCGCGGGGCCATCGACACCAACGACCTGGCCAAAAAGGCAGCGGAGAGGGAGAACAACAACTGACAGTTCAGCATCTGCCATCGAACATCCATACCGGAAGGGAGCGTGTGCCCATGGGACTGTTTTCAGCATTTTGGAAGGGAAAGGACGAGAGCAAGGCCATCGCCCGGATCGAGCGATGCCGCAGCCAGCGTCTCCTCAAGCGGATCGCCGGGAAGTCGCCGACGCCGGCGCAGCGCATCGCCGCGATCAACAGGCTGGAGGATCCCGAAGACAGGATCGAGGCCGCTTTCTATGATGTGCCGAAGGAGCTGCTGAAAACCTTTCGGGACAGCATGGAATGGGGCAAAGGCCAAGCCTTCGTGATCGAGCAGATCAACGATCCCAAGACCTTGTACCGGATCGCCGGAACAAACTTGCAGGGCGGCGCGCCCTACGCCTTGGTCAAACAGCTCATGAAACTGGGCTGCCGATTGGACACCCTGGCCTTGGATCGAAAGCTGGATCTGTCCGTCCGGGAAGCAGCGGTCAACCTTGTGGACGCCCAGGAAACCCTCTGCACCCTGGCGGAACGCTTTGACGATCGAAGCGAACGCACCCTGTGCGCCGCCGCCTTCCGCCGCATCACCCTCCCGGAGGTACGAAAGGTATATTGCCGCACCTATAACGCCCACGAGTGGGTACTGACCCGCCGCACCAGCGATCAGTATGGGGACACCCGGTCCGTCACCCGGGAGTATACCTGCAAATACTGTCAGAAGACCCGCGAGGAGGACGAAACATACAAGTTTTAGCGGGAGACGCCCTCCTTCCCATTCCGCAAAAAAGCGAAGACCCGTCGCGGCCTTCGCTGATGTTGTCTATAGGGCTTTCAGCACCGCTTCCGCCAGCTCCTCCACCGGCCGGGTGCCGTCCAGGGTGAGCAGGGGGCAGGAGAGCTGTTGCTGCCAGAGGTCGTGGAGGGCCCGGCTCCGAATGGGCGGCTTGCCGTCGTCGTACTGGGCGGCCCAATCGAGGAACGCCCGGCTCTGCTCGTACATATCCCCGCCGGGAAGGATGCGCGCGCCGTAGCGGGCGTACTCCCGCTGCCGGAGCCGCGCCATGCGCACCTCTGACGGCACGACCAGCCGCACCGCCAAAGTGAACCGGGGAATCAGCGGGTCGCCCCAGCTCGCCAGGGAGCCGGATAGGACCGCGCCGCCGCAGTCGTCCAGGTCCCGTTCCATCAGGGCCAGCCGCTCCGAAACGGGCCGCTTCAATGTGTACATGGGCTCCGCCGGCAGCCAGTAGTAGTCGTCGGTGTCCATGCGCCGAAAGCCGGTCCGTTCCGCCAGGGCCCGCCCCAGGGTGCTGGTGCCGGAGCCCGAGGCCCCGAAGATGTGGATCACGTGCTTCATTCTTCCGGTAATTTCAGCCCTTTGAGGGCATCGCCCAGGGCGTCGGCCAGGGTGAAGGAGATCTGCTTCCTGGGGTTCACCGCCTCCCGCAGGGGGCCGATGACGGCGTTGAAACGCCCTTCGTCCCGATAGATGCGGAAGAGCTCGGCGGTGTTCCGGGCGTCCCAGAGGGCGTCGTGCTGGTGGCCCTCAAAACTGATGTCGGCGATGTTCACCGCCTGCTCCAATGACAGCTCCCGCTTCAATCCCACGGCCCGGGTGAATATCTTCTGAAAGTCGGCCCACTTCCCCGCCAGCCGGTCCAGGGGAAAGTCGATGCTCTTCATCTTCACCTCGCCCCGCAGCTGATCGAGATCGCTGCCGCTCCAGGCGTAGACCGTCTCCGCGTCCCCGCACCAGGCGTCAAAGGCCCTGAGGACCGTTTCGAAATCCGCGGCGTCCGCCACCATGTCGTTGGTGATGCCGGTAAGGTTGGCGTACCGGGGCGGGATCTCCCCATAGACGGGCTTCACCAGGGCCCGGAAGCTGTCGGTCTCGGCCATGTCCTCCCCCAGCTTCACCGCCCCGAACTCGATGACCTCCTGCCGACAGATATCCCGCTGGCGGCGGAACTGCTTGTCCACCGGCTTCATCTCCAGATCCATGAACACCCACGCCATCGCTGTCCCCTCCGATCATAACGTCGCTTCGTATCGCCAGCCCTTGTCCGTTCGCTCCACGGGTTTGAAGCCGCAGGCCGTGAAGCAGCGGATGGAGGCGTCGTTGAAATCATAGATCTCCCGCACGCCCAGGGTGCGGCAGCCCAACTGCCGGCCCCGGTCCATCAGCGCTCGGATCACCTGCCGCCCCACGCCCCGGCCCCGGTATTCCGGCACGCCGATGACGATGGGCAGGTCCGTCCCGGAGAAGGCCACGTCCCCGATGGGCACGAAGCCGTCCCCCGCCCTGGCTTCGATGAAATACAGTTCCCCGTGCCGGTCCAGGTAATTGTACATGTTGTACAGCGTCTCCCGGTCGTAGGGCTTCTTCACCCCGTCCACCAGATAGACGAGCTCGGGGTCCTGATACCAGGCAAGCGCAAAATCGGCTGTGCCATCGTACCGGCGCAGCCGCAAAGTCTCGTTGATTTGGATATAGGTGGGCTGATCTATGCCCTGTATGGCCATGTTCAGCCCTCCGCCTTCTGCTGTTCCAACGCTCGATACTCCCGAGCGAAATAGCGGATGATGTCCTGCCGGGTGACGATGCCGATGAACATGCCCCGATCGTCCACCACGGGCACGAAGTTCTGGGTCATGGCCAGCTGCAGCAGTTCATCCATGTCCGCCATCACGTTCACAGGCTTCTTCACGTCCGTCCGCATGGCCTCCCGAAGGGGTATCTGCTCCCATTCCGCCTTGCTTTCATGCTGGAGCACCTGCCGCAAAAGGTCGCCTTCGGTGACGATGCCGCAATACTTCCCCTCCTCGTCGATGACGGGGACCGCCGCAAATCCATACTGCCGGAGCTTCTCGACGCCCTGCCGCAGGGTATACCCCTTGTGCAGCACGCACACCTCCTGCTTCGGCTTCAGAAAGAACAACACATTCATGAGCTATCCTCCTGATATCACTTTATTATGGTTTGTGTCGAAAGTCAACCGTCCCCAACCGAATATACAAAGCGTTCACAATCCAGGAAAATCTGTGCCCAAAACCGGCGTTTATCTTTGGGCTTTCAGCGTATGGGTGGGGCCCCAGCTTCCCAAAACACAGACGGAGGAAAAGCCGGCGGACAGCAAAGCCTCCCTTTCGTGCTGGACGGTCAAGGGGGTATCGTAGTGATACAGCCCGTCGTCCCGGATGCCCTGCTCCGCTTTGAGGCGAAGGTACTCCGAGCGGCGGAACCGCTCCTCCTGGTCGGACGCGGCAAAATAGTCCGTCAGGATAAAGTACCCGCCCGGCTTCAGCGCCTTGCGGACTTTTTCATATAAGGGGACCTTCTCCTCCTGGGTGAAATGATGCAGCGACTCCACAGACACGGCGGCGTCGAAGGCGCCCTCGCCCAGCGGAACGTCGAAATAGGAGCCTCGGACCAGGGTCAGCGACCTGTCGGGGAACTTGCGGCGCAGGGCGTCCAGCATCCCCGGCGCCAGGTCGATGCCCGTGGCCTCTGCCGCGGGGACGGTCTCGAAATAGTACCCCAGCTCCAACCCGGTGCCGCAGCCTAAATCCAAAATCTTCGCGCCATCCCTCTGCGGCAGGCAGCCGGCCGTAAAGGGATAGAATTCCCGGGCCGACTGGATGCTCGTCAGCTGATGATCCTCATACCCCTGCAGGCGAGCGTCGAAAAACGCCCCCATCTTTTCCAGCATATCGTTTTACCTCTCCCGGCTTTCCGCTGCCATATCCCGCTTTGTGCTATTCGTCATCCGTATCGCCTTCCTCGCCGTCCTGAGCCGCCTGCTCCTCTTCCTGCTGCCGGCGCTCCATCTCCTCCATATAGAGGAAGAAGCCCAGCTCCTCCATGCTCATTTTATCCATCGGTAAAGCCTCCCAAGTGATAGGGATATTGTAGCATAAAACCGCCAGGAGATAAAGAAGAAGCGTAAAGCGTTATTGAAAAAAGAGGATTGATATGGTATGATAATCACGCTACACGAACTTCATATCCTCACCGCACAATTTGGGTGCGTTTTCTGCCTATGGCAAAAACGCGTCCTCCAATTTGGCATCCATCTTGTGTGATGTGAGTCAGAAGTTTGTGTAGCAACAAGCGGAGTTATGCGTTTTTCGGTGTGTGGCTCCCTTGGGACTGCACACTTTTTTGTTTCCTGAAAGTGAGCACTGAACTAATAACGGAAAGCGAGGTAAGGAGAATGAAGAAGAATGTGTCGATTGTGCTAACGATCATAGTCTTACTTTTTTCGCTCTCTATTCTGTGTTCGGCATGCTCCGGAACACAAGCCAAGCAGCCAAGCAGCAACGAAGAGGCAGTGGAGTATCATTTGTCCTTCGACGAGGTCTTAGCTGAGATCAACGCTAATCATAAAGCGATCACCAAGCCGGTGTTTGATCAGGAAGCATTCAAAGCAAAATATGCGCCGGACAGGGAGCCCCGAGACTTCATTTTGGAGATACCTGAGGGCCCGAAAACGGCGGGGTATCTGTCCGTGGGACAGATGAAACGGGACGCCTATGTGCTGATGTACAATCTGCGCAAATATTACTCTTTATATGATTATTATGGCGGCGACGAGAAATTAGACGCGGTCCTCGCAGAGATCAAGGAGGCAGTTTCCAGCGCAGGAGAAATGGATACGCAAGCGTTCTGTACTCTTTTGCTGGAACATCTGTCCTTCATCAATGACAGGCATTTCTATATTGGCGAAAGATGGCCTGCCCCGTATAGAACGTATACCGCCTTCTATCGGGAGGTCGCCTTTGGAAAGATCGACGGAAAATACGTCAACCTGGAAAACGGAAAAGAAGTAAAGAGCGTGGACGGTTTCCCAAAGCTGGATGCCCTGTTCCGCCTTTCCCTGTCCGACGACTATCGGCTGGTCTACTACCCTGTGGTCCAGGTTTCGATCCCGTTTCTGGAAAGGGAAGAAAAGAGATCCAACGGCGTCGAGACAGAACCGGCGGATACGCTGCACATCGTCTACAGCGACGACAGCACCCAGGCGTTGGACGGTTTTGTGGATTACCGGCCTCCCTTCTCCTCTCTTGTCGAAGCGGGCGTTCACGAGACCCAGGGTATTCCTGTTCTACTACACACAAAGTTCGACAAAACGAAGCAAACAAAGCTGATGATGGACTTTTTGGATGCCTATCGCTTTTCCCCCTCCATGGTTGTCGATCTCAGAATGCATGGCGGCGGTCGGGGATGGGATGTGCTTGCGTGGTTCGACAGCTACACAGGTCACGTGACCAGTGGAAACAGGTGTTCCGTGTATTTTGCTGCTTTGAAAACTCTTCTATATCAGAAAGATAAATATGGAGGCCTATCCTCTTCTGAAATAAACATGCTGGAAAAAAGGTTGCAGGCCATTGACAGCAGCCATGTGCTCCTGGACGCGGTGCCGGATGAATTTATGGATAATCCGGATCGTATGCTGATCGTGCTGACGTCTAAGGGCACAGCGTCTGCTGCGGAATGGTTTGTCGATTATGGCCATAATGTGGAAAACGTCCTGTTTGTCGGCGATGCAACCGCTGGTATTTTCGAGAACGGCAAGACCTATTCTTCCGTCCCCTTGACGTATAGTCATATCCCCATTGCCATGGGCACTATGGTCAGCATATTCCCGGATGAAGAATACTTCCAGGAAGGGCGCGGTTTTCTCCCAGACATCTTGGTTCCCGCCACGGATGCGGAGAAGCTGATTTGCGGCTATTTAAAGAAACTGCAGGAAAAATGACCCCCCCTGGCGATGCCGTGGAAAGGTGGATTTGCTTTGTTAGAAATCAAAATTGCGCTGTATAAGATGGTTCACTGAACTATATTCCAAAGCAGGGAGCAACGTCCCTGCTTTTTATATCAGCCTCGCGTGGCTCTCAATATCCTGTTTTATGCTGCTGTTGATGGGACGACAGCCACCCCATGGACCGTCTCAATGCCTCCACGGTCTTGGTCTCCAGAACGCAGCGGGCGCCTAAGCGCCGGGCCAGGGCCAGGCGGGCCGGGAGGTCGATGTCGCCATCGCCCAAAGCGAGGTGGTTCCGGGGCGGAGTCTCGGTGCCGTCGTGGATATGGAAGTGGATCAACCTATCCTCGTGTTCGAGGAGAAAGGGCACGTCCCGCTCCCCCGTGGCCTTGGAGTGGCCGATGTCCCAGGTCAGGCCGAAAACGGGGCTTTGGAGCAGGTACTCGATGGCCCGCCGCTCGTAATCGCGAAAGCCGTCCGTGTTCTCGATGGCGATGCGCAGGGGGCTATCGCCGATCCATTCCTCGCACAGGGCGCGAAAGGCGGCGAAGGACGCCATATAGGTGTCGAAGTCCCGATCGTACATCTGCACCTTCCCATCCGGGAGGGTGATGTGGATGCCGTGGTGCATGTGCATGTTCACCGTCAGGGGCTGCTCCGGGTCCCCGAACCGGTCCCTGAGAGGCAGCAGCGCCTGGGCCGCCGCCACGGTCCGCCGCACGGTCTCCCGGTACGCCTCTGCCACCAGGGGATTGAAGTCCGCGATATTCAGATTTTCGTCCAGATGGATGGTAAAAAAGATCCCCGCCCGCTCCCCCAGCCGCAGCAGCTCGCTGGTCCGCTCCAGCCGCGCCGCCTGGTACTCCGGGAAGTTCATGTTGAGCTCCACGAAGCTCAGGCCCAGCTCGGCGCACAGGGCCGCGTTGTCCTCCAGCGTCCTATTCTCGATCAGCGTCGGCATGCCAAACTCCATGGCTCTCCCCCCTTCCTCTGCCCAGCAGTATACCGCGCCCGGCGCTCTTTTTCAAGCAGCAGCGATTCGTCCCGTTTTCCCTCATTTTCCCCTGATTCGCCTCTTGACAAACCCGCCGATTGCTGATATACTCCTTTATGCTTCCTCAGGGAAGTTATTCGTCGCGGGGTAGAGCAGTCGGTAGCTCGTCGGGCTCATAACCCGGAGGCCGCAGGTTCAAGTCCTGCCCCCGCAACCAAAAAAGTGCCCTAATTTAGGGCATTTTTCCTTTTTGGCTCTTTCGCAAGCCGTCAATTTTGGGGTTTTGACGACACTTTGACGACACTTTGACGACACCGGCTTTTTGGAGGTGCCGTTCGTCGCCCGTTGTTTTCAAAATTTTATGCATAAAAATGGCGGTAGATCGAGTTCCGATCCCCGCCGTATTCAAAGCGTATTTGCTTATCTTTTATGGAAGCAGATTGACCCTAATGTTCTTCATGGATGTAGGTAACGTCCAGAAGATAGCTCAACAGTCCCTCTACCTGCCCTCGTACCGTCATGTCATCCACGCGGATATACTGGAAATCGCAGTGCTCTTGCAAATACTTCTTCGCTTCATCCAGTGTGGAAACCTCCGGACGCCGATCATCGTTCAGCAAATACTTTTTCAGGCGAGCGTTTGCTTCCGGTCCCATTAAGTGGTTCGTGTAAAGGCGACGGCGGATGCTTTTTGTTCTGCCTACGTACAGCGTTGCGCCGGTATCACGATCATAAATCGCATAGACGCCCGGTACACTTTCCATCATGGAAGGCTTTAACCCCTGAAACGAATACATTTTGCTTTGCAGCAACTGTTCCGCAATAGTCCTCGCTTGTTCCAGTCTGTTTTGCAAATCCAACATTTGAAACTACCTCGCCTTCTCCAATCCGCTATTTTTTGATATACGTCTGATTTCGACTGGTCGGCTTGTCCGGGATGCCCATCACGATCAATCCTTTTTCCAGTGCCGGAAGAAGATAGTGTGTGCGGAAACTCGCTTTTGATTTCAGATGCAGGTTAAGCATTAGCTGCCTGGCAGTATACGGTGTGTCAAACTCCATGATATCCAAAAGTTTCTGCATCGCTTCCGGCAGATACGCATCTTTTTCCGTGATCTGCTCCAATGCCCAATCCAATGTATGATTGATCATCTGCAGCATGAACACAATGAAGGTGTCGGAATTCCCTGCCGTATGGCAAGCGGCGATCGCCGCATAGTAATCGTCCTGGAATTTGTGAATCTGGCTTTCAATCGGTAGATACCGAAAAACGAGATTCCATTCCGACAGTAGCGCCGTCTGCCAAAGTCGTGCCATACGCCCGTTACCGTCCGAGAACGGATGGATAAACACGAACTCATAATGAAAGATCGATGAAAGGATCAGCGGATGGACTGTCTCCTTTTCTGCCTGCATCCACGCAAACAGCGCCTGCATTTGCTCCGGAACAAGTTCAGGCGGCGGTGCCATAAAGATACACCGATCCCCATTAAATACACCTTCGTTGTGTGTGCGGAATATACCGGATTCCTGCACCGTCAAATAGGTCATAACGCCGTGCAGCTTTTGAAGGTCGCGTAAGGAAAACGGATCAAATGCGCCAAGCATGTCATACGCGCGATAAGCGTTCTTAACCTCTTGAATCTCCTTCTCCGGGCCGATCACGACTCTGCCGTTTATGACACTTTTCACCTCGTCTATCGACAAAGAGTTTGCTTCAATCGCAAGAGAGGAATGAATCGAACGAATCCGATTGTTGCGCCTAAGGTACGGCTTTGTCTCAAAAGATCGATAGCTTGTGATACGACCGGTCTTTTCAGCGATCTCCGCCACCAAAGACAGCATTCGGTTCGTGATCGAAAATGGTGGTGAATAAGGTTGCATACGATGTACCTCGCTTTCTGTTTGATTATACCATGTTGTTGTACATTGTGCAACATCTTATCTGTTATCTTGTATGTTATCTTTGTTGATTATTCTATCTTTCCATATCTTGTATGTTATCTTATATGTTTTCTTGACCTCCAAACACAGAAGCAGCGCACCGGTTACCCGATGCGCTGCCGTTCTGTTCATGGGCTGCATTACCGCTCGTTCGCAAGAACTTCGATTCTGTTGCCGAGATGCTCCGTGACGTGCTGATTCAGTTTTTCGATCCCCGCGCTTTCCTTTTCCGTGGATAGATGCGTATAGATCTTCATCGTGACGGAGAAATCCGCGTGCCCGAGCAGCTTCTGCGCCGTCTTGACGTCCACATCCGCGTCGTAGAGCATGGTCGCATAGGAGTGACGCAGTTGATGCGCGGTGAACGGTTCCATCGCCTGCACCGCAGGGATGAAGCAGACCTTTCCGTTTTCGTTCTTTGTCCGCACCTTGTCCCGACCGCCGGCGCAAAGGTTCAGATAGTGCATATAGCTGCTCCACGCCTCCGTGTACGCCTGTGCGCTCATGATGTCCCCCGTGCGCATCGCCGGGCATACATACATCGAGATTGCTTCCCTTCTCGCCTTTAGCAGAGCGGGCATGATCGCATCCGGAATCGGAACGATGCGCGTGCCCGCCTTTGTTTTCGGTTTCTTCACCGTCGTTGCGTTCGTAGGCATGTCCGCCGCCTTACTGACCGAAAGCGTTTTTGCCTTGAAGTCGATGTCGGTCCATAAAAGCGCGAGCATCTCTCCGCGGCGCAGCCCGCAGTACAGCATAATCAGCGCCGGTACGCCCATGCGATGTCCCTCCCATGTGTTCAGGATCAGTTCACGTTGCTCCTCGGTGATCGGCTGCCGCTCCTCCGCGTCAACGTGCGGGACTTTGATCTTCTCGAACACGTTCCGATAAACGAGGTCGTTTTGCATGGCGAGATCGAGAATCTGCGACGCCGTCTGCTTCACCATCTGCATGGATTTCTGCGCGTAACCGTCCTTTGCCATTTCGTTGATGATGACCTGCAGATGCATCGGGCGCAGATCACGCACCCGCATTTCGGCAAGCGGCTGCAGCTTTCCCCGGATGATGCCTTTGTACCGAAGCCGCATCTTTTCTCTGATCGTCGGCTTGAAATGCTCGATCCAGTTCTCGGCGATCTTCCCGAACAGTGCCGTATCCGAGCTCAGATAAATGCCCTGCTCGATCTGTACCTTGACCTCCGCAACCTTGCTTTCCAGTTCCTTTTGCGTTGCGGCATAGACGCTGATCCGGTTCAGGGAGCCGTCAAAGTTCCGTCCGACAGTGATCTTCTTTTCGTACCGCTTGTCCTCGCGTTTCTTTGCCCGTGCCATACTATACCTCGATCAACTCGGCGCGCACGATCTCGTCAGCGCGATTGCGGATGTTGTTCATAGCTCCCACCCACGCCATCTGATCGCGGCGTTTCAGGTCTTCGGTCACGCCCTCGGCAGCTGCCATCTGCTTCACGAGCGTTTCCATCATGTCGAGCGCGGCTTCGTTCGTATCGATCAGATGCTGCGTCAGCGTGCCTTTCATCAGCATGGCGTTGTAGGTGCCCTTGCGGCGTTCCCTAAGAAACCGCTTGCGCCGCCAACCCCAGAAGCCGATCTCGCCCTCCGGCTGCGGGTCCATAACGAGGTTCGGAAGTTGGTAATCGCCCTCTTGTCTGTACGTAATGTTCATGGTTGTTTCTCCTTTCGATTTTTCGTCACTTTAACGAATAGTTCATCCTGCGCGTTTTTGCAACCGAAAACGTGAGATATTTTTATAATCGGCGGAGATAAATCCGCAACATTCAATACTGCATCCATGATCGGCTCAACCGTGAAGAAGATTTCGATTGTGTCACCGTTCATAGTCCCGTCTCCTCACATTTCGGCTCTTTCCTTTCTCGGTAGGTTTCTGCGCCAATCGTTCTTGCTGCATGGTTCGTCTCTTTTCCTCGATCTCCACGGATCGCAACAGTACGTCCGCACACAGTTTCAAATCCCTGCGAAGCTGCTTCCCGGTTTCGGAAAGTGCTTTCAGCCGATCTTCGATCTCGGTTTTGCGCTCCTCCGTTGTGCCGGTTCTGCGGCGTTCGTTATTCAGTTCCTTACGCTCGGATTGCAGATCGGAAAGCTTATCAGAGAGCGTTTTCTGTAATGCCTGTACTTGCTCGCCGGTGTCGAGTTTGTACCGGAACAGGAATTTGGACTGCTCCGAGAGCGCATCAAGATGCCGCAAATCCTCTTTCAGGACGAACGGGTAACACTGCTTCGGATGACTTTTTGCTTCCCGCAGTTTCCGCACATAGAAGAAATACAGTGCCCGCAACCCTTTCCATGTGACCTTGGATAAGCGGAAATTTCCCTGTATACGAACGTACTTCTTCGGCTTCTTCGGTTCTCGCGGTTCGATCTCCGGGTATCGGTGCCGCAGGATTCTCTGTTTTATGGATTCCTCCGAGTATCCCGGTCCCAATGACCGAAGACGCATAAACCGCTTTGAACCGCTTGCCTTAATGCGCAGAAAACTGCCGCGCTGCTCAAAGACATATCCCTTCTTTTTCATGGTTTTGAAGAACTCCTGAACTGTCATGCTGTACTTTAATATGATTGTTCGTCGTGTTAATCATTTCAGCCAGTTTTTCTTGAGACAGATTCCTCTCCGTCCGGAATTTCTTGATGCGTTTACCTATGCTTTCGTATTCTATACTCATATTCATGAACCTTCCTTTCTTTGACCCGCACAAGAAAGCGTCATAAGAAAAATCCGGTTCGGCATATAAAAGAGCTATAATCAGGATAACGCAAACCGTTTCGTCTGTTGAGGATGTCGATTTTTTTCGCAGTATCTTTACAATACATTATTTATGTGATATAAGTATGTTATCGAAGCACAAGGAGCAACACATGATTAAGCATGAAATGATTGATATGAAAACAGGCGCTGTCATTCAGTCCTCAACTATTCCTGTCATTTGTCAGAAGATAAGATACTATAGACAAAAGAAAGGACTAGAACAGAAACAGCTCGGCGCTATGGTTGGCGTATCCGGCAATGCGGTTACAAATTGGGAGAAGGGACGCGCCAGACCGGATATCAGCCTGATTCCGGATTTATGCGACATTCTCGGGATTACGTTTTCAGAGATCTTCGGTATGGATGCTCCGAAGCTGCAAATGACCACACACGAAAAGAATCTGATTCAATCCTACCGGGAACTGAATGGAGATAATCAAGGGTTTGTCACAACTGTGATAGACACGCTCCTGGAGAAGCAGAATCGAAAGCTTAAGCGTAAGATTGTAGACCTTCCTCTCTACGGAAAATCACTGGCTGCAGGTATTGGCGATCCATCTGAGTTAGAATATGATATTGAGCCATTCTACCTTTATGATTCACTTGATCTTGCTCGCGCCGACAGCGTGTTCAAGGTGAATGGTAATAGTATGGAACCGATGTTTCACAGTGATGATTATGTGCTTATAGAGCGTATTCCCGATGGCCCGCGCCTTCGTTTCGGCGAAATCGGCGCATTCATAGTTGGCAACGAACTGTTCATCAAGGAGTACCATGAGGACGGTCTGCATTCTTTGAATCCGGATTATCCCATCATGCGCTTCGATGGCGATACGCGCGTCTTCCTGATTGGCAGAGTTCTGCGTTCAATAAAGGAAGACGAAATCGCCCCCTGTTCGGAAGCATAATAGTTCAATGAACGGCAATGTCGTCAAACTAAATGACTACAAACGCGAAAGAGGAATCGCTCTTCCTCGTTCTCCTTACTATACCCTGAATGCGACCAAAGCACAGGTTAACGAAGCGCTTGAGCGCGGAATTGAAAGGATCCAATCACCTATCGGTTCATGCTTACCATATGCTGTTGTTGTAGGGTATGAGAACGCAAGAACCGGTCGCATAAAGCTTTTAAAAGAAGCGCTCTGTTATTCGAGCAAGGAAGCCTTTGAATCGATGTCCGGGATTTCTGGATATAGGAGTATCGCGCTGATTAGAAACGGACTATCGGTGCTGTGATTAGAAGAAAACTAAGCAAAAAGACAGTCGAGAGTATTCGGCTGTCTTCTCTTTATTTGGCTCACTCTGTAGAACAACGAAAAGCAACTAGTTAGACATGGATCTCGATTTTTAAAATCCTCACGATATGTTACTAATAAAAACACAGCATCGTATGTTTTCCCAAAATTCTTTCTGCCCTCCCATATTATTGTAACATCCGTATTGCTTTCTGTAATCGTCCATTATATAATTATAATACAGTTATGCAGTTCTGGTTACCTTAGGTAGCTAGATACAAGTTTGATGACAGGAGGATCTCCTTTATGAAAAAACTATCCGCATCCCGGCTTGCTCAGGTCGTTTCGTCTCAGCGCAAATCTCTCAAAATGACCCAGAAGCAACTTGCTAAAGACGCCGGCATCAACCGCGCCTTGCTTTCGCGTATCGAAACGGAAAGGTATATCCCTTCTGTGGATCAACTCCTGGCATTGTCTGATGTACTGCAATTTGACATTAATCAAGTCTTTGAGAATCCATCCGTAGACAAAGTCGTAATCGATCATCCTTTTCATATCGCTGTAGCCGGCACCGGCTATGTCGGTCTCTCCCTCGCGGTGCTGCTCGCGCAGCACAACGAAGTCACTGCGGT